>DASQPK010000034.1:0-72142 GCA_035643995.1 Steroidobacteraceae bacterium | reverse complement strand
ACGTCTTTATTGCACCGCTCGGTTCGCGACAACATTCTCTATGGGCGTCCGGATGCGAGCGACGCGCAGATGATCGCGGCCGCAAAGCGGGCCGAGGCGCACGATTTCATTGTCACTTTGACCGACCCGAAGCACCGAATGGGGTACCAGGCGCATGTGGGTGAGCGGGGCGTGAAGCTCAGCGGCGGCCAGCGCCAAAGGATTGCGATTGCGCGAGTGATGCTCAAGGACGCGCCAATCCTCTTGTTGGATGAAGCAACCAGCGCCCTCGACAGCGAAGTCGAAGCCGCCATTCAACAAAGCCTTTACCGGTTGATGGAGGGCAAGACGGTCATGGCCATTGCGCATCGCTTGTCGACCATCGCCGCGATGGATCGCTTGATCGTCTTGGACAAAGGCCGCATCGTCGAGGAAGGCAATCACTACTCGCTGTTGGCGCAGAAGGGCCTTTATGCACGGCTCTGGGCGCATCAAAGCGGCGGATTCCTCGGCGAGACGGAGGACTCCGAGGAGCCGATCGCTATGGTGGCTTACGGCCAAAATGATAGGTGAGTGAGGCCTTGCCCAGGCTGTTGGCTTCGATCGCCGTGAGCATCGGTGCCGCGCTTGCATCGGCAGGTACGACACGTGAATAGAGGAACTCTTCGCGCATGGCTGCCGGATTGGTGGCTGAATCGATTCTCGCTCTCGCCGACCGATCTTCTGCGCGATAGAACCTATCGCAGGCTCTGGACCTCCATACTCATGTCCTCCTTCGGCGGCCAAGTGACTTTGCTCGCCGTGCCGCTGACCGCGGCCGTGCTGATGCATGCTGCGCCGACGCAAATGGGTCTGCTGACGGCGATGGAAATTCTGCCCTTCGTATTGTTCTCTCTGCCGACGGGCGTGGTGCTGGATCGGGTGAGAAAATTGCCGGTGTATATCATCGGTGAAATGTCGATCGCCTTGGGCGTAGCGACGGTGCCGGTAGCCTGGTGGCTCGGTTGGCTATCGATGCCCTGGCTCTACATCGTCGGGTTTCTGATCGGTGCGGTAAATACCACCGCCGGCAGCGCGGCGCAAATCGTATTGACGCAAATTGTTCCCCGGCAGCGTTTGGTGGAGGCGCACGCCAAGAATGCGCTCGCGACGGCGACGGCCGAGGTGACAGGGCCTGCCGCCGCCGGTGCATTGATCAAACTGACGGGTGCGCCCATCGCGCTGCTTGCGGATGCAGGCTTTTTGCTGATATCCGCCTCCATTCTTCGCGGTGTGCCGGTGCGGGAAACGCCCAGCAAGGTGCACCGCGCCTTCTGGTCGGCCATGCGTGAAGGCTTGGATTTTGTACGGGGCCACAAGCTTCTGGTGACGATGGCCTCGTGCGTTGGCATCTGGCAAATGTGCAGCCAGGCCGCCACGGTCGTGCAGATCCTGTTCGCCATTCACGAGCTTGGGCTTTCCGAGCGCGGCGTCGGCTTGAGCTATGTTGCGTTAGGGTTAGGCACGGTGTTTGCCAGTGCGAACGGACATCGGGTGGTGCGGCGCCTGGGTCCCGGTCCGACGCTGGTATTGGGGTTTGCGGTTTCCGGCAGCGGCTGGCTGCTGCTTGCCGTAGCGCCGGCCAATATCTTCGGTGTTTTCGCGTATGCAACCATGCTGATGATGTACGGTGTCGGCGCGATTTTCATTTTCATCAATTTCCTGTCGCTGCGCCAGTCGGTCACGCCGGCGCCCATGCTAGGACGGATGACGAGCACCATGCGCTGGCTGATTTTGCTGCCCGCGGGACCGGGGGCTCTGCTCGGCGGTTGGCTGGGCGAACACGTGGGATTGCGTGCAGCCTTGGGATTTTCCGGCGTCACGGCGCTGGCGTTGGCTTGCGTTGCCTGGCGGCTGCCGGTGATTCGCAGCGTGAAGACATTACCAACTCTTAAGGCTGAGGCAGTGACCCCATATTCTTCCGATTCTCAATGACTTAGGAGCCTGCCGCCGGCCGGAAAAATGGGCTGCAGCCCTACATGCGCGGCAGGGCGGTCAACGGACCATATGCCGGTGCCGTTAGGGCAGTAAGTTTGGTTGCTGGGGTGGCCGAACGACATCAAAGAAGGAGTGTTTAATGAAAATTTCTCGTAAGGCGTTGTTGCTGGGTTTGTGCATGGCTGCGAGTGCGGTGAGCGTACCCACGATTGCATCGGCCGGAGTCGCCATTGACATCGATATCGCACCACCGCCGCTGCGCGTTGAAACGGTGCCGCCGCCGCGCGCGGGCTTCGTTTGGGCACCCGGCTATTGGGACTATCGCGGCCACGATCATGTGTGGGTGCGGGGCCGTTGGGTCGGTGAGCGCCACGGCTATCACTGGGCTCCCGATCGCTGGGAACAACGCGGACCGCACTGGCACCACGAACGAGGTCATTGGGAGCGCTGAGTTTCCCTGTGATCGGTTGATATGAACTGCGGCGCGGTAAAACGCGCCGCAGTTCTTTTGGGTCAGCTCGAGGGTGACGCGGCTCGCGCGGATTTCATACAGTTCTTCACGAATTCCCGCCGCGCATCGCCGGCCGCGAGCTTCTGATCGTCCGCTTGCTGCTTGCATGCGGCGAGTGCCGGATTGTGGCGCCGCCCCGCACCGTTTTCCGGAGACGGGGTCGTCGAGGGCGGGGGTGGTTCATCGGCGACCGCAATGGCTGAAACACCGATTGTCGCGCCCGTCAACAAGACGAGCGAGAATGCCGGGAGCAAGGCGCCGATCGTTGGCAAGCGAATCATCGGCAGGCGAATCTTAGGCAAACGAATCATAGGGTAACCTCCTGATGGGATCGATCAATGCGCTGGAATTTTACTGGGCGTGCCAGGACGTGTTGAGCCAGCGCAGCGCAAAGCTATGTGAAGTTTCGTGAATACCGTGCGCGTCGCACTGCTGTCAGACACACACGGGCTCATGAGGGCCGCAGCGCGAGCATTCGCAGTCGGCTGCGATTACATCATTCATGGCGGAGACATCGGGTCGGCCCGGATTCTCAATGAGCTTGCCACGATCGCGCCGCTGATTGCCGTCAGAGGCAATAATGACGGGCAGGCGTGGGCGGCCCATTTGCCGGAAACGGAGATGATTCGAGTCGGAGGCGCATTCGTCTACGTCATCCACGATCTCTCTCGACTCGACATCGAGCCGCATGCCGCGGGCGTGCAGGTGATTGTTTCGGGCCATTCACACAAGCCCCTGGTCGAAAAACGGGACGGCATTTTGTACGTCAACCCTGGTAGTTGCGGGCCCCGGCGATTTAAGCTGCCCATTTCCGTGGGTGAACTCATTGTCGAGGGTACCCAGGTCAGCGCGCGAATCGTGGAATTGACTGAACGGTGATTGAACTGGAGGCCAACGAAACCCCCAGCAAGCCTATTCCCAGTGCCCCGAGGACCAGCCGGAAGGTCCCATGGAACTCCGCGGCGAGTTTGCTGGTCAATGCACTGGCAGACTCCTTGTCTTTTAGCGTTATTTCCCGTATTACCTGCGATGCGCACCGGCTTTTTTGAGGAAAATATCGGAATCGAACGCTTCGTTAAACCTTAATTCCGGCCACCGGCACTCACTGGATATAACTGCGCTCATTTGATGCGCACAGCTGTCCCCACACGGTCCCGCCCTGAAGGCTCAGGTTCGCTACGGAGATATGATGCTTTCGATCTTGGTTTGCCACTCCTATTTCTTGCGGCTGGACCAAAAACAGATCGCGCGCGCCAAGCCGTACCCGCCGCTCGCCACACTGCAGGTGGTGTCCCTGTTGCGCGAGGCCGGCCACCAGGTCTCCTTTTTCGACGCCATGCTGGCCGAGGGGATCGAGGAGTACGACCGGTTGCTCGAGGCGGATGCACCTCAGCTCGTCCTGTTCTACGAGGACAATTTCAATTTCCTGAGCAAGATGTGCCTGGCGACCATGCGCCGGGCAGCCTGCGACATGATCGGTTCAGCACGGCGAGCCGGGGCTAGGGTCATCGCCGCGGGCCCCGATGTCAGCGACGCGCCCGGACCCTATCTTCGCGCGGGTGCCGATTTGGCCTTGGTCGGCGAGGGCCTGTCGACTCTTCTCGAACTGCTGCCCAGGCTTGATGCACAGCTGAATGTGAACAACGAAAATCTCGTGCGTGGGCTTTCAGGTGTTGCTTCCTTGAGCGGTGGCAAAGTCGTCAAGGCGAGCGGCACCAAGGGATTGGCGCTGGCCCATGATGCGGGTCTCGCGGCCTGGGATCTCGTGGACATGGATCGTTATCGCTCGCTATGGATGAAGGCCCATGGCTATTTCAGCCTGAACATGGCTGCCTCCCGCGGATGCTCCTTCCGGTGCACCTGGTGCTCCAAGCCCATTTGGGGGAATCAGTACCTGCAGCGAAGTCCGCTTGAAGTCGCCGCTGAAATGGCCCATCTCAAGCGCACATTCAATCCCGATCACATTTGGTTCGCGGACGATATATTCGGATTTCGTGTTGATTGGGTGACCCAATTCGCCGCGGCCACGCGAGCGGCTGATGCGCAGATTCCGTTCAATATTCAAACTCGCGCCGATCTGATCAGCGAACGAATGGCGCTTGCGCTGCGCGATGCCGGCTGCAAAGAAGCGTGGATCGGCGCGGAAAGCGGCAGTCAAAAAGTGTTGGATGCCATGAATAAAGGCACGACGGTGAGCGAAATCCTCACCGCGCGTGCGCGCCTGAAGTCGGCCGGAATTCGCGTCGGGTTTTTCATTCAGTTGGGGTATATCGATGAACAACTCGAGGATATCCTGGCGACTCGGGATTTACTGGCGTTCACGCAGCCCGACGAGATTGGCGTGAGCGTGTCCTACCCCTTACCCGGCACAAAATTCTATGATCTGGTCAAGGCGCAAATGCGCGCCAAGACGCACTGGCAGGAGAGCAACGACCTGGAAATGATGTTCCAGGGCACGTACACCTCCGACTTCTATCGCGCTGTGCGCAATCTCTTGCACGATCAAATTACGTGGCAGACGGCCGCTCCCGGCTCACTTGAGCACAGTAGGGCAGCCCACACGATCGAGCGGCGCTGGCAGGAATTGTTGATGGACGAGCTGAAATACCGCTCGTCCAGTGAAATCTCCGCGGCCACCGGGTAAATGACTGTGCACGCGACGGCTTCCAATGCAGTGCTGGTCCCGCCGCCCGCAGAACTGCATCCAACCCTGTGCGAGGTCACCGAAAGGCTTGCGCGCGAACTCGCGAATCCCACTTCCTGCGCGCCCGATTGGTCGGACTACGAGTGGACCATGGCGCGCGCTGTCGCCGCGGTGCATGGGATTTCGCCGTTGCTGTCGCGCTCTTTGCAATGGCAAGGACCCAGTGCATGGACAAGTTTTCTGGAGGAACAAAGAGCTCACACGGCGGCGAGGCACTCAAGGCTTCATGCGCTACTCGGGTCGATAGACCAAAAGGCGCGAGAGGCGGGTGTCGCTGCAACCGCATTGAAGGGCGCAGCGCTTCATGACCTGGGCTTATATGCGGCCGGCGATAGGCCGATGGCCGATATCGACCTGCTGGTGCGACCGGCCGATGTGCAGCGCATGGCTGCATTGCTGGTGTCATTGGGATATTGCCAATCCGGTGTGACCTGGAAGGAGCGGATTTTCACCCAAGTCGATGAACATGCACCCGCCGCGTTCGGGGAACATTCGAATAACAGTTTGAAGATCGAGCTGCACGAACGGATCTGCGAGAAATTGCCGTGGCGCCTGACCGATGCGTCGGAATTCATCTTTCCGCTGCAGCCGCACCCGGGTTTGAACGGCTATCCGTCTAAGGGCTCACTGATGCGTCACCTGCTGCTGCACGCCGCCGGCTCGATGGCATTCCAGGGCTTGCGGATTCTGCAGCTCCACGATATCGCACTTCTATCCACGCGCATGAGCGAGTCGGATTGGAATGAAATTGCTGCCTCGGGCTCGCCTGATGCGCGCATGTGGTGGGCCTTCCCGCCGCTGGAGCTGATGTCGCGATACTACCCATCCCGAGTGCCCAGGCGCATTCTCGCTGCGTTGAGGAACGACTGTTCCTACTTCCTGCGCGCACTCGCGGCGCGTAAATCCCTGGTCGAAGTTTCCTATTCGTACCTGTGGGTAAGAGCCTTTCCCGGCATTGAGTGGTCGCAATCAATTCCAGAATGCTTGGCCTATGCGGCAAGCCGCGTACGCCCCAATGCGGGGCACATGGCACAAAGAAAGTATGTCGAGACGACCCAGGCTTGGGCGAAGCAGGGTGAATGGTCGAGCATGTCTCAAGGCCGCCGCATTTTGCGCTGGCTGGCCTCGCGCCAGACACGCCCAACGGTCATGCACGCCATTTCCGCGGCGTTCGCGAACGTAGAATGACTGGGGTGCGCGTCGACATTGACAAGCCGCTCACGGGCTTGCTGGGCGATACCACGGCACGCGACTACGCGGACAAGTTGTCCAAGTTCAATGCATATGCGAAGCCGGAACTGCGCCGGCTGATCAGGGGGCTGGATCTTCGGCCGGGGATGCACGTCCTTGATGCGGGGTGTGGGACCGGCGATGCGCTGAATTGGTTGCTGAGCGAGGTCACGCCATCAGCGCGGGTGGTCGGCGTCGATCTCGCGGAGGCGCATGTCGCGGCGGCGAGACTTTTGGTGCCGCCGGAAATACAAATTCACCAGGCGGACCTATTCGATGCCATGTTCGAACCGGCGAGCTTCGATTTCATCTGGTGCGTGAATACGATCAATCACCTGGCTGATCCAGTCGATGGGGCAATCCACTTCGCGACGCTGTTGCGTCCTGGCGGCCGCGTGGCGCTCGGACAAAGTTCACTGCTTCCAGATATGTATTTTGCCTGGGACGCCAGGCTCGAGCGGGCAACCAACGACGCTGTGCGCCGGTACTATCAGGATCGCTACCATATTGACGAGGATGATCTCAAGGCCGTCAGGGCGCTGGTGGGAATATTGCGACAGGCGACTCTGCGAAATATCACGACTCATACGGTCATGATCGAACGCATTTGGCCGCTCGACGAAGCGACTCACGCCTACCTCTGTGAGACGATTTTCCGCGACACCTGGGGAGAGCGTCTGCGCCCCTACTTATCCGCCGATGACTATCAGCAACTTGCGCGGCTGTGCAATCCGCTGCACCGAGATTTTGCACTGCGACGCCCCGATTTCCATTTCTTGCAAAGTTTTACCTTGGCGACCGGCGAGATTTAATGCCGCCCCGCAGGAGCACTGATCGCAGCGCTTCGACGCTCGCCGACGGATGGGCGCCCCGCAGGACCTCGAATCCTCCCAAGCGCAGCAAGTTCGGTCTGAAGGCGCGCCATTGCGGCAGGCCGGCGCCGTACGCTTGCTCCTCCTTCAACCTGGCCAGCGTCTCGGCTGTGGAGAGCATCCGCAGCAGGGAGCCCGCGCCGGCCGGCCGCGACGAGAGAAACGCCACGCCGATGATTTTGAGGGGCGCCTTGGCCAGATGAAAATTCCCGCCGCGCAGATCCACCTCGAATTTCTCGACCCCGCTGCGCCGGCGAATGATTGGCGACTCGCGGATCATCGAGCGCGTGCGTGATCGGCCGAGCCACCGCAGAGAGTCTGCGCGAACGTGCAGGAAATTGGCGGTGCCGGTTGCCCGCATTGAATTCGGCGCGACGAACACGCTGTCCTCGGAGAGGAAATCGAAGCCTTCCAGCAAGCATTGCAACGCAACGGTTGATTTGCCGGATCCGCTCGGACCCATGAGCAGGATCCCGCGGCCGTCCAAGCCAACACATGCAGCGTGCAAGGGAACAAGTCGTTGCGCGCGGGATGCAAGCGTAAAGACCGCAAACTCGATCAACTCATAGCGGGTGTGATAGGGGAAGCGCAGCATATCTCGCGAGACGGAGACGAGCGCACTTCGCTGCCGGGGAGATAGGACCACAAAGCTGGACGATTCGGTGGCGCCGCCGAGAAGGTCGACGCCGCTGAGCATGGAAATGGGCGAAGGTTCCAATTGCCGCCGAGCCATGGGTGGCCCAGGTCCGCGTCGAGGCGAACCCGGCGTCATCATCAGCCTGACGTGAAAATCCGGGGGATTTGATGAAAACCGATGGGGCGGCAGCCCCGCGTACGCTGCATCTACCAGCCGTAGCAGCTCAGGGCCATTGCTTTCGAAATGAAAGCGTCCGCCCATCAGCTGCAAGGGCTTCCGCGACGTTGGTGCGACTTTCTCTGCAAATGGATCGGATTCAATGTCGGGGTCCGCTCGACGGTTCTTGGTAGTCATATGTGTTCGTACCCTACCGCCAATGATATGGTAGCGCTGAAGTGTTTTAATCCCATGCACATGAATAAATCCGTTGATTCAAGGGAAGCAACCCCGGCATTGACGCTGCCGCAGCAGCTTCGCAACACCCAAGACGCGTTTGACAGCGTCGCTGCGGACTACGACGGCGCGCGCGGCAATAATGACCTCATTCAAGACATGCGAGGCGAGATGTGGCGCTGGCTGGATGCCACGTTTTCGCCTGGTGAGCACCTGATTGATTTGGGTTGCGGTACCGGACTGGATGCAGTGCATTTGGCGAGGCTGGGGTATCGGGTCACGGCGACAGATTGGTCGCCGTTGATGGTACATAGGACCGGCGATCGCGCGGCCGCTCAGGGAGTTGTGGATCGCGTGCGCGCCATCAACATCGGCGCGCATGAATTGGACCGCTTGGACGAAACAGGCGCCTACGATGGTGCTTATTCGAATCTCGGCCCACTCAATTGTGTGCCGGATCTCAACAACGTGTCGCGCGAATGCGCGAGGTTGTTGATGCCGGGCGGCAGGCTGGTATTCACCGTGATCGGCCGATATTGCCCGTGGGAACTCGCGCACTACCTGCGGCGCGGGCGGTGGGCGAGGGCAAAGGTGCGCTTTGCTCGCCAGGTGGTGCCGGTCGGCATGAATAATCACACGATCTGGACCCGCTACTACACGCCACGCGAGTTCTACCATGCCTTTCGTCCGCATTTTACCCTGGAGCACTACCGCGGCCTCTGCGTATTTGCGCCGCCGCCGTATTTGACGTGGATTCGCGAGCGATATCCCCGTTTGCATGAGCAGCTTTGGCGCATCGACCGGCAGGTCTCCGGGTGGCCGTTGATCCGTGGAATGGGCGATCATTTTCTGATCGTGATGAGAAAAAGATGAATTGCGAATAATGGCCGGCCTCGGCCGAGAACAGGGCCTCGGTCAGGTATATCGCGCCGATATCGATGGCCTGCGCGCGCTCGCTGTGCTCTCGGTCATGTTCCATCACTACCTCGTGCCGGGATTTCGCGGTGGTTTCGTCGGCGTTGATGTGTTCTTCGTCATTTCCGGCTTTCTCATCGCGGCGCACATCGAGAGAGACATCGCAGCGCGTGGCTTTTCGCTGCTTGCTTTTTATGAACGGCGCATTCGGCGCATCCTGCCTGCTCTTTTCCTGATGTATGCGCTATTTCTCGTGCTGGCCTCCAAGATCTATTTTCCGCCCGACCTGCATTCTGAGACCCGATTGGCGGCCTATGTCATTCCGTTTCTCGCCAATTACGCGTTCTATCAAAACGTGGGCAGCTACAGCGGTGAATTCGCCGCTCGCATCGTGCTATTACACACTTGGTCATTGGCAGTAGAAGAGCAGTTCTACCTGTTCTTTCCGCTGGTGATGATCGGCATCTCGAGGTTCATGCGAGCTCGCTACCTGATGGTTCTTTGGCCCACGGCCTTGGCATCGTTGGTGTTGTGCGTCGCCGGAACCCATATTGACCCTTCGGCCGCGTTTTATCTGGCGCCGTTCCGCGCCTGGGAACTGCTGGCCGGCGCGCTGTTGGCCGTCGGGAGGTTCGCGCCGCCGAGTAGCGCCCGCGTGCGGGCAGGGATTGCGCTGCTGGGATTGTTGCTCATTGCCGGCGCCGACCTGCTTCTCAGCGCCAACACGCCCTATCCCGGCGGATGGGCCCTCATTCCGTGCGCCGGTGCGATCGCGATCCTCTACGCTTCATGCGATCGAACCCTGTCAGTCGGCAATGTGCTCGATAACCCGGTCATGCGGAGGATCGGCTTGTGGTCCTATTCGCTGTATCTATTTCATTGGCCGTTGTTGGTGCTCGCGGAGTACTACGCATACGATCCGCTCTCCGTTTCCCAGCGTTGCATTTTGCTGGCGTCGACCTTTCTGCTTGGAGCGCTGTCTTGGCGCTATGTGGAACAACCATTCCGGGGGCCCAAGGCGCTGCTGAGCCGGCCGATGCTGTATGGCATGGCAGCCGTGTCGGGAGTTGCACTGATTGTGGCCACCTTCGTCTTGCATCGCGCCGAGGACCCGCGACGCTACAGCGCCCGCGAGCACGCTCTGTTTCCTCCCTACACCGCAGATCAGAACCGGTGTAGAAATACATCCCCCGAGGACGTCACGCATGGGCCGTCCTGCAAGCTCGGAGACAACAGCGCACCTGTTGAAGCGCTCCTCTGGGGCGATTCGCACGCGCTGGCCATCTTGCCGGCGGTCGATGCCGCCTACGCGAGACATCATGAGTCGGCGATGTTTGCGCAACAGGGCGGATGCCCGCCGCTTCTGGGAGTACATGTCCGCGACTTCTCCACCGCCGAGTCGGGCCTCTTTCGCTCCTGGATTGACGCCCGTGGTCTTGGCCGTAGTGAGCTTTGCAAACGGCACACCGAAGCGGTGTTGAACTGGATTGCCCGCAATCACATCGGTACGGCGATATTGGCTTCCCACTGGATCGCCTATACCGAAGATAAACATACGCGTCGGCTCACGGATTCCCAAAGCCCTGAGAATCATTCCATGCTCGACAACGCCGCAGTATTCGAGCGCGGCTTGGACAGCCTTCTCGCCGCGCTGGAACGCGAGCACGTGCGGGTCTTTCTCCTCGATGATGCGCCGCAAAATATGGTGAACGTTCCCTATGCGCTCGCCGCCGCACGGCGGCTGCACCTGAACAGAGAATTTCGGATCAGCCGTGCCGCCTACGAGGCGCAGCAACATAGCGCAGCGGCGATCTTTGCGCGGCTGCAAAAGCGATACGAATTTCGAATCCTCAAACCGCAGGACTTGCTCTGCGCCGGCGGTATGTGCTCCATCGCGCGCAATGACGCTCCGCTGTATGGCGATGACGAACACCTCTCCGAACTTGGCGCGATGATCGCCGAGCCGGCACTCGAGGCGATTTGGGATACACGACCAGAATCCTAGTTCATGCTTTTCAACAGCTACGCATTCGTTCTGGGATTCCTGCCGCTCGCACTGGCACTATTCTTCTTTCTCGGCCGGCTGAATCGAGTCTGGGCGGCGGCGTGGCTGGCTTTGGCGTCGATCGCGTTCTACGGATATTGGTCGCCGAAGTACATCGCCCTGCTTCTCGGGTCGGTGGCCTTCAATTTCCTCTGCGGCCGCGCCATTGCGAAGCGCGCCGGAAGCAGCGGCGGCCGCTGGATACTTATCGTCGCAGTTGCCGTGAATCTGATTCTGCTGGGCTTCTACAAATATGCAGATTTCTTTGCCTCGTCGGCGAACGAAATCGCCAACACCCATCTGCCTCTTTTGCATGTCGCGTTGCCGGTCGGCATCTCCTTTTTTACGTTTACGCAGATAGCTTTTCTTGCGGATGCAAGCAAAGGGCTTGTCAAGGAGTACCGCTTCGTCCACTACCTGCTGTTCGTCAGCTACTTTCCGCATCTGATTGCCGGCCCCATCCTTCACCATGCGGAGATGATGCCGCAATTCGAGTCTGCGGCTCCGTACCGCTTCTCGGCGCGATGCTTCGGGGTGGGACTGACGGTTTTTACCATCGGTTTGGCGAAGAAAGTCCTGATCGCAGACCCCTTCGGAGACATGGTGTCGCCCATCTTTGCGGCTGCGCACGCTGGTGTGCCGATCCGGCTGGTTGCGGCATGGGTTGGCGTGTTGGCGTTCACATGCCAACTTTACTTTGATTTTTCCGGCTATTCGGACATGGCGATCGGCATTGCAAAATTGTTCGGCATTGATCTGCCAATCAATTTTGCCTCGCCCTACAAGTCCACCAGCGTCATTCAGTTTTGGCAACGTTGGCATATGACATTGTCGCGATTTTTGCGCGATTATCTATATTTTCCGCTGGGAGGCAATCGCAAGGGGAAGCTTCGGCGTTATGTGAATCTCATGACGACAATGCTCCTGGGCGGATTGTGGCACGGTGCGAATTATACCTTTCTCATATGGGGCGGACTGCATGGCTGCTATTTGATGATCAATCACGCGTGGCGTTCTGTCTTTCCTCACAGAGGGAATGCGTCTTTTCTGAGGACGCTTGTTTCGGGTACCGTGACGTTCTTGGCCGTTGCCGCTGCATGGATATTTTTTCGAGCCGAAGATGTTCCAAGCGCACTCAACCTCTTGAAGGGCATCACCGGCTTCAATGGAATTTCCGTGCATGACGGGACAAGCGCATTTTGGCAAGGATTCCGGCACCTGTTCCCGCAGGCCGCGGTCGTTGCAGAGGGAGCGCTTCAGCATTTGCAGTTCGCCCCGAACCGCGTGGAATTCACGGTGCGGTTCCTCACCGCCGCAGTGTTGCTATTGGCGATGCCCAACACCCGGCAGATTGCGGAGCGCGTTGAAAGGGCTTATGCCTCCCACAGGCCGTCGCGAATCTACCGCTACGCCATTCCCGGCCTGGCGGGTGTTCTTCTGGTAGCGGCGCTATCGCAAATGCAGAAGGTGTCGGCCTTCCTGTATTTTCAATTCTAATGGGCGCGTACTTGCGAGCATTGGTGTTGGCGGCGGTGGCCGCGGCCACCTGCCTGATATCGGCCAACATGATTCTCGATCCCTATCGGATCATTCATGCGCCAATCGGTGAGCTGACGTTCCAGCCGAATTCGCGTGTCTATAAGCTCGAGTTCCTATCGCGCCACTGCATCGACTACGACGCCTATTTCGTTGGAGATTCACGCGCACATATATTGACTGGGCAGGATTTGGACAACGTTGGCGGGCACCGCTTCTACAATTTGGCGGCCCCTCGGGACGAGATCACGTCGATCGTGCGTCGATTGAAATTCCTCATAGCCGCGGGTTGTCCGGTCGCAACGGTCATCGCCGGAGAATCCATCGATATCGTATCGAACGGAAAGAATGCAAGTCTGCTGGATACCGAGAGTCCGTTGATCAGCGGCGAGAACCGGCTGTCCTTCCTCGGAAAGTTTTTTTTCTCGTCGCAGCCGTTGACCGATTACCTGGGCCAAAATGTCCTTGGCTCTCAGATTCATTTCATGTACGGCTCCGATGGACACGTCGAATATCTGTGGCAGATGAAAAGTCCCGCGGACCTCCAGGCCAAGTCTTGCCGCCCGCCGCAATTATCTGATGCCGAAAAGCGGCTTCTATTCTTGAAGTTGCCAGCGTATCGTGAACTCGCGGATCTCTCAGTTCGAAATCACTTTCAGGCGATCGTCTGGATAACGCCATACAATGGTTGGAAGCAACAGGTATTCGACGACCCAGACGTGCGCCGCTTTTTCTCGCAGCTTCGATCCATTCCGCATCTGTCCGTAGTCGACGCCGACAGGAGTTCCCCTATGCTGTCGGATTTCACGTTGTGGACCGACTGCATGCATTTTCGGCCGCCCGTCTTCGATGAACTGGTTGCGCCGCCAATACTGCGGCTCATTTCGCGATGATTTCTGGTGTCCTCCGTCCGCACTGGCGATCCTTCAGGTCATGTTGCGCAGGCGGTCGTAGCTGATCGCATCTTGGGGGTCGCCGTTCAGGTGAGCGATCACCTTGCGGATCACTTCGTCGGCCGCTTCCGCCTGCATTTGGCGTGATCCGCCGGCGATGTGTGAAGTGAGGAACACGTTTTTGAGCCTGCGCAGCGGGTGCGACGCGGGCAGCGGCTCTTCTTCATACGTGTCGAGGCAGGCGAAGATGTCGCCCCGGCTTAGGCGTTGGATCAGCGCTTGGGGTTCAATGAGGGCGCCGCGCGCCACATTTATGAGCACCGTCCCCGGGCGCAGTTGGGCAAGTTCAGCTGACCCAAGGAAATGCCGCGTGCGCGCAGAGAGCCCGCGATGCAGTGACACGATCTGTGCGCCCAGCACTGCGGCGAGCGATGCCGGAGCGGCGCCGCACCCGGCAATCTCGCTCGCCGCGCCGTGCTGCGAATAGACCAGTACGTGGGCCCCTGCCTGCACGAGCCTGATCGCGAATGCCCGCGCGTTGGCACCCCAGCCAATGAGTCCCACGATGGCTCCGTTTAGGTCACGCGCGGCGCTGACCCCCGAAGCTGACGTGGACTTTCCCATTTGAGAATGCTTCCAAAGTCTTGCGGCAATCGGTTCAAGGCCGAATGATCTGATGGCAGGACGCAAGGCGCGCGCTGTGCGATGCAGCCAGCCCCTAAAACCCGCCATACTGGGATCGGTTCCCCATCCGCCTGCGCGCATTGCGCTATTCGAGCCGAAGGCGCGTCGATGGCCGAGGATGGCGAGAGCCAGCGCAAATTCCGCCACGCTCTCCGCATAGGCTTCGCTGGCGTTCACGAGTGAAACACCGCGTGCCAACCAGGTTTCAGGGTTATGACGCGCAACGGAGAGACCAATGATGCCGATGACGCCAAGATTCGGAATCTTGGAAAAGATACCCGGATCCAACGGCGGCCCCCCGCCCACAATTGCTGCTCGAATATCCGGCCTTTGCTCAGGGGAACGGTTCACATGCTCGAGCGCGACCAGTGGGAATTGCGGCAGAAGGCGCGCCAGTGCAGCATGATGGCCCGTGCAATTGGCGACCAGTATGGATTCTCGCGTCGTCATTTGCATCGCGGGGCCGTGATTCGCCTTTGGAATCTCCACTCGGCCGCTGAATCCGCCTTCGATGAGTTCTGCCAAGTAAAGCGACGGGGCGATCGCGCAAATACTATGCAGGGGCGGTTGAGCGCTGCGGATGCCTTGAAGAAATGCCTCGTGCTCAGCGGCTACCCCGTCTCCGAGCGACGCCATCGGTGTGCGTGTCGAGACGCCGTCCTTGTCGATTGTCAGTGAATCTTCATCGACGGTATAGGTCTCGGCCACGCCATGAAACACGTATTCTTCACGGCGCGCACCGGCATTGTTGTTGCATAGAAATGCGCCTTGTGCCCCATCGGGCCAGCTCATGACAGCCGAAAAGATATTGGATGCAGGGGATGCCGCATCCCCGGCGATTGCCGCGAGATGCGACGGAAGACCGTCCATGGCAAATACGAGGGCGTCGAGCGCATGAATGCCGTTGGCGCTCAGCCAACTGCGCGCACCAAAGGGAGCGGGTTTGCCGTGTTCGGGCTTGTGGAATATCACTTCCACCGAGCGCCAACCCGTTTTCCCATTCCGTGCGCGGACTGCGGCAAGGGACTTGTAGAAGCGTCGGTTGAGGCCGCCTACGGCGATGAGTCCACGCGCCTGAGCCGTCTCACACAGGGCCAACGCTTGCTGGAAGCTGGGAGCGACCGGCTTCTCGACAAACAGGTGTTTGCCGTTTTGCAATGCGGCCGAGCCGAATTCATAGTGCAACTGGGCGCTGCCGAATATATACACTGCGTCAATGTCGGCGCGCTTCAGCGCGCCGCTGGGATCGCCGCAAGCCTCGCGGAATTCGAATTGACGGAGCGCCTGATCTGCGCGTTCATGCTCGATATCGCATACGATTACGAGTTCAATTTGGCCGGCATCACGTAATCCCGCGAGCACCGGGAGATGCATCGCCTTGGCGGCCGGACCGGCTCCGATGACTAGCGCGCGTACCGGTCGCATGGGCTCATTCTGGAGCTATCGTATTGGCTCGTTGCATCGGCGTGGCGGGTAGCCTAACACGACTTCGGGCAACCACGCTGCGGCGTTCGCTGCTCGGAACGTGATCTGTGCGGAATGGCCGGCGTGCGACTATCATTTGTGCCAAATGAAGTTCCCGAAACTGGAGGGCATCAAGAAAGTGCTGCAAAAGGGGCGACAGGCACTTGGGCGCGACCGCAGCAAGCCCGTCGGCGGGGCACCTCTGTCAATTCCTGGACAGTTCCAAACCTACAGCTACACGCTGCCCGATCGCTACCCGTGGCTGTTTCAGTTTGCCGCCGATTCGCTGGCGAAATCCTCGGATCCGCATCTGTTGTCCTTTGGGTGTTCGCGCGGCGACGAGGTGTTCGCGCTGCGTAAATACTTTCCGACGGCTGTTATCGAAGGCATCGATATCGATCCCCGCAACATAGCGTATTGCCAGTCGCGCATGCCGCACGAATTGCCGCAGAAGATGCTGTTCAGGACCGCGGCAAGCGTCGAAGCTGAAGCAGATGCCTCGTTCGACGCGATTTTCTGTCTGGCGGTGCTGTGTCGCGGCGATCTGACGGCCGGCAATGCTCAATGCAGTTCACCCAGCTTTTTGTTCGAACAATTCGAGATGATCGTCGCGGATCTTGCGCGCTGTGTGAAGCCGGGCGGCTTCCTATTTCTGCTGACCACAAATTTCCGTTTCTGCGATACGGCATCCGCGGCTAACTTCGATACGGTGTTGGAGGCCGCACCGTCGCAACTGGCCGCCGACGTATTGTTCGATTCGTCAAACAGACTGATGGCGGGAGTCCGCTATCCTGCAGTGGGCTTTCGGAAGCGCCATGAAGCCGGTTCGATGTACTCGAGTGCCTGATTGTCGGATGGAACCCTTTTTTCATCGCCGCTACCTGACTCTTGTCGATGAGATCGAGCAACGATTTCCCGTGGTCCGCTGGCGGCGCGATGACCTGGAAGTATGGCCGCTGGCGCGAATGGAACTCTATCTCGACATGTACTGGGCGAATGCGGACCGCCCACGCCCGGAGCCACGGCCGTTTCCCTTCCGCTCTCTCGCGCGCATTGCGAGGCCGCTGCGAAACGTGTGGCGCAGCCGGCACGACCTTGCGCATTTCGTCGCTCGTCCAAAGCCGGCCTATGCGATGTTTCTTGGCGACGGAGTGTCGCTCGATTTTGTAGACGGCAGCTGGCGCGATCGCTTCTGCGAACCGCTGATTGACGCGCTTGAAAAGCGCGGCTCGACTTCTTTTTTAATGCAGAGCGGGGATCTCAGCCGGTTGCCGTGGTACCGCCCGACGTTCGCGGCCAATCTCGTTGCGGGCCGCGGTTATCAGCCCAATGCAAGCGGGACGATTCCCATCGAATTGCCCGGCCGTGAGGACGTGGTCGAGTTTCTCGAGCGCAACGGCGTTCACTCCGCGTCGCTTGATCGGGATCACCTCGTACGCACGGCGAACGTGGTTGCGGCAACTGCGACGGAGTTTGAACGAGTGATCCGAATCGTGAGGCCGACGCTCGCCTTTGTCGTTACTTACTATGCCAACCTTGGCCACGCTTTCCTGCTGGCCTGCCGGCGCCGGGGAATACTGTCCATAGATCTGCAGCATTGCGCACAGGAGGGCGCACACAAGGCGTATGGGTGGTCGGCGGTGCCGAAAACGGGATATGCATCGTTGCCGGCGATTTTTTGGAATTGGAGCCAGACGGACGCCGCAGCGATACGGGAATGGACGAGCAGGCTCGAGCGTCCATGGCACCGTAGCCTGCACGGCGGTCATACACAACTTGCGCCTTTTCTGGGCAATTCTGATTCGTCGGCCGCGGCCTGGGACGGCAAATTTGAAGGCGTCGGCGCCGGCGCAATCTTCGAGCGGGAGATCTTAATCGCGCTTCAGCCGATCAGCGGTCATCGCGCCCAATGGGAGGCTCTCGCCGAGCAGATCAAGACAGCTCCCGCTTCCTGGCGTTGGTGGATTCGGCGGCATCCCGCGTCGTCCCCACTGCAGGACGTGGAATACGCGGGTTTGCTGTCGCTGCGCATGGCCAACGTCGTGCTTGAACAAGCCTCGTTGCTGCCGCTGCCTGCGTTACTGCGGCATATGAGCATCTTGGTGTCTCTCGCGTCAGGTTCTGCGGCCGAGGCCGCGGAATTCGGTGTTCCGGCGATTTTCCTGCTTGATGCAGCGCGCGGGCCGTTCGCCGGGCTCATGGACAAAGGTCTTGCTGAGGTCGTGCAGGTAAGCGCAATTGCCGGTGTGATTGCGCGCACGCCGAAAGTGCCGGCGAGGCCGCCGCCCAACCGCGCGCCGGATTTCAATGCAACGCTGGATGAATTGAATCGGATTGCAGGGGGCTATAGAGAGCTCTGCGCCAGTCGCGAGTGACGTATGGCAAGCGTATCGATCATTATCCCAGCCTATAATCGCACGAAATTCCTCGCGCTTGCAGTTCAATCCGCTGTGAATCAGACCCATTCAGACTGGGAATTGATTATCGCGGACGACGGTTCGGACGAAGAAACCAATCGATACTTGCGAGGCATTTCGGCTCCGGCGGTGCGAATAGTGTGGCTGCCGCATTCCGGCAATCCTTCATTGGTACGCAATGCCGCGGCGGCAGCGGCCTCCGGCCGCTATCTTGCCTTTCTCGATTCAGACGATGAATGGGCGCCGCAGAAACTGGAGAGACAACTGGCGGCATTGCGCGATCAACCGCAGTGCCGCTGGAGCTATACGGCCTGCAGGCACATTGACGAAGGCGGCCACCTGATACCGAAGAAACGGGCGGCGCCTCCGGCGCCCGAAGGTTGGATATTCAGACAACTTCTCACGCTGGAGATTGGCATCGCCATGCCAACCGTGGTGACGGAGCGGTCTTTGTTCGAGGAAGTGGGCGGCTTTGATGAACAGCAGCTGTTCGGAGAGTTTCATGATCTTTGCCTCCGCTTGGCCCTTAAAGGCGAAGTTGTGGTGGTGCGGGAGCCGCTTTGTTCAGTGCGAGTCCATGGCGAGCATTACAGCAGCGACCGGACTGCCAATCACGCTGGATGGTTTCGCTTGTATCAAAAAATGGCGGCTACGACGGACGATCCAGGATTGCGCGCGTACTGTGTGCGCATGCAGGCGGACGAGTCGTTGAATCTCGCCCGAGCGCAGGCAGACAAGGGCGAATATCGCACCGCATGGACTACATTGGGCCGTGCGTTGTCCTTTTCCTGGCGCTATCCGCACTGGTGGTGGGGCGCATTTAGGGGAGTAATTCGCCGCTGCATCGCAAATGCGGTCGCGGCATTACGGCATGGGCATTCAAGCAAATGAACGCTTCAATCACTGCGCCGACGATCACCGTAATTACTCCCTGTTTGAACAGCGCGCGCTACATTGGTGAGGCAATCGAGAGTGTGGCGGAACAGCGTTACGCGAACGTTGAACACATTGTGGCGGATGGCGGCTCGACAGACGGAACTTTGGAGATCCTGAGCCGCTACCCGCATTTGAAGATTCTGGCTGGACCCGATGAAGGTGTTTACAGCGCGCTGAACAGGGCCCTTGAAACCGCCAAGGGTGAGATTATCGGAATCCTGAATTCCGACGATTGCTACGCCCGCGGCGCGCTTTCGACTGTCGGCGATTATTTTTCGGAAAATGATGCCATGGCACTGTCGGGCGATGCCGTATCTTTTCGAGGCGCATCGAACGCTGGGGCAGAGGAGGTCGCCCGATTTACCGGTGCTGGAGAGGATTTGCTTCATCACGCCACCCTGGGCAATCCTTCGATGAACGCGTGGTTTTTTCGGGCAGCGGTATTTGCCCAGATTGGCGTTTTCGACGCGTCATACAGGGTGGCGGGCGACCGCGAATTCATGCTGCGATTGGCCTGCAGCGGCTTGCGGTGCGGGCAGATATCGAGGTTGGTCTATCGATATCGGATTCATCCGGGTTCGATGACATTCGGCGGCAACGAGGAAATATGGCAGACCATCGTGAGCGAGCACAATAGAATGACGGCCGATTATCTACGCAAGCCCGCCTTGTCGAAGCGCGCGCGGAGCCTCTTGACGCGAACCCGAACCCGGGAAACGCTGCAGATGGCAATTCGCTCCGCACGAAATCGACGCTGGAGACTGCTCGTTTTCTATGCCAGAGCAGGGATACGATACGACGCATTTTGGCCATTACGCTTTGCCGGACACATGCTGGCGGCGCTTGGCGCGCGCCTTTCGCCCTCCAGTTGATGGAGCTGCAATGGGGCTGTTGAGGCTCATCTTGGCTCTCTCAGTGTTGAATATCCACGCGAAGATACTTGGGCGCAATCCGATAGACGGGGATACGGCAGTTCAATTGTTCTTTATCATTTCCGGGTTTTACATGGCGATGGTGCTGAACGAAAAATATCTGCCGGCTAAAACCACACCTCTTGATTTTTGGAAGAGCCGCGCATTGAGAATTTTCCCGTCTTACTGCACCGTGTTGCTGGCAACGCTGATTGCCGGAGGCGTTTTCGCCCTTGCCGGGACCGGTTCAATCCAACCGTTTGATGCGTGGGATCAAATGCTCAAGGCGGGCACCAGCCGCGTTCAGCTGGCATTGCTCGGGATCGCGCAAACGACGCTTCTGGGGCTGGACGTTTCGAATTTCGCCGCTATTGGCGCACATGGCGAGGTCGCCTTCACCGCAAACGCTTGGCTGGAGAATTTTCCTGTTTGGCGATCGTTGTTTGTACCCCAGGCTTGGACGCTTTCTCTCGAGCTGTATTTCTATCTGTTGGCGCCATTTCTGGTTCGCCGCGGGTACGCGGTTCTTCTTTGGATTTTCATCGCGAGCTTTTCGCTTCGCGTTCTGGCGGCGGTACTGCTCGGCTATCGGACGGATCCGTGGTCATACCGATTCTTTCCGTTTGAATTGCTGTTTTTCCTGGCCGGGGTGATTGCCTACCGCCTTGGCAAGCTGCCGGGACAACCCGGAGTGCGAGGCACAATGAGCATCAGGTGCCTTGCAGCGATCTTGGTGTTCGGTGCCGGGGTGATCGGCCGCTTGGGGGTGCCGGGCCAATCATCGGTGTTTGCTCCAGCGTTGCTGGCAATCCTTTTTTTGGGCATGAGCAAGCTGTTTGAATTTACCAAGCACAATGGCGTCGACAGATTGCTTGGAGAACTTTCCTATCCGCTTTATGTATCCCATGTTCTGGTCATTTGGATTGCGGGCGGCATTTTTCCTCGAAACGCCGGGTGGAGCCGGGTCGTGGTGCCGCTTCTCGCGATATGCATCGCCGGATTGATTTATTTTTATATCGACAGACGAGTCGATAGAATGCGACATCGCCGGTTTGGCCCGCTTCCACGAGGCGCTTGAATAGCTTGGAACCCTGCAGCAGCAGCAACCCTTGTGGGTTCTTGGGGGCACTAACAGTCTTGATACCGCATCATGAATTCTTCTTGGCCGCAAAGGTGATTGTTTCTGCAACATGCGCAAAGTGTCCAAAAGCGTGCGGATTATTAGACGGCTCTATCGGCGCGCGCGCGCGCTAGGCCGCCCCGTGCCGGTGCCCAAACTCGTTGCGCTAATGGCAACGCGTAACGAGGACTGGGTGCTCGGACTTTCGCTCCGCGTAAGCTTGTCTTATTGCGACGCGGTGATAATGACTGATCATGGTTCGACGGATCGAACCGCGCAGATCGTTCGCGATGCTCAGGCTGAATTTCCCAACTGCCCGATCGATGTGCGTCGAGTCGAGAATGGCGAATGGAGGGAAGGCGACTTTCGCCAGGAGATGCTGGAGCGTGGTCGGCGCCTTGGCGCCACACATTTCGTCATCGTCGATGCGGACGAGGTTCCCACAGGAAACTTGTTGCTGCAATTGCGCTCCCTGGCTCTCCGCGCGGACCCGGGCTGGTGCGCGGCTCTGCCCATGATTGCGCCGTATCACTCATCAACGATGTACCGGTGGGACGGGCCCTGGGGCGAGCAAAGTGCCATTCCCTGGGCGTTCGGCGATTCGGCGGAATTGAACTGGAAGTCTTCAAGCGCCTATCAACTGCACCGACGTTCTCCCAATGGCGCGGACGACCAGGGACTCTTGGTTTCCGGTAAAGAGCGCGGCGGCTTGTTTCATTTGCAGTTCATCAACAAGCGCCGCCTGCAAAGCAAGGCGGCCTGGTACAAGATGATGGAAACAGTTACCTATCCCGGAAAGCGAACCGCCGCCGATCTGAACCAGATGTACGATTGGACCTTACGCGAGGAGTCGACGGCGAAGATCGATGTCATGCCGCAGGCCTGGTGGACGCCCTATGAGGAGCGGGGATGGCTGCAATTCCTCCAACCCGATGCTCGAGCCTGGCAATTTCACGAGGCCCGCAAACTCGCGGCCGAGCACGGCCTCGAGCGCTTTTCCGGCCTCGAACTCTACGGAATCATCTAGAAATAGGTGCTTCAGTGCTCATGCGAACTACTGAGCGTGGACTAGCCGTTTAAAACTGTCGGATTTTCCAAGCAATTCAGCATAGGTCCCGGCGTGATGGATTCTTCCGCAATCGATCTCGAAGATGAAATCGCAGGCGCGCACGGTGCTTAGGCGGTGAGCAATTAAAATTATTGTGTAACGTCCGCGCAGTCTCATGATCGTCGATACCAGCTCCTGTTCCGTCAATCCATCCAAAGCATTGGTCGCTTCGTCAAGTATCAGAACCGTCGCGCTCGTGTACAACGCGCGTGCAATGGCGAGCCTCTGCCGCTGGCCGCCGCTCAGTCTGATGCCGTGCTCGCCGATGATGTGGTCGTAGCCACCGGGGAGGGTGCCCACGAAGTCATCAAGCTGAGCAAGCCGCGCCGCCATCTCAAGCCGCGTTCGGTCGATCGCATGAGGCAAAACGCCCATGGCGACATTTTGCGCGATGCTTGTGTCCAAGAGAGAAATGTTTTGCGGCACATAGGCGATGCGCGACTGCCACGAAGTCCGATTAGAATCGTCGAGTGGGATGCCATCCACTTCTACTTGCCCACTGTCCGGCAAAAGGAGTCCCGCAATTAAATCGACTAGAGTGGTTTTTCCGGAACCATTGGGCCCGACAATGCCGACCGCAGAGCGCGCGGGAATTTGCAGCGTGACGCCAGCCAGCGGCGCCGGTCGATCCGGCTCGTAGCGAAATGCAACTTCGCAAAGACCGATGTGTCGTTGGGGACGATTCAGCCAGGAAGGATCGACCTCAGGTTTTTGATGCTTGCGGGCGCGCGCCAGGCGTAGGTCCGGAGCAATGGCCGCAAATCCCGCTCGTTCCGAGCGAATTCTGACGAGCGACGCAAATGCTTGCTGCAGAATTGGCAGCAGCCGATACGCGGCAAATCCTACAAAGGTCAGCTGCCCCAGGCGCGGGCCGATGCCATGGTCGCGACCGCTTGCGACAAGCGCTATTAGGACCAGCGCCCCGACCGTGACGCATTCCATGAAGTATTTTGGACTTTGATGAATGACCCGGCCGTTCGCTGCCGCGCGTGCAAGTGCGACGCTTGTCGTCTCAAATTTGTCGCGAAAGAAATTCTGAATGCGCAAAACAAGAATTTGCTTGATCGCGCCGAAACTCTCGTTAATAGTCTTGGCTTGCTCGATGAGCAAATGGGACTGAATCTCGCCTGACTTTGACAACCAATCGCGGACTGCAAGATAGATGAGAGCGTATCCTCCTCCGAGTGAGACGATTATCAATGCGCCCATGGCAGGATTGAGCAGCACCACGGACAGAATTATGAGCGTCCCGGTGACGATGTTTGTCATTAGAGGAAGAGCGCTTTGCAACACGTCATTAGTCACGCGATTGGTCTCATGAATTATGTTGTTGCAAAGAACGGCGCTGTTGACCTTGGTATGAAAAATATAGGAGCGATTGAGGTATTCATCCAGAAGCGCGGACTGCATTTCGGCGCTGATTCGATACGACAGTCGGGTCATGAGGAAGGCGCCGGCGATGTTGATCATGTTCGCTATGAACACCGCGGCCATGAATGCCACTCCCAGCGCGATCTCGAAACTGCGGGTGCTCGAGAATCCAAAATTCACAAATAGCCACTTCAGGGGCTCCGAGCGATCGATCAATTGAGGATCGCCCAAGACGGAAAAAAATGGACCGATCGATGCGATTCCGATCAAGGTTGAAAACGCCATCAGAATCGACAACGCTTGCGTCCACAGAACCCATCGCCTTTGCGGCGGTGTGAGGACGCTCCAAATGTCCAGCAGCAAGCTCATAGCCCCGACACCCGTGGATCCCACAATTTGATGAACCGTTTGGAGAAATCCAGTTCCCACGGACTTTCGTAGCGCTGAAAGCGATACCGCCATGACGCAAGCGCGCGCAGCGCGGACTTGCCCCAATACGGCGAGCGGACGTCGGTGATGGTTGGGAACCGGCAGCCCAAAACGGTGGTGAAATCGCGGATTCGCGCACGCATGCGCGGCGTGAGCCACGGTACGTCGGTGTGGCACCAGTAGGACAGCCACTGCGGCTCCGCCCAGCCGTCGGCGGTGGTGGGGAATATCAGTGGCGCGCCGTCGCTGTCGCGCAGGTTGCTGACGGCGCGTTCGACCTGCGGGTTCTTTGCGCCCGGCGCCGGCGGCAGCGGCGCGTAGACGTACAGCATGATCTCGGTTTTCGGATGAATGCGTTTGATGTGGCGGATGAAATCGAAGGTCTTCTCGGTTTCTCCCTCCGGATCATGCGGCGGCGCCAACATGAATGACAATTCCGGTATCACGCCGTTGCTGCGGCATTTCTCCACCGCCTCCAAGGTTTGATCGGTCCTGGTTCCCTTGCGCACATCATGCAGCAGCCAATCGCTGGGGGATTCCGCACCGATGTACGCCATGCGCAGGCGGCTCTTGCGTACCAGCGCCCAGGACTGTTCAGACAAATTGAGCAGCGCATCGGATCGGGCAAAGCACCACCACGGCAGTTGATGCTTTGCCAACACTTCGAGCAGCGGCGCCGTGTCCTGCTCGCGGTCAAAGAAGTTGTGATCGAAGAACTGCACGGCATCGACGCCCAGTTGCCCGGTCAAGTAGTGCAGGTCCTGATCCAGCCGCGCCGCCGCGGGTAGGGCGGTCTTGCCGCGAAACATCGACGCCACACCGCAAAAGGTGCAGCGGAATCGGCAACCCAGGGCGGCTTGATAACCGGTCGTGCGGCGGCCAAGAAAGGTCCTGGCCAAATAGTGTCGCGGGTCCCCCGCGCGCTCATAGGGCAGCGTTCGCGTGAGGCTGGCTGCGGAAAACGCGCGAGTTTTGTTGTGAACGACCTGATCGCCCGAGCGCCACGAAAGACCGGCGATTGAAGCAAACCCGCCGCCGTTGAAAATGGCATCGAGCACTTCGCGCAACGTCTCCTCTCCCTGACCGCGGATGGCATAGTCCAGGTAGGGCGTATTGAGCGCCGGCTCCGCGCAGATGCTCGGAAAATGGCCACCCCAGATAATCGGTATCCGCGGATACCTCGCACGGATGGCGCGCGATACGAGAATCGCGCTGCGGAGCTGCGGTCCGCCCATGACGCTGATGCCGATGGCATCGACGCCGCCGCCGGCGATCGTCCTCGACGTGGTGGCCACGAAATCGCGGTCGATGTTTCCATCGATGATGCTGGAGCGGTAGCTTCCGTCGAGCGAGGCCGAAAGGTTCAAGACCGCCAGCGGAAAGCGCGCACTGCGCCTCGAAGTAATCGTGGGATTGATCAACAAAACGTGCTTCAGTGCGGTCATGACAATTTCTGCTCGGGTACCAGCCAGCGGGTGAACAGCATCTCGACCGGCCAGCGATAGTTATCCCTGTCGCAGCGGTAGCGCGCAAGCTGCTGCAAGAAGCGTTTGCCCCGGGATACCCGTTTCCAGGCGAGCTCGTGAAAGAATTTGAAACGCTCAATGAGTTCGAACTTTTCCGGCGATACCCAGGGGCCCGGTTCACCGGCCACATAGTCGAATTGCGCCCATGCCTCGAGTGTCTCGGGTAAGCGAAATCCGCGGGCAACCGCTTCGATCACGAGCGCGCTGCCCGGATAGGGTTTGAAATAATAGATCGGCGTCAGAAAATCCGGGCTCATCGAGCGCAGCCGCTTGGCACAGTCCAAGGTTGCCTGGATGTGCGCGTCGGTCTCGTCCGGGAATCCGACGATGAAGGGGAAGTGGCCCGCGATGCCGAATTTCAACATTTTTGCCGCGACCTCGTACACCTGCTCGATCTTGATGTCCTTGCGGATACGCTTCAAGACCTCGTTGGAGCCGGATTCGACACCGACCAGCAGCCGGCGAAGCCCCGACTGCTTGCATCGCACCCAGACGTGGTCCGGGAGCCTGATTCCCTGGTCCGCGCGCATGGTCGCGGCCCAGGTGATCTTCATGCCGGACTCGACAATGCGGTCGGCCATGGCCTCGACGCGGCCGGCCTTGGTGAAAAAAGTCTCATCTTGAAAATTGACGTCGTCGAAATGATAACGATCCCACAATTCCTTCAGGCGCATCGCCATGCGCACCGGCTCGAGCCCGACCCACTTGCGGCCGTAGACAAAGGGATCGGAACAGAAAGCGCAGCGAAAATTGCATCCCTGCGACGAAATGAAATCGAGCTGGCGTTTGCCTTTGAGCTCGAAATAGCGCTCGACGGGAATCAATCCATAGTCATGCGCGCGGAATTTGTCCACTTGCGCCAAATCGCGGGCCGGATTCTCATGGATCGTGCCGTCCGGCAGCCTGATCGTACAGCCCGCGCATCCCAGTAGCGATTTGCCCCCGGCCAGCCGCTGCACGATCTCAGCGAAGGTCTCTTCACCCTGTCCGCGCACGGTCACGTCGACGGACGGCTCGATCAAGCATTCCTTGGCGAACATGGAAGGATGCCAGCCTCCCCAAACCACGGGCAGCTCAGGACGCGCACTTTTTGCCGCGCGTGAAATCAAGAGCGCGTCTGAAATCGGCGCGCCCGTCAGCACGGTAATGCCGAGGCAAAGCGCGTCAGGCAGGTGCGACAGCACCGTATTCTCCGCATCCGGGTCCAGCCTGGCATCGATGGTCACGACTTCATAGATGTCGGGATCGAGTTCAGAGCCGATCGCGAGCAACGCCAACGGCATGGTGAAGAATACCGCCTGCGGATTGTAGAGCACGACTTTGAGTCGCTTGAGGCTCATGCCGCTCTCCCGGCCGCACGCGCAATCTCCAAACCCGCCTCGGTTGCCCGCGCCATCGCCAGCAGTTTGGCGATGCGCAAGTCGAGCATTTTAGGTGTGCCGTCGACCAGGACATTCGCCCACTCGCCCTGGGGCGCCGTGCGCGGCGCGCAATCTGCATCACCGTAGCGGGCGATCCCATCGATCATGACCATTCTGACGTCGGCCCGTGTCGCGTCCGCAAGCGCAGTGCCGGCGGGCAGCACCAGCAAATCGGCTCGCAGGCCGGGGCGCAGCGAGCCGCGGTCGGGCAGGCGCAGAAGATCGGCGCTGACGTGTGTCACCAGGCCCTCCAAGGATTCCTCGTCCAAGCCGGAGAGTTCGCCGGCAAGGCGCAGCTCATCGAGCAGGTCGCGCGCGCCGCTCAAGCGCGAGTCGGTACCCAATGCCACCCGATGGTGTGCGATGAGTTCGCGCACTTCGGCCGTTCTGCCGAACAGGCGCAGGTTCGAGGAGGGACACCATATCAACCCCGCTCCCGCGCTCTGCAGGTGCGTGCGCTGCGATTGATCGAGCGCGATGCCGTGCACCAGCAAGGTGTTCGATTTGAGGCAGCCGAGCGCATCGAGCCGCACGAACTCCTGGGCTGCTTCATCGTTCAAGCCCTCGGCGGCGTGCACGATCCACGGCCACTTGGAAGGTGTCGATCGGCAGGAGGCGGCCACCTTCTCCTCGCCGTCGATGTAGAGCGAGTGGGACCATCCATAATTGCGCACCACCGATACGGGAAAGTCGCTGTGAGCCAGGAAAGGGTACAGCGGATCATGATGCGCGACCGTGGTTACGCCGCTCAGCATGTTCTTGACGCCGCCGAGCAGCAGCCGTTCATCGCGCGCCACCGAAACGCCCGCCGCGAATTGCGGATCCGATCGGCGCCGCAGATCGACCTCCGAAATCCAATCGCGCGCATGCTGGTAGTACTGCGGTGATCGATGGGCGGGGAGGTGGTTGAGCTGCAGATGATCGTGTGCGTTGATGAGTCCCGGCAGCAGCCGATCGCCCTTAAGGTCAAGCACCAAATCGTCGGGTTCCGCAGGTACACCCACAGCGGCAATCCGCGATCCTGCAACGCGCAGACTGCCGATGTTGCCGCGACTCACCTGAGCGTTGATGAAGGTGATATTCACTTGTTCGCCCGCACCACCAACACGATCGGCAGCCCGTTCCATTGTCGGTAGAAATCCTCTGACTTCGCAAACGCTTCGCGCAGTTCGATGCCCACGCGCACTTCGTGCACGGCTTCCACGCGTAAACCCGCGGCGCTTGCCGCGTCGAGCTGCGCCGCTACCGGAAAGTTGCGGTGCGGAACCGAACAGCTCTGCTCATCTTGATCCTTGAATGACCGCGTCAGTCCCGCACGCGCGGCCTCCGGGTGGAAATCCGAATATAACAACGTGCCGCCCTTGCGCATGACTCTGGCAATCTCCGCCATCCATGGGTATACGTCGGCGGCATGACCCAGCGCAAGGCCGGATATGACGACGTCGAAAGTGCCGGCCGCAAAGGGCAGGTGCATCATGCTGGCGCAGACCCTGCTGCCGATCGGTACCTGCATCAGCATCGGCACGCAGAAATCCAGGGCGACTACATCAGCGGCATTCGCATCGGCCAGCAATCGCGAATATCGTCCGCTACCGCAGGCGAGATCGAGAGCGCGCAAACCGGCGACCTTGGGCCAGTGTTCCAGCATGGCTTGTTGTTCCGCGCGCATCAGCGGGTTGTGCGGCACGGGTGGATAGAGCGGCGCCCAGCGTTCGTAGGCCGCGAGCGTTTCAGCGACGACATTCATCCGAGTATCGCCGCGCTCTCGATGTGATTCGTCTCCCGCCACATCGAACACACACAGGTCTTGCATTCAGCGCGCGCGCCGGCGCGGATGCTGGAGCGCAGGGCCGCCATGGGACGGCTGTTCAACGCCGCCGGCAAATCCTCGATCCCGCTGCTCACCGCCGCAATGCCGGCGGGTCCCGATATGAAAAAGCACGGCTGTACGCGGCCGGTCGCGCCAATCACGGCGGAGAACTCCGGTGCATTGCATCGTACCGGTGGATACGCGCCGAGCCCGCGGATGGCGGCGAAGTACTCCCAAATCCGCCGCAGCTTTTTCGGACTCTCCGCGATGAAACCGGATCGAAATTCCTCCGCGTGCTCGAGTTCCAGGGTGCGCAGCACCCGGTCAAACACCGGCAAGTCCTCAGGCAGCAGCGCAAGATCGCTCGTGAAGTCGTCCGTGCGCCCAAAGGCGTGCGGATTCGCGACGTCCACGGCCAGAAAGGAAATCCGGCGGGCGCCAAGCTCTTTCGCCAGGGCGACAAACTTCGGCAGTTGCCGGAAGTTGGCACGTTGCACAGTGACCCGCACGCTTGGGGCAACACCATGCGCTGCGGCCGCGCGGATGCCGTCGCAGACGTTGTCCAGCGCATCCAAGCCGCGAATCGCCTGGTAAGTTTCCCGATCGGTGCCGTCCAATGACACGGTGATGGCTTGGAACAACGTGCCGGCGCGCCGGGCGTGCTTCGCCAGGGATAAGCCGGATGTCAGCAGCCACACCTTTAGGCCCTGATCGCGCAGCAGTTCCGCGATTGGTGCCCAATCCGGATTGAGCAGGGGCTCACCGCCCGAGAGCAGCGCAACCTGCGTGCCGAGACGCTCAAGGCTCGGCAGCATCCGTTTGATGGCGTCAAAGCTCATGTCGGCGCGACCATGCCGCCAGTAGTCGCAGGTGACGCAGCGCGAGTTGCAGCGCTCGGTCAAGTAAAGCGTTACCAACGGCAGGCGATGTAGCTGCGGATTTTCGGACAATCTACCCTCCAGTTCGATTCGCGCAGCCGAAAGTACCCTCGTAAGTACCACTGCGCGGACGTTTGGTTGGGATGCACTGCGATAATTTGCGGACCTTCGCACGCCCCGAAAAGGCGCTCTGATCATAAAAAATGAGTGAATAGGTGGCTTCAACCCTTTGATTTCGCTAAGCTCGCCGCTGTATGAGTAATGCCCTAGACGGTCTCAAAGTCGACAAGGTCCACGTGTGGCGCGGTGATCGACATGTGTTGCAAGGCGTCAGCATCGAAGTTCACCCTCGCGATCTGCTGCATGTTTCCGGGCCAAACGGCACGGGAAAGACCACGCTGCTGCGGGTCATGAGCGGCTTGCTGCGCCCGGAACAGGGTTCTGTCAGCTGGCGCGGGCAATCGATCGTGACACAGCGGACCGAATACCAAGCGGCACTAGCCTACGCCGCACATGAACCCGCACTCAAGGGCGATTTGACGGCATTGGAAAACCTGCATTTTTCCGTGGGATTGAAGCGCCGTACCACGGCCGCGGAACTGCGCGCCGCTCTCGATCGCGCGGGCGTCGCCGCCTGCGCGGAGTTGCCGGCCCGCGTCTTGTCCGCCGGTCAGCGTCGCCGGGTGAGCTTGGCGCGAGTCCTCGCCATGCGCGCTTCCGTCTGGCTGCTCGATGAACCCTATGCCAATCTGGACGCCGCGGGTTCGGAGATGGTGTCGGAATTGCTGCAAGCTCACGTGGCGGAGGGGGGCTTGGCTCTCGTCGTCGCACATCGCGATCTGGCGCTGCGCTGCCCGGTGCGGCGCTTGGAGCTCAACTCGTGACGGTCGGCGCCTGGGAGGCGTTTTTTCTGGTGATTCACCGGGAGCTGTGCCTCAGTTTCCGGCGGCCCGAGCAACTATTCCAGCCGCTGGTGTTCTTCCTCATCGTCACGACCCTGTTCCCGCTGGGATTGAGCCTGCAATTGTCGGCGCTGCGGGATATCGCGCCGGGTGTGCTTTGGGTGGCGGCGCTGTTATCGTCGCTGCTGTCGCTGGATTCCTTATTCAAAAGCGACGCGGATGACGGTACTTTGGAGCAACTTGCCTTGAGCGGGCAGGGTCTAACTCTCATCGTGGTGGCAAAAACCTGTGCGCATTGGCTGGTCACCGGGCTGGCCCTGGTCATCGTTTCGCCCGTTGTGGCGACTGCGCTGGGTATTCCCACGAGTGCATTTGCGACAATGATGCTGAGTCTGGCCTTGGGCACGCTCACCTTGAGTTGGCTCGGGGCCATTGGCGCCGGCCTCACCATCGGTCTGCGCCGCGGCAATGTGCTGCTTTCATTGATCGTTCTGCCGCTGGCGACGCCGCTGTTGATTTTTGGCGCCGCGGCGACGGACCGTGCGATTTCAGAAGCGAGCACGGCGGGAGCCGTGTATTTTTTGGCGGCATTGTGCGTGTTCACCTGCACCCTGGCGCCGTGGGCGGCAACGGCGGCATTGCGCATTACGCTGGAATAACGGTTGAGCAATCATGTGGACTTGGTTCTATAAACTCGCATCGCCGCCCTATGTCTATGGGGTTGCGGCTGCGTTCGTGCCTTGGCTCCTGGGCTTAGCCGCGCTGGCCATCGGTTACGGGCTCATTGCCGGTTTAGGCTTGGCGCCTCCCGACTACCAGCAGGGGGAAGCGTTTCGCATGATCTATGTGCACGTGCCGGGAGCGATTCTGTCCTTGACCGCATATACGGTCATGGCCGTGGCGAGCGGCATCGCGCTGATTTGGCGCATTAAAGTGGGGCATGCCGTCGCCGCAGCCTCCGCGCCCATCGGGGCTTCATTCGCCATTTTGGCGCTCATTACCGGATCGCTGTGGGGTAAGCCCATGTGGGGCACGTACTGGGCCTGGGACCCACGCCTGACCTCGGAACTCATCTTGTTGTTTCTGTATGTGGGCGTGATGTCGCTGCGTTCGGCATTCGAGGACCCGCTGCGCGGCGATCGCGCCGCGGCGTTGCTGGCCGTTGTCGGGGTGGTGAATGTGCCCATCGTCCATTTCTCCGTCGTTTGGTGGAACTCGCTGCATCAGGGCGCGACGATTGTTAGACTAGGCGCGCCCAAGATGCCGGGCAGCATGCTTTGGCCACTGCTGTCGATGTGGCTGGGATTCATGCTGTTTTACGGGGCGGTGCTGTGTATGCGCCTGCAAGCCGAAGTGCTCAATCGGGAGCGCCAGGCGAGCTGGGTGCGGGAGGCAATCAAATCATGACAAACGACTTTTGGTCCATGGGCGGCTACGCGCGCTATGTATGGCCATGTTATGGAATTGCCGGCGCGGTGCTGGCCTGGAACTGGTGGGCGGCGCGCCGCTATGTGGCCGCGGCAAAGGTTCGAGCCGCCCGGGCGCTGGCGATGGCCTCGAGTGCGGCGCGATGACGCCGCGGCGCAAACGCTTGTTCGTCGTGCTCGGCATCCTCGGCGGCGTTGCCGCATCGGTGTCGCTCGCGGTCATGGCGTCACGCGAAAACATCATGTTCTATTTCGATCCCAGCCAGGTCGTCGAGGGCAAGGCGCCGCTCGCGAAGCGCTTTCGCATCGGCGGCATGGTCGTGAAAGGCAGCGTGGAGCGCAGTCCCGGCGATCTTCAGGTTCGCTTCGTGCTGACCGATTTCGCCCATCAAGTGTCCGTGGAATACAGCGGCGTACTGCCCGACTTGTTTCGTGAGGGCCAGGGCATCATCGCGCACGGCACGATGAATGCCGGCGGCGCTTTCGTCGCTGACGAGGTACTGGCCAAGCATGACGAGAAGTACATGCCTCCTGAGGTTGCCGCCTCGCTGAAGAACAAGCAGGCAGCAAGTGCTGCACCCCGTGGGCCGACCACCTAGCAACGCGAGAGAGTATTGCCATGGCAGCTGAACTAGGAATTTTCGCGCTCATTCTGGCGTTCATCTTGAGCATGTCGCAAGCGTTCTTCGGGCTCATGGGCGCGTGGCGCGGTAAGCCGATTTGGATGGGGGTGGCGCGGCCTGCGGTGACGGGGCAATTCGTGTTCGTCGCCATGGCATTTTCCTGCCTGGTCTATTGCTTCGTGAACAATGATTTCTCGGTGCTGTATGTGGCGCGCAATTCGAATTCGCAATTGCCGCTGTTCTACAAGGTTGCCGCGCTGTGGGGCGCGCACGAGGGCTCGCTGCTGCTGTGGATCTTGATTCTCTCGATCTGGAGCGTCGCCGTCGCGGCCTTCAGCCGTGGGCTGCCAATGAGCTTTTCCAGCCGCGTGCTCGGCGTGATGGGCCTCATCAGTTCGGGGTTCATGTTGTTTACCTTGTGGACCTCGAGCCCTTTCCTGCGCCTGATTCCCGCCGCCCCGGATGGCGCTGACTTGAATCCCGTGCTGCAGGACTTTGCGCTCGCCATTCACCCGCCGATGCTCTACACGGGATACGTCGGATTCTCGGTGGCTTTCGCGTTCGCTTGCGCTGCCATGCTGGAAGGAAGGCTCGATCAGACCTGGGCCAAATGGACGCGGCCTTGGACCATTTTCGCGTGGTTGTTTCAAACCATCGGCATTGCGCTCGGCAGTTGGTGGGCTTACTACGAATTAGGTTGGGGCGGGTGGTGGTTTTGGGATCCGGTCGAGAACGCCTCCTTCATGCCTTGGCTGGTCGGAACGGCCTTGATTCATTCTTTGAGCGTCACGGAGAAGCGCGGCATCTTCAAGAGCTGGACGCTGCTGCTGGCCATATTCGCCTTCTCCTTGAGCCTGGTGGGGACCTTCCTGGTGCGCTCCGGCGTCTTGGTGTCGGTGCATTCCTTCGCCACCGACCCGACGCGAGGCCTTTATATCCTCGCGTTCCTGGTGCTGACCATCGGCGGTTCACTCACCCTGTATGCGTGGCGGGCACCGAAGCTGTATGCGCCGGGTGGATTCGAATTATTTTCACGCGAATTTTTTCTGTTGGTGAACAATGTCGTTCTGGTGAGCGTAGCGGCGCTGGTCCTGTGGGGCACGCTCTCGCCGCTGCTCTATGAGGTCCTCGGAATAGGCAAGATCTCCGTGGGACCACCGGTGTTCGCACTGATGTTCTTGGTTCCCGTCCTCCCGCTGATGGTGTTTCTGGCCATCGGCATGCATTCGGCATGGCGCCGCGGCAAGCTTACCGTCACGGCGAAACCGTTGTGGTGGCTGCTGGGTGCGGCGGTCCTGTTGTCGATCGCGATTCAGGGCTTGGTGTTCAAAGAGTTCCACCCGGTGGGCCTCATCGGCTTCAGCTTCGGCTTCTGGATCATCTTCTCCGCCGTGCTCGAGCCGCTGCGGCGGCTGCGCCAGAAGCAAACGCTCACCGCGGCGCTGCTCGGGATGTCCATTGCCCACCTAGGAGTGGGCATGTTCGCGATCGGCGCCAGCGGCGTCGAAAGCTACAAGGTCGAGAAGGACGTGGCCATGAAACCGGGCGGCAGCTTTGCCATCGCCGGCTACGATTTCAAGTTCGTGAACGCCACGGATGTGCGTGGGCCGAATTACGACGCCGTGCAAGGCTTGATCGAAGTGACTCGCGGCGGCAAGCCCGTGACCACGCTGTTGCCGCAAAAGCGCCATTTCTGGGTGCAGCGGACCAACAACAGCAAGGCGGCGATTTCGGTGAATTGGGCGCGCGATTTGTTCGTCGCCATGGGCGACTCGTTGGGCGCGGGTGCCTGGAGCATGCGCATTCAGTATAAGCCGCTGGTGCGCTACATCTGGCTCGGTGCCATCGTCATGGCGCTCGGCGGCTTGATTGCGGCGACCGATCGTCGCTACCGGCTCAAGGTTCCGGTTGCCGCAGCCGGCGTCGTCTCGCCGCCCGATCCGCGCGCGGAACTGGGCTCAGCCTGATGTGGAAGTTCCTGCTGCCATTTGCGGCTTTTGTCGCGCTCGTCGTGCTGTTCGCGTTTGGGCTGAATCCCAACCGTGATATCCATGCATTGCCTTCGCCGCTGATCGGCAAGCCTGCGCCTGAATTTACGCTGAGCAATGTGATCGATCCGTTAGGCGTAGTCAGCAATGCTGCGCTCAAAGGGCAGGTCTATGTAGTGAATGTGTGGGGCACCTGGTGCGCCGAATGCCGCGTGGAGCACGAGGCGTTGCTCGCGATCTCTCAACAGCATGTGGTACCGATCATTGGAATCGACTGGTCCGTTGATCATGGTCTGGATGAACGCGAAAAGGCGAAACAATGGCTGGAAAGACTCGGTAATCCCTACAGCCAGGTTGCCTTTGACAAAGAGGGCCGTACAGCCATCGACTTCGGAGTTTACGCCGCGCCGGAAACCTTCTTGGTCGACCGTCAAGGCAATGTGATTTTCAAGCACATCTCAGGCATGACTCAGGAAGTGTGGGAAAAGGAATTCCTGCCGCGCATTGCCGCCGCAGCGAAGGGCGGCGCATGAGCCGCGGATCTCCCGCCCTGTTACTGGCACTGGCACTGGCCGTGACTGTGGGACTTGCGGGTTTTGGCGATGCTTGCGCCGAGACGCCGGCTGCTGACTTGGACGACCACAGTCAGCTGCAAAATCCGCAGCTGCAGGTGCGTTTCGAGCGCATCGCCAAGGAGCTTCGCTGTCTGCAGTGCCAAAACGAGTCGATCGCTGATTCCAATGCCGATCTGGCGCGGGATCTTCGCCGCCAGGTTCGCGAAATGCTCGTTGCCGGAAAAAGCGATGACGCGATTTTCAGCTTCATGACGGACCGCTACGGGGAGTTCGTGCGCTTCGCGCCGCCGCTCAGCCCCAAGACCGCGCTGATTTGGGGAGCTCCCTTCTTCATGCTGCTATTGGGCGCGGCCATCATTTACCGCGTCGTCCGACAACGTTCGCGCATGCCGCTGGACGAATGAACGCCTTCCTTGTCGTCGCGGCTCTCATGGCTGCGATCGCCGCGACTGTCGTAGCCGTACCGCTGATGCGCGATGGAAAGACCCGTCTCGTGGGTGCGCTGGCGGCGCTCATTGTCGCGGGCGCCGCCGCGGGACTGTACCCGCTGTGGTCGAATTGGGATTGGCATGCGCCGGCGCAAGCGCAGGCAGCCGTTGCTCCCGACGTCATCGCCATGGTCGCGAAGCTCGAGCAGCATCTTCGCGATGATCCCAACGACCTGGCGGGCTGGCTGATGTTGGGACGCTCGTATATCGCGCTGCAACGCTTGGACGATGCAGTCAGCGCGTACGATCACGCTCATCACCTGGACGCCAAGAGCGCGGAGGCCGACTTGGGGTTGGGCGAGGCCATGGCGCTGCGCGCCGGGGGAGAGATTACCCCGCCCGCTTCACAACTGTTCGAAGATGCGCTGAGCTTGACGCCGGACAATCCGAAGGCATTGTTGTACGGCGGGTTTGCCGCCGCGACTCGGGGCGATCGCTCGCTCGCTCGCAGCCGCTGGCAGGCGCTGAAAGATCTGCATCCGCCGCCGCAAATCGTTCAAATGCTGGATGCGCGAATCGCCGAATTGGGACCTGCGGAGCAATCAGGGACGAATGCGTCGCCCGCGGGGACGAGCGCGAGTGCCGAGGGGTCGGCACCGGCGCAGGTCACTGTCAATATACGTATCGCGCCCGCTTTGAAATCGCGCCTGAAACCGGAGGCCCCATTGTTCGTATTTGCTCGAGAGCCCGGAAGCGCTGGGCCGCCGCTGGCGGCAAAACGCCTGACGAGCACCGCCATCGGCACCCAGGTGCACCTGTCGGCTGCGGACTCCATGATGCCCGGCCGCGTGCTGGTGAGTGGGCGCCGGGTTTCCATTACCGCCCGCGTGTCATTCAGCGGACAGCCGACTCCGGCGGCGGGGGATCTGTACGGCGAACTTGCCTACGACGTCGGCCACGACGGCGCGCTCGATCTCGTCATCGATCGCGTTGCCGACTAGGTATAGCGATGAGCGTCGCCAAAAATCTCGTTGCACGGATGGTTGCGAACCATATTGATTCCGGGAGTGAGGACTACTCGGTGGAAGCTGCGATCAGTAAGGTGTTTGCTAGCGAAGCGTTGCAGCGCAGCGCCTACGGGGCCTTACAGATCGCGGCCGGCAGCGGCTTCATGCGCGACTGCCCCTATGAGCAAATCACACGGGATTACCTCATTCTCACGATTTTCGAGGGAACCAACGAGCTATTGCGGCTGTATATAGCCTTGTCGGCGCTCAAAATATTTACGTTAATGCCGCAACTTTTGCATGGGCCGGCGGGTATTAGCGCATGGCCAATAACATTCGCCGGGCCGAGCGCAATGAGGACGAAGAGATGAATCATCTGGCTGGATTCATCCTGAACAATGGAAGTTATCCCTGGGATGTAGTGCTATGACCATGACACCGACTGAGAATTTACCGACGACTGAACATCGCGCGACCCTGGGGTCCTGGATTACGGGACGCGCCGGAGTCTGGGTATTTGCGGTTGCCGCCGTTGCTTTGGTGGCTTTTTTGGCCGTGCGCCTGACCAAAGTTTTGGCCGTCACCCCCGCGGTTGCCAATAGGCCGGTGCCGACCGTGTCGGTCACAGAAATAGGCATCAGCAAGGTGCCGACGACGGTCAGCATCATCGGCACCATTGGTGCGCGTTACGACATGCCCATCGGGGTCGAAGACGCGGCCGGTCGCGTTGCCTCCATCCTGGTTGAAGCCGGCGATCATGTGAAGCGCGGCCAGGTCCTGGCACGCCTCAACGTGTCGATACTGGAGCCCCAGGTGGCCAATCTGGAGGCGGCCCTCGAGCAAGCGCGCGCCGAAGCCGAACTCGCCGACGCCGAGTATCGTCGTGCCCAGGCTGTAGGGGCTTCCGGAGCCCTGTCCGTTGAAGAAACCGGGCGCCGAAAATCGACCAGTCTCACGGCGGCGGCCAAGGTCAAATTTGCCGAGGCACAACTGAACGAGGCCAAGGCACGTCTCGCGCGTGCGGATATTCGCGCGCCCGAGGATGGCATCATCCTCACCCGCAATGTGGAAGTGGGGCAGACGGCGCTGCCGGGCGGAGAAGCCCTGTTCCGCCTGTCGAAGGGCGGCCAGGTTGAAATGAAGGGGCAGGTGGCCGAACAGGATCTGCCGCTGCTCAGCGTGGGGCAGCTGGTCAATGTGCGCCTCACGGGTACGTCCAAGACCTATCCGGGCACCATCCGCCTGCTCGGCGCCGTAATCGACCCGGCGACCCGCTTAGGCATGGCTCGAATCGATCTGTTGCCGGATCCGAACCTGCGGCCGGGTGCGTTTGCGCGCGCCGAAGTCACCGTCAGCAACGCCGAGCGTGCCGTGCTGCCGCAAACCGCGGTGCTGACCGACGATCGGGGCAGTTACGTCCTCATCGTCAATAAACAGAATAAAGTCGAGCGCCGCGCGGTTCGCGTATCCGGCATCGTGCAAAGCGGCGTGACCATCGCTGAGGGCGTGGCAGGCTCAGACCAAGTGATCGCGACAGCCGGCGCCTTCCTGACGGAAGGCGAAGTGGTGAAACCCCTGCTCATCCTTGCGGGTAAGTCATGAGAAATATCTCGGCATGGGCGATCCGCCATCCGGTGACACCCATCGTCCTGTTCGTCGTGCTGTTCTTCATGGGCGTGGTCGCCTTCATCCGCTTGCCGATCAACCTCAATCCGGATGTGTCCTTTCCCGCAGTGAATGTCGATATCACCGAGCCGGGCGCCGCACCCACCGAGATGGAGACGCAGATCGCGCAGAGAGTCGAAGGCTCGATCTCGAGCATCGGTGCGGTGCGTCACATCGTCACCTTTATTACGGAGGGCAGTGTCCACATCGGAATCGAGTTCCAGATCGGCACGCCCATCGATCGCGCCGTCACGGATGTGCGCGATGCCGTTGCCAAGGTTCGCAGCGACCTGCCTCAGGGAATCTTGGAGCCGCAGGTGTCGCGCCAAGACGTGGATGGTGGTGCATTCATCTACTACGCACTCAGTACCACCAGCATGACGCCCGAACAACTCAGCTGGGCCATCGACAACACCATCACCAAGCGATTGCTGGCGATCAGCGGTGTCGCGCAGGTGCAGCGAATCGGCGGCGTGGACCGCGAAATTCGCGTTGAACTCGATCCGGGCCGCTTGCAGGCGATGGGGCTCACGGCGGTGCAGGTCAACGATCAGCTGCGCCAGCTCAACATGGACGCCGCCGGCGGCCGCGCGCAGGTCGGTGGGGGCGAGCAGGCCATTCGCGTCTTGGGCGGCGCCAAGACCGCCGGGCAGCTTGGCGATACCCAGATCATCGTTGCCGGCGGCAAGTTCGTGCGGTTGCGCGAAATTGCGGAAGTACGCGACGGCATTGCGGAGATTCGCGGCATCGCGCGTCTCAATGGCCGCTCCGCGACGGCGTTCGGGGTGTTCAAAGCCAGAGGTGCCTCGGACGTGAGTACGGCAAAGGCTGTGCAAGTCGAACTCGATAAAATTTTGGTCGAGAATCCTGCGCTGCACCTGCAGACCATATTCACGACCGTCGAGCACACCATTGCGACCTATCACTCATCGCTGGAGGCGCTGGTAGAAGGCTCGATATTGGCCGTGGTCGTGGTTTGGTTCTTCCTGCGCAGCTGGCGCGCGACCCTGATTTCCGCCTTGGCGATACCGCTGTCGGCGATCCCGACGTTCGCCTTCATGCAATTCATGGGTTTTACGCTCAACACCATCACGCTGTTGGGCCTTTCCCTGGTTGCCGGCGTGCTGGTGGACGATGCCATCGTGGAAATCGAAAACATCGTCAGGCATATGCGCATGGGCAAGAGCGGTTTCCAGGCGGCGCTCGATGCGGCGGATGAAATCGGACTCGCCGTGGTCGCGACTTCGTTCACCATCATTGCGGTATTCCTTCCCGTCAGTTTCATGAGCGGCATCAGCGGCCAGTACTTCAAGCAGTTCGGCCTGACGGTCGCCACGGCCGTATTCATTTCCTTGCTGGTGGCACGCATGATCACGCCGGTGCTTGCGGCTTATGGGCTGCACAGCGATTCGCTGGTGGTGCATAACAGCGACGGGCCCATTATGACGCGCTATCTGCAGGCGCTGAATTGGTGCGTCGCCAATCGCTGGAAAACCATTGCGGCCGGCGCGGTGTTTTTTCTACTGTCGGTCGGCGGCCTGATGGCCATCCCGAAGGCCTTCGTGCCCGCCGAGGATTTTGCCACCTCCATTGTCAATGTCGAATTGCCGCCGGGCGGCACGCTGGAAGATACGGAGCGGGTGTCGGGCGCCGCGGCGGCCTTGGTTCGAAAGTCGCCGGAAGTGACCGATACCGTGGAGTTCATCGGCGGCGACGGCGACAATCTGCGCACCGCGACCATCTTCGTGAGCCTCGTGCCGCGCGATAAGCGCGGCGTCAGCGAGAAAGAATGGGAACAGAGGCTGCAACCGCAGCTATCGCAGGTGCCCGATGGACACTTGAGCTTCAACGGACAAAATTTCGGCGGCCGCGACATTTCCCTATACCTGGTCGGCGATGATCCGGCGCTGGTGGAAATCGCCGGGCATAAGGTGCTCGATGAAATGCGCGCCATGCCGGAACTGCAAGACGCTCGCATCAACGGCGACTTGCCGCGGCCGGAAATCGTGGTGCATCCGCGGCTGGATATCGCGGCCCAATTGGGCGTCAGCGTGCAGAACATCAGCCAGACGATTCGCATCGCGACCTTGGGCGACCTGCCGCAAAACGGCGCGAAATTCTCCCTGACCGATCGGCAGATCCCGATTCGCGTCAGTTTGCCGGAGAGTGCGCGCCATGACCTGACGACATTGGAGAATTTGCCGGTGCCCACTGCTTCCGGCGCCAGCGTGCCATTGAAGACCGTCGCCGACTTGAGCTTCGGGCAAGGTCCTTCTGCGGTGCGCCGCTACAACATGAGCCGGCGCGTATTTCTCGATGCCGACATGGTGCCTGGTGTCGAACTCGGCACGGCGAACACCAAAGTGCACGCCTTGCCGGCACTCAAGAAGCTGCCGGCAGGCGTTCACTTGGTTGAAACCGGCAATACCGAATTCATGACCGAGTTGGTCGATGGCTTTCTTCTCGCCATTGGCGCCGGCATCCTCATGGTGCTGGCGGTACTGGTGCTGTTGTTCGTGCGGGTATTCCAGCCCATCACGATTCTGTCGGCCCTGCCGCTGTCTCTCGGCGGTGCCGTTCTCGCGCTGCTCCTGACCGGCGTGCCGTTTTCGCTTCCCGTCATGATCGGGATTTTGATGCTCATGGGTATCGTCGCCAAGAATTCGATATTGCTGGTGGATTTTGCCATCGAGGAAATGCGCGCCGGCAAGCCGCGCAATGAAGCCATTATGCAGGCGGGACACAAGCGGGCGCGGCCCATCGTCATGACCACCGTGGCCATGGTCGCCGGCATGCTGCCGATCGCCCTCGGCTGGGGCGGCGACAGCGATTTTCGTTCGCCCATGGCAATCGCCGTCATCGGCGGACTGATCACCTCCACGATGCTGACGTTGGTCATCGTGCCGGCGGTGTTTACGTTGTTTGACGATATCGAACGCTGGGTCGGACCGAAGGCCACGGCGCTGCTCGCCGGCACCCAGGCCTTGGGCCGCGCCTCGCCTGAACTTGCGAGCGATCGGCCCAAGCTCGGTCCTTCCGCCGCCGGCGCCGAGCCGGGCGTGTGAAGAACCGGCTAGCGGCGGCGCTGGTCATAGGCTCGATCTGGATGCTCCCGCGGCCGGCGGCAGCCGATGCGCTGGAGGCTGCCAATTGGGAGCGCTTGCACGGTTGCGGCGTTGCTGCCGCCGGCACGCCGTTGCAATCCAACATGAAGCTTCAGCAAGCCGCGAAGCGGTACGCTGACGGCGCACCGTTGCCGGGCGCCGTGGCCGCGACCGGCTATCTCGCCGCACAGTCCGCGGCGATCCATTTGACGGGTCCCGTGAGCGACGTTGAGATCGAACGCCTGCTCGGCGCCCACTACTGCCGCACCTTGCAAGATCCGCTGTTTCGCGATTTCGGTGCGGAACGGCGCGGCCGTGACTTGTGGATGGTGCTGGGCGCCCCCGTTGTGCTCGCCGCCCCCGGCGATGCGTCGTCGGTGAATCGGCGCATCTTAAGCTTGGTCAACGAAGCGCGCGCCGCCGGGCACCGCTGCGGCCGCAAGTACTTTGCGCCCGTGGGCCCGCTGGCGCTCGATGCGGCCCTCACCCGCGCAGCTCTGGAGCACTCGCGCGATATGGCCGCGCACGATGTATTCGATCACCGCGGCCGCGATGGCAGCACGCCTGGAACGCGGGTGGATCGCGCCGGCTTCGGTGATCACCGCATTGTGGGGGAGAATATTGCAGCCGGCGCGATGACACCGGGCGACGTGACGCAAGGCTGGCTCGCGAGTCCTGCACACTGCGAGAACATCATGGATGGGCGCTTTACGCTCATCGGCATTGCCTATGCCGAAAATCTACACACCCGCTCAGTTGTTTTCTGGACTCAGGACTTCGCAGCACATCGCTTGAGCGCGGCCATTCCTTGATGAAAGCGCGGCTAGTCCATGATGGCTTGAGGATCTTCGACGATGTTGCCCCGGCGCGGGGGACGTATCAACAGCAGCAGCGGCGTCACGAGCAGCGTCAGGAACAGCATGAACCAAAAATCGTCGATGTAGGCGATCATCGCGGCCTGCTGGGTGACGGCACCGTCGAGCAACGCAGCACCCGCGGGGTTATGAACGTCGAAGGCCGCGGCAACGGCAGGGTTGTTCCACGCCGAACTACCGCGGGTCACTCGTTCAGCCAGGGCGGCATGGGCAATGACGGTGTTGCGCGTCAACAGGGTTTGCACCAGCGAAATGCCGATGCTGCTGCCGATGTTGCGCACCAGGCTGTATAGCGAGGTACCCTGCGCCCGCATTTCAGGGCTCAACGTGGCAAAGGTCGCGGCGCTCAGCGGCACGAAAACCAAGCCGGTGCCGAACCCTTGAATGACGCCGGGCCACACAATGTCGCTCTCCGATAGCTCGAGCGAGTATCCGGTCATTTGCCAGAGCGCAAACGCAGTGACCAAAAATCCGACCAACAGGGTCAGCCGCAAGTCGACTTTTCCGATGATGCGCCCTGCAATCAGCATCGCCAGCATCGTACCGATGCCGGCGGGAGCCGTGACCAGGCCGGTGGTGGCGACGGGATAGCCGAGCAGGTTTTCCAGCATGGTGGGGGTCAGCGCGCGCGTGGCATACAAGACCAGGCCCACGATGAAAATGAACAACAATCCGGTCACATAGTTCTGGTTCTTCAGCAGCCGGTAGTCGAGAAACGATTCCCTGGCCGGCGTCATCACGGTGTGCGCGACGAAGTAGGTCGCCGCGATCGCGGCAATGACGGCTTCGATCCACGTCTCGGTGGAGGAAAACCAATCGTTCTGCTGACCGCGGTCCAACAGCAACTGCAGAGCGCCGAGGCCAAGACTTAAAGCAGCAAATCCAAATACATCAAAGCGTGCGCCCCGGCGCCCCGGGTCCGGACGGATGTACCGCCACATGCCGTAGAAGGCGAGTACGCCTATCGGGACGTTGATGAAGAACACCCATCGCCAGTTGTAGCTGTCGGTGAGCCACCCGCCCAAGGTGGGTCCCAGGATCGGCCCCACCATGACGCCCATGCCCCACACCGCCATGGCGGAGCCTTGTTTTTCCCGTGGATTGATTTCCATGAGAACCACTTGTGCCAAGGGCACCAAGGCTGCCCCAAAGACGCCCTGCAGAAGCCGGGCCAGAACGATCTCGGCCAGCGTATTCGACATGCCGCACAGCGCGGAGGCTAAGGTGAAGCCGGAAATGGAGGCGAGGAAGATGTATTTTTGCCCGAAGCGATCGCAAAGCCAGCCGGTGAGCGGGGTGGCAATGGCAGAGGCCACGATGTAGGCGGTCAACACCCAAGCAATCTGGTCTTGAGAAGCGGATAGCGTGCCTTGCATGTGCGGCAAGGCAACGTTGGCGATGGTACTGTCGAGGGTCTGCATGATCGTCGCCAACATGATCGACAGGGTGATCATGGGTCGATTGAGCGGGCGATCCATGGCTAGGTACTCAGACAGGCTCCTTTGATTCGATGATTCGTTGCAGACCCTCGAGAAGTTCAATGGCGATGAGTAGTTTTCTTGGATCGGTGTTGGCCAGCAATTCCTTGCGCAATGCCACGGCTTCGGCTCTGACTTTTTCGTAGATCTTCAGGCCCGCCGGCGTGAGCACGACCCGCTTGACGCGCCGATCGGTGGTTGAGGCTTCGCGCAGAACCAATCCCGCCTTCACCAATCGATCGATCATCGCGACCATGGTCGCGCCTTCCACGGCCAATTTGTCGGCGAGTTCGGATTGCGAAAGTGGCGAGCGGGCCTTCGCGGCGATGGCGATCGTCATCCAGCTGGCCTGGCTGACGCCCAGGTATTTCAGGCGGCGATCTACGGCCTGGCGCCAGGACCGAGAGGTGCTGTGCAGCGCATCGCTAAATCGCTCTTCGAGGTCGTTCATTCACAGGCCCCTAATGGTTAGCCCTCTAAGTAATATATCACAATGTCACCACGGGTGAAATCATGATGGGGGGCCTTGAATGACCACGACTAACGGCTCCGGCCAGATAGAGTGCGCGGCTACCAGATAGACTGCGCGGCCATGAAAGCAACCTCTTTCCATGCGCTTCGCGCACCTATCAACGGGGCCGAAGCGGCCCCGACCTATTTGTCGCTCGCTACGCGAGCGTTAAAACTCTGAAGATGCTGGCGGTGAGTTGCGTATTGGCGGCCCTGTTTGGAATGCCGACGCGCTCGGTTGGCGAGGCTCTCGATGTACTCGTGGTCACGGCGACGCGCATAGCCGAACCCGGGGACCAGATACCCGCCGACCTGTCGGTGGTGTCCGGCAGAGAAATCGCCGCGCGTGGCGCGGCGGACATGGCAACAGTCTTGAGCTTGGTGCCCGGAGTCGAGGCGCCGCCGGGCGGGGATGCGGGACCCTCGAGCGCGGTGCCGTCCTTTTGGGGATTGCACGAGTTCGATGCATTCCTACTGGTGGTGGATGGCGTTCCTTGGGGAGGCGCATTTAACCCGGCCATCACCTCCTTGGACTTTACCGGCGCCGAGCGAGTCGAGGTGTTGAAGGGCGCAGCGCCGGTGATGTACGGCGCAACCTCCTTTGTGGGCGTCGTGCACGTCATCCACTATCCGGCGGGGGAGGCCGCTGATGAGGCGGATCTGGCCTACGGTACCTACGGCTCCGTGCGAGGCTCCGCATCGGTTGTGTTGCCGCAGATCGGAGACTATCGGCAATCGCTCATCATCGATGGGCAGCATTTAGGATTTGCCGATCCTCGCGAAGCGGTGACCAACGAGCATGCTCTGTATCGCGGCGCGATGCAGGTGGGCGCCGGCACGTTGAGCGTGGATGCGGATCTGACGTTTTTGCGCGACGCGCCGCCGAGTCCCGTGCTTCGGGCAGGGACCTCTCTTTCGGCCCTGACCCCGGTGAATGCGAATTTCAATCCGGCCGATGCGGCGATCAACGAGAACAAGTACCACCTCACGTCAAGCTACTCGCTGCCGATGAGTTGGGGCACATGGGACACGCTCGCCTCTTTCGCCTATTCGGAGGTGACTGATCGGCGAGCATTCCTGCATGCCGATTTGAGCGGGACGGCCGACGCTCAGAATCAGCGGCGCTCCATCGATGATGGCTATGGGGATAGCCACGTGACCGTGCCGCTGATGGCCGACACCAAGCTCATCGTCGGTGCCGATGTGCTCTACGGATTGGGCCGTCAGACGACATTGAATGGCAACAGCGTGTATACGGTGCCGCTGGATGGTTCTGTCCTGCCGCCGCCGATATCGGCTTTGCCTGTGAATGAAGTCGGCATTCTCAACGATAGACGGCTGTTCGCCGGACAGTACGCGCAAGTCGATTGGAAGCCCCTCGATGATTGGGATGTGATTGCCGGTGTGCGCCTCAATGAGGCGTATGAGCACAAGAACTCCAGCGATTTGGATCTGACCCTGCTGCCGCTGCAGGTGTCCGCCGACGTGGTGAGCAAGACCATCATCCGACCGACCGAGACCTTGGGCGCAAGTTATCGATTGTGGTCAGATGGCAAGGACGAGCTCATCGCCTATGCGGATTTTCGCAACGCCTTCAAACCGGCGGCGATCGATTTTGGTGCCGATTTTACGCCTGATCTCTTGAGTCCAGAGACCGCCAAGAGCTATGAGGCCGGATTGAAGGGGGCCGCCGCGGGCGGCCGATTCACGTGCCAGGCAGAACTGTTCTGGCTCAACTTCGAGAATCTGGTGGTTGCGACCAGTTCGGGCGCGCTTGCGAATGCCGCCGGCGAGCGCCTCAAGGGCATTGAAGCCGAGACGCGTTACCAGATCACGCCGGACCTGGCCCTGGCCGCGAATGCTTCGTATCACGACGCGCGCTTTACGCAGTATCTTTTTTTCGTTGGCGACTCGACGGTCGATGTCGCCGGCAGGCAACTCCCCCTGTCGCCGCACGTTCTTGCCGCGATGGGATTGCTCTATACGCCTCATCAGGGTCTATCGGCGACGGCCGTTGCGAGATACGTTGGCCGCCGCTTTCTCGATGAGGAAAACACCGCGCCGGTTGGCGGCTATATGACGTTGGACGCCAACCTCGGCTATCGCATAGGTCCTTATCAAGTCACGCTCGACGGGACCAATCTGACCAATCAACGGCCACCGGTGACATCAAGCGAGTTTGGCAGCCAATCGTTCTATCTCCTACCGGCACGCATGACTTGGATTCGCTTCAAGTATGCATGGCGTTGAAAACTATTGCCGATATTGCGCAGCGATGCGCAAGAGTCGGAAGAGGGTGAATCAACAGATGAAGAATGAATCGCGCTATTTTTGACTCAAGTTCCGCCACAAGGAAAGTTGCGTCTGAAGCTTCAGGTGCAGCGACTTGTACAGTGCTTGCTGCTGACTGGTCGGCAGCGTGTCGGCGTCCTCGAGTGTTCCCGCGAAAGAGGCAAGCTCTTCGTTGAGCATGCCGGGGAAAGCGAGATTGGCTTCCGAGCCGTTCATCTTCACCTGCATGAGCGCTTCCTCGATTCCCGCCAGCTTCAAGTCCAGCTCGTGAGCAGCGCTTGAAGCTTTCAGCTCCACTCGCCGGGCGCGAATGTCATTCACCGCGCGGTGCAGCGTGTCGATGTCGTGGTAGGTCGCGAGGGCCAGCGAGGTCTTCGCCGCGATCGCAGCCTCGCCATGAGCCACTCGCGGGTCGGCAAGCAGCGTGAGATCGGCGCTGCGGCTCCTGTCTCCCAAGGTCAGGCGGATTTGATAACGGCCTGGCGCGACCAAGGGGCCGCGCGGAGCCTGGTCTTGATAAAAGGCGCCCGGAATCTGCACCGGGTCGTTCCACCGCAAATCCCAAATCAACCGGTTCATGCCGGCATGCGCGGGAATCAAATCGGTGGGTACCAGTCGATCCGGCCACTCCGGCGGCTGCACTTCTTTGTTCGTCTTGGTGCTGGATAGGTGGCGGACCAGCTCACCCTGCGCATTCAGGATATCGACGGTGAGTTCTTCCGCGGCGGCGGCGTGCAACACATAATCAATGATGGCACCGGCCGGAGGATTTGCGCCCACCGGGCGGCGCGTGTTCACGTCTTCCGGATAATACAATCGCACGGCGGTGGCGGGTGAGTACAGCACGACATCATCTTGGCTTGCCTGCGCCTGGCGAAGGGGCGTGACATCATCCAAGATCCAAAATCCCCGTCCGTGCGTCGCCGCAATGAGGTCGCCGGCGTGGAGGGTGAGGTCATGAATCGGCGTCATCGGCAATCCCTGTTGCAGGGAAGACCAATGCGCGCCGTCGTCGAAGGACACGAAAACACCCGATTCCGTGCCGGCGTAGAGCAGGCCGCGTCGCACGGGGTCTTCGCGCATCACATGCACCACCGCGCCCGGGGGCAGTCCGGCGGCAATCGTCACCCAGGTTTTACCGTTGTCGACTGTCTTCCACGCATAAGGTGCGATGTCGTCGAGCCGGTGCCGGTCCACGGCGATGTACGCCGTCGACGGCTCGAAGTGCGAGGGCTCGAGCATGCTGACGGTGCTCCAGGCGGGCATCGCCGCCGGCGTGACGTTGCGCCACTTGGCGCCGTCGTCGTCGGATAGCTGCACCAGGCCATCATCGGTCCCGGCCCACAGTTTGCCTTGTCGCAACGGTGACTCGGCCAGCGTGAATATCGTGTCGTAGTACTCGACGCTGGTGATGTCCTTGGTCAACGGTCCGCCGGAAGCGGTTTGCTTGGTCTTGTCGTTGCGCGTGAGATCAGGGCTGATGATTTTCCAGCTCATACCGCGATCGGTGGATTTCCATACGACCTCTGAAGCCGCGTACAGGGCTTCCGGGTCATGCGGCGAGAGCATCAGCGGTGATGTCCAGTTGAAGCGATGATCAAGCTCGCTCGCGGGATGACCTGAATTGTCGATGAGGTCCGGACTGATGGATTGCGACTGCTTCGCGCGCAGATCGAAGCGCGAATACTGATTCTCGGCATCGCTGTAGATGATGTTCGGATCGCGCGGATCCGGCACGACGAACCCCGATTCGCCGCCGCCGGCCGGATACCAGTCGCGCGGTCCAATCACCCCTTCATCATCGTAACTTGCGATGCCCAAATTGGAGTTGTCCTGCTGCGCGCCATAAATAAAATACGGGAAGCGCGTGTCGGTCGCGACATGATAGAACTGGCCCGTCGGTTGATTCTCCTGAGTCGACCAGGTATTGCCGCCATCGAGCGAGATGCTCGCGCCGCCATCGTTGGCATTGATCAGGCTATTTGAATTGTTGGGGTCAATCCACAAGGCGTGGTGGTCGCCGTGCGTGGCAGCCACCAGGTTGAAGGTCTTGCCGCCGTCCACCGAGCGCAGCATGCCGGTATTGAGCGCATACACGGTGTCGACGGCGTTCGGATCGGCATAGATCTTGGAGAAGTACCAGGCGCGCTGACGCACGCGCCCGTCATCGCTCACCCGGCGCCATTTCATCCCGGCATCGTCGGAGCGATACAGTCCACCGTCCTTCGCTTCGATCATGGCGTAGATGCGGTGCGAATCGGCTGCGGAAATCGCAACGTCGATCCGGCCGAGTATCCCTTCGGGAAGGCCATGCCCGCTCAACTGCGACCACGTGACGCCGCCATCCGCCGAACGATACAGGCCGCTTCCCGGGCCGCCGCTCGCGAAATTCCATGGCTGGCGCCGCACCTGCCAGAGCGCCGCGTAGATGATCTTCGGGTCCTTGGGGTCTGCGGCCAAATCGATGGCGCCGGTCAATTCGTTCTTGTAGAGCACGCGATTCCAAGTCTTGCCGCCATCCATGGTGCGAAACACGCCGCGCTGGGTATTCGGCCCGAACGCATGGCCGATGGCGGCGACCAAGACGATGTTGGGATCTCGCGGATCGACGATCACGGCGCCGATTTGCCGAGTGTCGGTCAAGCCGATATCGCTCCAGGTGGCGCCGGCGTCGGTCGACTTGAATACGCCGCCGCCCCAGGTCACATCGCCGCGCAGATTTCCCTCACCCGTGCCGACATACAGGATGTTGGGGTTGCTGCGCGCCACCGCGATGGCGCCTATCGAAGAGGCCTTGACGCCGTCGAAAATCGGTTTCCACGAAGCACCGGCATCGGTGGTTTTCCAAACACCGCCCGCTGCCGCGCCGAAGTAGAAGACATTCGGTGATCCGGGGACGCCCGCGACGGCGACCGCGCGGCCGCCACGGAAGGGCCCAATGCTGCGCCATTGCAGCGCGCTGAAGGCACTGTCCGGAGGAACGAGGGCGGTTCGATCGGCGGCCGACAGGCTGTGAGCGGCACACACGAATGCAAGGCCCGGCAGTAAAACTTTGATGATTTTCAAGATCACTTTCGCAAGCTCCCCGATGTACGACATTCCATCTTACCGTCGAAGCGAAGCCGGGGGGTGTGAGAATGACGCGATCTCGCGAACCGTTGAAACTTTGCGGGCACGGCAGTTTCTGAATGAGCAGAGTGTCAAGTACTGGGTGCTGGAATGAGCACTCACGTCGAGCTTCACGCCAGCGATCGTCCCACCGCACGCATCACCTCAGTGTAGCCGCCGCGGACGGCAACAGCGTTGAGGGCCGCGCGAACGCGCGGGCTCGACAACGCATCAAGCTCCTCCGCATGCCGATAGCGACTCATCGAAGCCGTGATCGCGGAACCCGATTGTGTCGCCGGATGCAGGTATATTTCGCTGACACCCGGCGGCAGCCGCGCCAGGATGGCGAGCAATCCCGCTTCGTCCATGGCGCCGCTGGCGGCTATCCCAAAGATTCGGTCATTGTGGAATATGCGTGCCCGCTGCAGCCGGTGTTTCATCAGCGCAATCCAAGGCGACAGCAGCGCCTGTGCAAGCCCCGGCAAAACACCCGCGCTTCGGGCCGCAAACCAGAAAGGCTCGTCGGGCACCCGCACGGCCGGCATTCCATAGTCCCTGCCTACCTCGAGCAAGATACTTAAGATTGTAGGATGGATGTGGAAGTGCTTGTGGACGTTCACATGATCGAGCGTGAGTCCGGTGCGTGCGAAGGCGGCGAACTGCGCGCGGATTTCCGCCTCCAGCTGACGGCGCGCCGCAGACTTGAAAAAGAATCGGACGCCCTTGCGAAACATATCGGCGTGCATTCGTCCGGTGGGGTCGGCGATTTCGGGGATCAGTTGCGCGTCCAGAGTCGACCAGCCATCGGCGAGTACGACATGCAAGCCCACACACAAATTCGGCAGCAGGCGCGCGCGCCGCACGGCGTCCTTGGTCGCATGAGCCGTGACCATGAGACTGGCCGCGTTCAGGATTCCGGCGCGGCTCGCCTGTTCAACGGCTTGGTTTACCGATTCATGGAGACCGAAATCATCGGCGGTGACGATCAGATAATTGTACATCGCGGAACTTGCGCAATCAGGTCCTCACAACCGGCTGAGCTGATCCGTCCGCGCTCACGCGGTAGTGGTGGCTTCGCCATTGCACGCGGCGCGTGGCGAAGCTCCAGCCCCAGAGCGCGAAATGCAGCAGGTCTCTGAAAGGGACAAGAAGCAATTTGGCGCGCCGGGATATATGGCGATCGACCGCAACATGCAGGCTCGCGTTCGACAGCACCGTAATCCCGAAGATAACGACCGCCGACACGGCACCGCCTGTCAGCAGCAGCTGCAACGCGGTGACCGGCAATCCAAATGTAATGAAGGAAAATCGATAGCCGGAAGGGGATAGGAAGCGAATGGTTCTGCGCCACCGCAACTCGTGCGCGACCAACTCCGCAACACTTTTCTCGCCGACCATGGTCTCGACTTCGACGTCCGACAGAACGGTCACCAGCCCCAAGCGGCGCGTCAGTTCCCCCAAACGATAATCGTCGGCCAACTGGCCGGCCACCGCCGAGAATCCGCCGATCCTGTTGAGCGTCCCGCGCCGGATCGCAATGGTTGCACCGAACGCGAACGATCGAAAGCCCATCATCGCGGCCACGCGAACCGACGGCATGAACCATTCGTTGATGAACATCGATCCGAGAACCGACCAGATTCCGGCCCGAGCCACACCGCGGTAGCAGCAGGTGACGATGCCTACCTGCTCTTCGGCAAGAGGTGCAACGATGCGCCCGAGGTAGTCTGATTCGACCCGCACATCGCTGTCCGAAATCACGAGGTCGTCATGGCGGGCGACCGCCATCATGTTGATAAGATTGCTGACCTTCCGGTTGCTGCCGTGGCAGCGCCGTTCAATGACCAAAGACAGGTCGCGCTGCGGGAATTCGCGCTGCAGCCGCCGCACAATGGGGACCACAGGATCATTTGCATCGCTGACGCCGAATACCACTTGGTAATCGGGAAAGGCCTGCACACAAAACGAGCGCAGACACTCATACGTGTCGGGCTCCGCGCCGCACAGGGGTTTCAGTACCGTGACCGGGCGCAATCGCGCAGTGGGCCGCAATCGCTCGGTGAGCCGGTCCAGCGGTGAAATAGGCCTGCGCATGGCGAAGGCGGCGACCACGCTGTAAAGCATCGCGGCGAGCGCGATGGCATAGCCGAATTCGACGAACCAATCCCACACATGGATAGTCAGGAATGCACCCTTCGATGTTGAAAACCGTTCGCCGCCCCAATTCAAGCGGCGGGACCATGACGCTTTGCACTACTTTACAATGCAAAGTACACGCAGTGGCGGGCGGTGCGCAAGTCCTGCCGGTGAGTCACCTGCATGTGAGCCGGATTGCCGGGGTGGGCGGCTTGGAAACGAGCAGCGCCCGTGTCACAGTCCCAAGATTGCCCCCTCGCGCCCGAGCGCACGGATGAGCGCCCGCGACGAAATTCATCGCATTTGTCGAAATCGCACCGGCTTGATCGTCGTTTGATGAGACAGCCCAGATTTAGGAGAACGCAATGAAAGTCATGGTGTTGGTGAAAGCGACCAAGGACAGCGAAGCGGGGATCATGCCGCGCCAGGCCCTCCTGGCTGAGATGGGCAAGTTCAACGAGGAACTGGTGAAAGCGGGCGTCCTGCTCGCCGGCGAAGGCCTGCGACCGAGCGCCAAAGGCAAGCGCGTGCAGTTCTCCGGCCGCAATCGAACCGTGGTGGATGGCCCTTTTACCGAGACCAAGGAACTTGTCGCGGGCTTCTGGCTATGGCAGGTGCGATCGATCGAGGAGGCTGTCGAGTGGGTCAAGCGCTGCCCAAATCCCATGCCGGGGGATTCGGAAATCGAAATTCGCCCGCTATTCGATATGGAAGACTTCGCGGAAGTATCGGCCGGCGGACCCGCCGCCTGAAACGGAATTCAGTCATAATTCGCGCGACTGGACACCGAAAAGCGAGGCCGACATGAGCTACATGCTGTTGATCGTTGAACCTGCGGGGCAACGTCAGACCCGGACCGAATCGGAGGGTCGCGCGCTGTACGACAGCATGGTTAGGTTCAGCGAGAAGCTCAAGTCCCGTGGCCTGCTCACGTTGAGCCAATCATTGAAGACGGACCATCTCGGCTCGCGCGTGCAGGTGCGCGATGGGGCAACGAAGGTAGTCGACGGCCCGTTCGCCGAAGCGAAGGAGATGATCGGTGGAATATTTTTGCTCACTTGTAAGACGCGCGAGCAGGCGATCGCGATCGCGGGCGAGTGTCCGGTGGCGACGACGGCAACGATCGAAGTTCGCGAACTTGGCCCCTGCTTTGAATGATGGTTGGCGGGCGCCGCGTTAGCCATGGTTGAGTCCAACATCCAATGCACCATCGAGGCAGTCTGGCGAATGGAATCAGCCAAAATCATTGCGAAACTCGCGCGAATGTTGCGCGACGTGGGACTTGCCGAGGAACTGGCACAAGATGCGCTGGTCACCGCGCTCGAGCGGTGGCCCAAATCCGGCGTCCCCAGCAACCCTGGAGCCTGGCTGATGGTAACCGCCAAGAACCGCGCGCTTGATCAGCTGCGCCGCTTCAAACTCCTGCAGCGCAAGCATCAGATCGTCGCGCAAGAAGCCGAACTGTTCGTAGCCGATACCACGACGCCGGACGAGGCGCCCGATGAGGATATCGAGGACGATCTGCTGCGCCTCATTTTTATTGCGTGTCACCCGGTGCTGTCCACCGAGGCGCGGGTGGCGCTCACGCTGCGCTTGTTGGGAGGCCTGACCACGGCAGAAATCGCCCGCGCGTTTTTGGTCACCGAGCCGGCCATTGGGCAGCGAATCGTGCGCGCCAAACGAGCGCTGAGCGAGGCGCACGTACCTTTCGAAATGCCGCGAGCCGAGGAACTGGCAGCGCGTCTCACGTCCGTGCTCGAAGTGATCTATCTGATTTTCAACGAAGGCTATGCAGCGACCGCGGGTGCCGAGTGGATGCGTCCGACCCTGTGCGAGGAGGCGTTGCGCCTGGGCCGTATCCTCGCAGAACTCGCGCCATCGGAATCGGAAGTGCACGGACTGATCGGCCTCATGGAGATTCAGGCGTCCCGGGCGGCGGCACGTGTCAGCCCTTCCGGGGAGCCGATCCTACTGCTCGAGCAAGACCGCGCACGGTGGGATCGGTTATTGATCCGGCGGGGACTGGCCGCCCTGGAACGCGCGGAGAGGCAGGGAGGGGCGCTCGGGCCGTACGCTCTGCAAGCCGCCGTCGCGGCGTGCCACGCTCGAGCGCGCACCGCCGGCGAGACGGACTGGGCGCGCATTGTTGCCCTGTACGATGCACTGGCCCAACTCGCGCCTTCGCCCATCGTTGATCTCAATCGTGCGGTCGCCGTATCCATGGCCTTCGGCCCGATCGCGGCACTCGAGATAGTGGATGCCCTGATCCGCGATTCCCGACTTGGCAGCTACCATCTGTTGCCAAGCGTGCGGGGGGACCTGCTGGAGAAGCTTGGGCGCTTTGAGGAAGCGCGCACAGAGTTTGCCCGTGCCGCGGCGCTCGCCCAGAACGCCCGCGAACGCACGCTTCTGCTCGGACGTGTTGCTGCGTGTGGCGCGCACATCAGCTGACGCGTGACGCTCCGATGCGCTCAGGCGGCGGACGAAGCGGCGATTGCCCGGCTTCACGCCGACAGCTGGCGTACAGCTTATCGCGGTATTCTTCGCGACGACTTCCTGGATGGCACCGTTGCTGCGAATCGGCGTGCTTTGTGGAGCACCCGGTTCTCGGAGATCGATCGAGAAGACCAGTTGATTTTAGTAAGTGAAGAGAGTGGAGAAATCCGAGCGTTTGCCTGCGCATTTCTCGACGCCGATCCTGAGTGGGGCACTCTGCTGGACAATTTGCACGTGATTCCTGGATTGCAAGGCAGAGGCTTGGGCCGTCAACTGATGGCAAAAGTCGCGGAAAATATCCAACGGCGCGGACTTCATGCCACGCTGCATCTGTGGGTCTATGAGCAAAACATACCGGCGCGTGGCTTCTATGAACGATTGGGCGGCCTTATCATCGATTGTGTTGCCGAAGCGGCGCCGGACGGCAGTCGGGTGAATGCCCTGCGTTATGGTTGGCGAGAGCTGTCTTTGCTCGCACAACATTGACATCCGCGCGCTGCGCCCCCATAGGGGCAAGGTGCTGAATGTCGAACCCAATCAGGAACCCGCTTCAGGTTCCGCCATTGTTTTTAGCGGATCCAAATCGCAGTGTCGCGAATTCAGCCTGGTACTGGAAGCGAAGGGCATCGCGCATGAGACACGCGAGAGCGAGAGCTCATGGGTATTGAGTGTGCCATCGACCCACTTGAGCCGGGCCTACGATGAAATCACTCGCTACGCCGCCGAGCGCAGCGTGCCGCGCAGTGTTCCCGATGCCATCAAGTTGCGCCCGAGCGCGACGATCGGCGCCATCGCGTATGTAGCAATTCTATTGCTGATCGCTTATTGCACCGGCAACGGTTGGTTCGGTGCCGACTGGCTGTCGATAGGCGACCTCCAGGCGGGTGCCGCCCGCGAGTGGTGGCGAGCGGTCACCGCGCTGACCCTGCACTTGGACCAGGAGCACTTGCTCGGCAACCTATTGTTTGGCGTGCTCGCCGGCCTGGCCGCCGCTCGATTGCTGGGGGATGGGGTGGCCTGGGCGAGCATCCTGGGCGCGGCGGCGCTGGCCAACTACGTCGAGATTCTCGTGGCTCCGGTCACGCATCGCGCGGTCGGCGCCTCCACCGCAGTATTCGCGGCTTTGGGGCTGCTTGCGGGCATGGCGTGGCGGCAGCGACTCACGCTGCGCGAGCGCCTCTGGTATCGCTGGGCGCCGCTGATTGCGGGGATCAGTTTGTTGACCTTGCTCGGCGCCGGAAATGCGCATGTCGATGTCCTTGGGCACGCGCTCGGATTTATCTTCGGCATCGGCGTGGGTTGGATTTATGCCAGGATCGGCGTCGCCGACCATCGCGGCGTGCGTCTGCAGATCATTGCCGGCGCCGGCGCGGCATTGTTGGTATGCGTGGCGTGGCTTTTGGCTTTAAACCATCGCTGATGTGTAAACGTGCAAAGCACGGACATATTATCTGTTATAAATCAATAAGTTAGTAATACAAGCTAGATTCGTTATCCCTTGAGCCAGGCGACGGTCGCGATGCCGGCGAAGGTCATCAGCAGCGACCCAACCAAATGAGCTCCCACCGCACCCAGCGCGAAGATCGATCGTCCCGATTGCATCAACATGACCACCTCCGCTGAAAACGTCGAGAAGGTCGTGAGTCCACCGCAAAAGCCGGTGGTGATGAACAGCCGCCACTCAGGCGCGAATGCCGGGTAGGTGGTGAAGAAAGCGATTGCCACTCCGATGATGTAGCAGCCGATGAGGTTGGCAGCCAGAGTACCCGGCGGGATCGCAGGGAAATATCGATTCAAGAATATCGCGAGATACCAACGAAACAAGCAGCCTAGTGCGCCGCCCACTGCTACCGCGATAAAAGAACGCCACATGGAATTTAACGCAAGCTCCGTGTAAACCAGAAGTACAGGGGGACACCCAAGCACAGAAGCGCGGCGCCCCAAGCGACTGCCTCCGCCCCGGCGCCGATGATCGCCCAAAGAGAATAGGCGGTTGCCATGACGCCGACAATGGCCAGTGCCGCCGAACCCTTGCGAGCCGCTCCCAATTGTCCGATCCATTGCAGCCGCAACAGCGCCGCCGAGCACAAGGCGTACATCACCAGGCAGGCGGTGGTGGAGAGCAAAATCATGAACGTAAAAATGCTCGCCATCGATTTCTGATAGTTTGCCAAAATCAGCAGCGTGGCCAACGCGCTGCCGAAACACAGCGCAAAACCGGGCGTACTGCGCGAAGATTCGCGCGCAAAGATGCGCGGAAATTCTCCACGCATCGCCATGGCGCGCGGCAGTTCACCCTGCAATAGGATCCATCCGTTCAATGCGCCGAATCCGCTGATGGCGGCGAACACGGCGACCAGCTTGCCGGCGCCGACACCCCAGAATTGCGTCGCGAGATCCGCGAAGGGTGCATTTGAATTGGCCAGGGTGGCCGCCGGCAGCAACAACAAGACCGTTGTGCAGGCGACCGCACAGATCAGCGCGGTGGCAACGGTACCGAGCAATGTGGCAATCGGGATGACGCGTGCCGGGTTGGCAACCTTGTCCGCGGGAATGGTCGCCGATTCCAGCCCGAGGAGCGCCCATAAGGTCAGGGTTGCCGCGGCGGTCGTGCCGCTGACGGTGAGAGGAATAGTCGCAGCTGCTGCGAGATTGCTCGAGTGCAGGGAAAACAGGCCCAAGAGAACCACTGCCAGTAACGGCAGAATTTTAAGCACCGTAGTGACGCTTTGTACCCATCCTGACGCTTTGATTCCGTACCAATTCACAAAGGTCAGCGTCCACAGAAGTAGTAGCGTCAAGGCGGCGGGCGCGCCGGGCTTCTCTGCGATCGACGGCAGCAGCGGCGTGAGATAACTCACTGTGTAGGTCGCGATGGAGACATTTCCAACCCAGATGGAAATCCAATAACCCCACGCGACGATGAAGGCGGTGAGGGGTCCGAAAGCAAAATGAACATAGGCATATGGGCCGCCGGCCTGCGGGTACGCTCGGCTCAAACGCGCAAATACGACGGCGAGTGCGATGGCGCCGCTGGCCGTGAATCCCCAAGCGACCACACTGTTGAGCCCATATGGTGCAAGCGCCGTGGGCAGCAAAAAGACCCCGGAGCCGATGGTGTTGCCGACCACCAACGCCACGCACATCCAAAAGCTGAGAAGCTGCGGGCGCGGTGTGGACATGGAACGACACTATAGCTTGATGTGACAATAAGCAGCTCGCATTTGACATTATTGCGGAACCCGGGTTCTCGCCTGCACTTCGATGAGACACCGTCCTACAGAATTAGCGCACCTTTGGCTTGAGAATGCGCATGCCGCCCCGATGAAGGGATTCTCCGGTGCTACCGGAATTCTTAAAGGGGCTTGGGAAGGATGGGGCGAATAATGATCGACGCCGAAGTGGTGCGACTCCGGAAGTTGCGAAGTGTTGCGTTACGTGCACGGGAGTTGGCCAAGGCGTTGGAATCTGATTCCATCGATGATTGCGTTTTTGCCGAAAGCGCGGTCATTTGTTGGGCCATCTCACGAATTGCCACCGGGCGTCTGCGGGCGCATCCGTATTTGAGATATCAGCAAGGCCCGAGCCGGATTCGTGAACTCATCGATCGCGCAATCGCCTCGATGGTCGCCCTCACCGCGCGACGTCGAAACCGGTGCTTTAGCGTGTATGCGCCGGAACTTCAAGGCGTGTCACGCGAGGTTGCCGATGCGCGCGCTCTCACCTGGTCGGCCGATTTGAGCGAGGCGCTGGGGCGCGCGCAATTGCAATTAGGTCGACTCGCGAAGCAACTCGAGGGGGGCGCGCAACACGAGGGGGGCACGCTTGCCATGCCGCGGAACAAGACGGTCGTTCGCGCGGAAGCGAGTGGCGGCGCACTTGAGGATCTGGCAACGCAGACCAGCTGGCCGTATCTCGCAATCTAGGCGCGGCGCGAAAGCCTGGGTGCGACTCGGCAGCCGGGGCCCCGGTAGATGGCACATTTTCCCCATCTGACAACGGGCGTTGAGGATTCCTACAAAAGTCGACGCGATCCGCCGATCGCTGGCTGCACGATTTGGTCGCACGATTGCCCATCAGCCACGATTGCTCATCAGCAGTGCGATCGGAGCAGTTAGGAGTCAGCCAATGCAGCCAGCCAGCCATAGTGAAAACCCGCCGAGTCCGGAAATTCCGCCGGGAGCACCGCATGATCCGCCGGCTCCCGCGCCGCAAGCTGCAGCATGGCGCCGCGCTCTTCGGGTGATCGGATGCGTCTCGCCCAAGGAGTACCGCATTGGCAGAACCACCATCGTCAAAACCACTGTTCGCAAAGGATAGTGCCATGGAGAAGAAACAGCTGATCGCGATTGGCATCGCCTTGCAGACCCAGGTTCTAAAGACGTGCCCCGTTCATCGGCAGTTGTATTTCGATGACGACGTGAATCCGGCCGGAGCATTTGCGCTGGCCATCGATCTGGTTCGCAAGCGCAAGCCTTATGTCGATGCATTTCACGACGAGCACGAATTGACTGACCTGCTCAGTGATACGCTGGGGACAACACCTATCGGTTGCCCCGAGTGCCAGTGCTCGGTGCGATCAAACTCGCTGCCCGATCGTGGCCGCTTCAGCGAGGGTGCGTTCGAGGGCAGGCAAATCGTAGGGTTTGGGCAGCATCAGAACAGTACGCAGAGTCTCGCCCAGCAAAAACTCGATGTTGAGGGCGCCGTAGCCTGATGCGATGACGACGGGTAGGTTTGGGTAGTCCTTGGCCAGCGTCCGGGTGAGTTCGATGCCGGACATGCCTGGCAGGCGAATATCGGTCATTACCGCATCAAAATGCATTTCCTGCAGCTGCGCTATCGCCTTTTCAGCTTCCGGAACCGCGACAACCTGATGTCCCAGCTCCTGCAGATATTCGACCGTAATACAGCTGACTTCGTCGCTGTCTTCCACCAAAAGGATGTTCATGGCAAAGGCAGCGTAGCATAAGAACCGCTGGTCAAGCCCGCCGCACCGGCTGCGGGCTTCAACTCTCCCAAATCTGCATGTTCAATAAAGGTGCAAGTGCTTAAGACATAACGCATCACAGAATGCGAACTATTGCCTGGTTTTGAGACCTGCGGCAGCCACTCGCGCGACACGGAAATATAAAGTTGCGGCCGATAAAAGTGGAGAAAGCCATGGTCGATTTGGTATCTCGATGGGGCAACAACGCCTTGTTGTTCACGTTTCTGCTGATAACCTACGCGGTGGTCATCACCCTCAGGTAGTTCAGCGCGTGCTCTCAGGCGCGTTTTTCGAACTCACGGGCAGAGGTGGACCGGACCTCTTCCGCAATGACCCTTTTTGACTTCCACAGCACCCACGCTGTAGGGACAGACGTCCGCGTCGCCGGCGCCGGTAGATGATGAACACGGCCGGCATTTACCCGATACTACCCCACCCATGGGCAACGCAAGTTTGGCGGCGGCGGCAAGAGGCGAACTAACGCGGGGGGTCGGCGCCTGGGGCGCGATGGCGGTCAATGTCGCCAACATGATTGGCACGGGAGTCTTTCTCAAGACCCGGGTCATGACCTGCAATGTCGGCAGCGCCAAGACAGTTCTGTTGGTGTGGCTGGCGGCGGGATTGCTGTCGCTCGCCGGAACGTTCTCCTATTCGGAGATCGCGGCCATGATGCCCGAGGCGGGCGGCGACTACGTTTACCTGCGGCGCGCCTATGGCAAAGCGGTGGGCTTCTTGTATGGATGGATGACCTTCGCCGTTGCGAAGGCCGGCTCGCAAGCCGCTCTCGCGGTGGGTCTTGCCATATTCATGAATGTGGCGGTTGGTGGAGCATTGGAACATTGGCAGCTCGAGGCCGACCCGTTTGGCTATCACCTGGGCGTGAATGGCTTGACGTTGGTCGCCCTTGCCACCATTTGGACGGTAGCGCTGATCAATTGCGCCTCAGTGACCGCGGGCGGACGTACCGCACTGGCATTGACGATCGCGAAGGTCGCGTTGATTCTCTGCGTGGGCATCAGCGCGTTTGTTTTTGCGCCGGGTGATTGGACTCACTTGGCAGGATCGGGAATCGCCGGCACTTGCGAGGGTGTCGCAGCCAGCGCGCGCGGCGGGTATGCAGGATTCGGTGCCGCCATGCTCGGTGCGTTGTGGGCCTACGATGGCTGGAGCAACGTGGCGCCGCTCTCAGGAGAAATTCGCAACCCTCAGCGCAACCTGCCGCGCGCATTCGTCGGCGGCATGCTCGTCGTCGCATCCTTGTACCTGTTCGTCAATATTGCGTATTACTATGCGATGACACCGCTCGAGATTGCGAGCGTGCCGACAAGCTCCTCCGTGGCGACGGAAGTATTGCAGCGCTTTCTGGGGCCCATTGCAGTGTCCATGACGGCGGTTGCACTCATGATCTCCTCATTCGGCTCGCTGCACTCGAGCGTGCTCGCGAATTCGCGTGTTCCTTACGCCATGGCGCGCGACGGCTTGTTCTTTCGCGGACTGGCCCACCTATCGCCGCGTTCCAACGTTCCCGCACGGGCAATCGTTGCGCAGGCCGCCTGGGGCAGTGTGCTCGCGCTGTCAGGTTCGTACGATACCCTGACCGACTCGGTGGTATTTGCCTCGTGGCTCTTCTATGGGTTGAGCACGGGGTCGCTATTCATTTTCCGAAGGACGATGCCCGATGCGCCGCGGCCCTACCGCGCGCTGGGCTATCCCGTGGTGCCCGCGGTTTTCCTCGTGGTGACGGCGGCGTTGCTGATCAACACGTTTATTGCCGCACCTCATGAGGCGCTGCGAGGCGTCGGGGTATTGATTGCAGGACTGCCGCTGTACTGGTATTGGTCGCGCAAAAATCCGGATTCCTAGCGACGAGGGAGCGGCCGAGGCTGCCTCGGCGCGCTCCGGTACCTCTAGTTGTCTTCACCTGGCAGGTCGAACACCAGCACCTCGGCCTCCTTGCCGTGCTCAAGATGCAGTTCCGTACCTCGCGTCACCTGCAGCGCGTCCCCCGCCTCGAGGACAACACCGTTCGCCGTCAGCGCGCCGCGCGCCACGTGCACATAGATGCGCCGGCCGGATTTCACGTCAAGATCCGCCTGTTCGGCGCCATCAAACAACCCCGCATAGACGCGCGCATCCTGATGGATCAGCAGCGAGCCTTGCGCGCGATCGGGCGACACAATCAGCCGCAGGCGCCCGCGCTTCTCCTGCGCAGCGAAGTGTTTTTCCTCGTAGCTCGGCTCAATGTTGGCCTTGTCCGGTTGGATCCAGATCTGCAGGAAATGCGTGCCCGCGGTTGGCGAGGGATTGAACTCGCTATGCCGCACGCCGCTTCCCGCGCTCATGCGCTGCACGTCTCCGGGCCTGATGGTTGACCCATTGCCCATGGAGTCCTTGTGCGCAAGCTCGCCGGACAACACGTAGCTGATGATTTCCATATCGCGATGCGCATGGGTGCCGAAGCCGGCGCCGGCCTGCACGCGATCTTCATTGATCACCCGCAATGGACCGAACTCGACGTGCTCAGGATCGTAGTAGTCGGCAAAGGAAAACGTATGAAAGGATTTGAGCCAACCATGGTCGGCAAACCCTCGTTCTTGACTGCGTCTGATTTCGTTCATGAGAACCTCCGTGAAGCACAAGATAGGCTCGAACGAGCCAATAAAAAAGCGCAAAATTTAGGGGTAATTGATCGAAAAAATAGATCTCTTGCGTTACATCGACACGCCAAGACTTGAGCTGCGATCGGTAGGACACGCCCTACACGGGGTGACGAAACGGCCCGACTGTTAAGCAAAACAATCGCGCTTAGAGTCGCCTTCACCGCCCCTGGGGAGATCAACAATGTCAATAAGCACGATCCTGCTGATACTGTTGGTTCTGCTTTTGATCGGGGCGCTGCCGTCGTGGCCGTACAGCAGCGGCTGGGGCTACTACCCGAGCGGCGGACTGGGCTTGGTACTCCTTGTACTGCTCGTGCTGATCGTGACGGGCCGTTTGTAGGTGTGGCGGATTTGGTGGTCCCTACCCTTGGCGATTGCAGGGGCGTTAAGTGCTGCATCGAGCGCGCCGGCGGCCCCTTGCAACGACGCCGCACCGGCGCTTTCGCGCTTCGACTATCTGGTGCTCGCGAGCATGGCCGATTCGGGGCGGCCGATCTCCCTGGCTACGTACCGGCCGCCGCATCAAGCCTCGCGCGAGGCCATGCGGACTAGAAGTCGCCGTGCAGCTCCATCAATATCAACTGTTGATTCTGCGTGTTGTTCTGCGTCAAGGCGCAAGCCCTCGGGCGCACCGCCACCGATATGACAGACCGAACAGATCGGTGTGAAGATATTGGCCTGAATGGAATCCAAATCGGCCGAGAGCGGCGGCCGCGAGCCGCTGCCTCCCGGTACCAACGGCCGACCATTCGCGTCCAGCCCGTCGCCGCTGCCCGCGCAGGCTGCGATGATCAAAGAAGCAAGGACAACGCAAACGCGAGATGCCCGCGGCACCAGAGAAAGTCCTGAATCAATAAACTCCGCTCACGGGGTGGTCAAGTCAATTCGTCCGTACACCCCGTCGTTGATTCCCGATGCGAAGAACCGCAAGAAGAGCGCGCAAAGAATCCCCATCAAGCCGCCTGCAGCGGCACGAAAATTTTCAAGATTGATTCCCCGACGGGAGGGTGTGACCGTGTTCGAGAGGTAAGTGCCCAAGCAGTGCAGAAAGGTTTAATCTGTGCGGCGATAGCTCGGCGAGGTCTTTCAATGCAGTGCTCGAGGCACGGTCTTGCGGTTGTGAAATAGTGCGTCAGCCTGCGCGCGCTGCTGCATGGCTTGTCGGTATTACCCTCGCTTCAACGCAGTCCATGGCCGCAAACGAGTGGGGCGGTTCAGTCGCTCTGTCGAGTGACTACTACGTGCGCGGCATATCACGCACCAGCGATCAGTCTGCGCTGCAACTCGATGGGCACTATGCGAGCCAGAGCGGATTCTTAGCCGGCGCATTCGCTTCCAACACGCAAATCGATCCTGGCGAGCCGCGGGACGTGGAGCTCAGCGGGTTCATCGGTTACGCGCACAATCTCTCCGACGAGTGGCGGGGCAAGATCATGGCCAGTCACTATGCCTATCCTTGGAATCGAGCGGGCTCGCACTACAACTATGATGAACTCGATTTTGACCTGGCCTATCAGGGCTGGCTGCACTTCGGCGTGGGCTATTCGCCCAACTCGCCCAGGTTCCTGCCGCAGGCGTATCGCAGGCTTATCGGCGTGACCGAAAAGTCAGCCGAGTTGAGCCTGCAACGGCAAGTCTTTGGCAAATTGTCGGTCACGGCGGGGGCCGGCTACAGCTTCCTGGGTGGCCCCGAATCGGCCGGCTACGCCTACTGGAGCGGCGGCGCTGCCTATGACTTTCAGTCGCTGACCTTGATTTTGTCCTATGTCAACACCACGGCGGCGGCTAAGGCATTGTTTTATAATGCTGCGGCGACCGGAGAGTGGACGGTGACTGCGATTTGGCGCTTCTAAGACCATGAACTTTTTGCAACTCTTTGAGGCACGCACGGTACTTATGAATGATAGCTCGATATCGATGAGGAAGACTGCCGCCGATGACCCCACTGGCCAAGAACTCTCCCAAAGAGCGCGATAGCGCGCTGCTGGTGGCTATTGCCGCGGGCGACCGGCGCGCGCTGGAAGAGCTGTATTTAAGCTACCATCGGCGGCTGGCGCGCTTCTTATCGCGTTTTACGCCTCGCTATGAAAACATCGAGGAAATCATCAACGATACGTTCATGGTGGTCTGGCAAAACGCGAAGGATTTTCGCAATGCATCGCAGGTCTCTACCTGGGTCATCGGGATCGCTTATCGCACGGCGTTGAAATCTTTTCGGCGCCAAAAGAACCACCACCTTGCACGCAGTCTCGAGGACTACCCCGAACAGACCGTCGATCCCACCTCTGATGCCGAAGTGAATGATTGGTTGAAGCACGGCTTGAGTCGCCTGCCCATAGAACAGCGGCTGACATTGGAGCTGGCGTATCACATGGGACATTCTTTGGAGGAAATCGCGGCGATCACCGATTGCCCCGTCGGCACCGTCAAGGCTCGGATGTTTCACGCCCGCGAGAAATTACGCCAATACCTCCCCGCCCTGGGCGGCGGACCATCCGAATTGCCCGCGAGAATCGGATGACCCATAACCGCCGTTTCGAGAATTCCGCGGAGCACCAAGAGGTCTGCGCGCTCCTCCCCTGGTACGTCAACGACACGCTCGCTGACACAGAGCGGCAGAAGGTGGATGCGCACCTCGGCGGCTGCGCAGTTTGTCGCGATGATTTGGCCGTGCATAAGCGCATCCTCGAGGGTATCAATGCACAGCCGGCGCTCGATTACATGCCCGTGGCGTCCCTGAAACGACTGCAGGCACGGCTTGATGTTGCGCAGGCTCAGACTGCCTTGCCGCCAATACCGCCGCTCGAGCCCAGCCGCAGCGACGCTCCGTGGCCCGGCTGGATGGCGGCGTCCATTGCCGCGATGGCGGTTGCCATTGGCCTGTTGGCGGCCGATCGGTGGGTGCAGTTCGAAGTTCGTGCGACAAAGCCGAACTACCAAACGGTGACAACCTCGATCCCCCGGCCCCAGGGTGAAGTGATTCGCGCGGTGTTCTCGCCGAACATTACGTTGGTGGAACTGCAAACAATACTCGATGAGGCGCAGCTGAAGATTGTTTCCGGTCCTACCGAAGCGGGCGTGTATTCGCTGGCTTCGAATTCCACTCTGACAGTGCGCTCATCTCTGGCGCTATTGCGTCAGCACTCCACGGTGCGCTTTGCGGAGGAAACGTTGGCGGAACCTGAATCAGGCAATTCTCCATGATTCGATGGTCGATGCTGACTGTCGTGATGATCATGGTCGGCGCGTGCAGCAGCGCGCCGCCACGCGTCGTGTCGCGGGCCTTGGGCAATCAGGTCTCCCAATCGGCGGATCGCTTCATCATTATCGCGGTCGACAACGCGCCGACCGCGTACGTGGCGCACGCCGGCAGCACACCGCACGGCTACGATACGGCAGCGGACTACGGTCCGACCTCTCGCGCCCGCCATGCGATGCGCGCGCTCGAGAAAGAGTACGGCCTGAGAGAAGTCAACGCCTGGCCGATCGAGCCATTGCACATCCATTGCGCTGTCCTGGAGATACCCTCCGGCGCGGATCGCGGCGCGGTGCTCGCGGCGTTGTCGAAAGATCAGCGTGTCAAGCTGACGCAGCCTTTACAATCCTTTGCGACCCGCACCGATGGCTACAACGATCCTTACATCGGACTGCAGCGCGGCTTCCAGCAAATGGATGTGGCGGACGCCCATCCCTGGTCGCGAGGCGAGGGCGTTCGAGTTGCCATCATCGATACCGGTGTGGACATCCAGCATCCGGATTTACGCGGCAGCATCGCAGGGGCTGCAAACTTCGTCGACGCCGATGACGCTCAGTTTCGGCGCGACCGGCACGGCACCGAAATGGCGGGTGTCATCGCTGCCGTTGCCAACAACCGCGAAGGCATCGTCGGTGTGGCACCGAATGCGCGCCTATTCATTTTCAAGGCGTGCTGGCAGGCGAGCTCGGACGCGGATGCCGCGCGCTGCAATTCCTTTACGTTGGCCCGCGCGCTTACGGCTGCGTTTGATGTGCATGCGCAGGTGGTGAACTTGAGTCTCGCGGGTCCCGACGATCCGCTGGTCGGCGACCTGATTCGCGAGGGATTGCGTCGCGGCGTGCTTTTCGTGGGCGCAGCGAGCGCCGGCTCCGCCGCCGAGGGCAGCCTGCTGCATCAGCCCGGCATCATCGAAGTAGCCAGCGCCGAGACTCATTCTGCGATCTCCAACGCGTTGTATGCCCCGGGCCAAGAGATCCTGACCTTGCTCCCCGGAGGGCATTACGATTTTGCATCCGGAGCATCGATTGCAACCGCACAGGTCAGCGGCGTGGTCGCGCTGATGCTGGCCAAGAACCCGCAGCTATCGGCCGGGGCCGCTTACCGGCTGCTGCGCGACACCAGCTCGTCTTCGAAGGCGGACGACGGCAGCGACAGGAGAGTGGATGCTTGTGCTGCCGTGGTGACCCTCGTGCGCCAGGGATCGTGTCACACCGCCGACAGCAAGCTTTCGAATACAGATGAGCCGGCCAATACAGATCAGCCGGCCAATCGGGTCGCATTGCACTGAAGCGATGCCGGGAACCTGTCTCTCAATGGGCCTGCGGCCGCTTCAGTAAGGCGCCTCGATCAACGGAACGTACGTTCAAATGTATCTGCGTCGTCCCGCGCATCGTCGTCAATGGCACGCCGCTACCCGCAGGTCCCACCGCCCACACGCGCCGATAGAAATCCGGCAAGGTGCCAACCTCGTGCCGTGCCACCTCGCTGATGACGTCGCCTTCTCGAATGTCCGCACTCTGAGCGGGACCGCCCTCTACCACGCCAGTAACGTAAACCTTTCCGGCCACCTCGACCGCATAGACCCCCAACCAGGGACGCGGCAGCCGATCCGCCCGGCCGGTGGACTTCAAGCTCTGCAGAATGGGTTTCAACAGGTCGATGGGCACGAACATGTTCGCGTTGGTTTCTTCTCCCTCGATGATCTCGCGCACCAACAGGGAACCTAATCCCACTAACGCGCCTGTCTTGTCGACCAAGGCGGCACCTGACCAATGCGGGTGCGCAGGGGCGGTGAAGATGGCTCCTTCGAGCAAGTATTCCCATGCCCCAGCGAACTCCCGCCGCGCCAGTACCAGCGCGTCCTGCGGCGGTGCGAAATCCTTCGCGCTTACCACATGGACTTGACTGCCGGCACGCAAATCCGTGGAGGAACCCAAAGAAATCGGCGGAAGATCCAGCTTCTGCAACGGCAAGATCAATCCGAAGCCGGTCACCTGATCGTACGCCAACGGATGCGCCGCGAGTTCCCGGCCGTCCGGACCTATCAGCCAAACGTCCGTGGCTTCGGTCATCAGATAGCCAATGGTCAGAATCAATCCCGCGGAATCGATGACGATCCCGTTACCGACACGCTCGGAGCCCAAGATACTGGCGGTAAACGCGTCCTCGGGAATGACGGCGCGCAGCCGGGTCACTGAACGACTGATGCTATTGAAGTCGAGTCCCGTCATCTGACCGTCCGCAATTCAAGAGAATGAATACAGTATTGCAATTCTTACCCTCGTGGTCACTTGTCTAACAGGAGTTGAGAATCGTTCGCAATAATTGATCAGCAACAATTTGCGAAATGGGGAAAAATAACTCATTCCTTAACTTCATCGAGGTGCCACCATGCAACGCAAAATTTCACGTCGGTCAATCGTCAAGAGCGGGCTCATCGCCGGTGCGATTCTGCCGGTAGCCGGTCTCGTATCCCGCGGCGCCGCGGCCGCGGCCCTGCCGCCGCTGGACCCGAGCGACCCGACGGCCAAGTCCCTCGGGTTCATCAACGACGCCAGCAAGGTCGACACCAAAGCTTATCCAACGTTCAAAACGGGTCAAAAGTGCAGCACCTGTGCTCAATATCAGGGTAAGGCGTCCGACCCGACCGCCGCCTGTACGATCTTCGCCGGCAAAAGCGTGCCTGCAGGCGGCTGGTGCCAGGTTTGGGCACAAAAAAGCTGAACTGGCGGGCGTTCCGACCCCGATCACGGAACTAGCGTAAAGATCCGATCAGACTTTGAGGATGTGGCGCCATCCCATCCTCAAAGCGATTGTGCTCGCCTATATCGCGTGGGGCGCCTGGCATGCGTACGTCAATCGCCCCCTGCATACGCCGGAGGGCATGCTGGCGGAAGGCGAGCCCGAGCAAACCAATGTAGCGAACGGCGAGAAAGTGCACATGGGCCGCTGGACCCTGACCGTACGCGCAACCTACCGGGTGACCGCCAGGGTGTTGGCTCGCGAGCCGTATCATTTCGATTCGCTGTCCGATTTGATTCCGGAGGACTTGGCACTGGGCTGGGGACCGATGTCCGACAGCCGCGTCTTGAAAACCCTGGAGATCTCGCAGGGCAATCGCTTTTATTATTGGCGGCCGAGCGCAGCAACGATCATCGCGAGAGACTCGATCATTGCTCATAGCGCCAACACCCATGTCATTCCGCAAAACTCGAAGATCGCCCGTCAGCTGGAACGGCTTCGGCCCGGCGAGGTCGTCACTCTAAGCGGTGAATTGGTGGATGGGGTGCGCAATGACGGCAGCTGGATCAAGACCTCCCTGGTGCGTAACGACACCGGGGCAGGTGCCTGCGAAGTGATGCTGGTAAGCGACTTCGAAAAGTGACGTTTAGATTCTCTGCAGCCACTCACGCAGTGCCACCGCGACCGGCTCGGGGCGTTCGATGGGCGCCATATGCCCGGCGCCGTGGATCTCGAACAGCGTCGCATGCGGAATTCTGCGGCGCATGCTCTCGTGCTGGGAAATCGGAGACCATGAGTCATCGCTGCCGCTCAAGAGGAGCGTGGGCACCGCGATGGTCGGCAACACCGTGAGCGCTTCGGGCCGATGCAGCATCGCGTTGATCTGATCGGCGTACGCATCCGCCGTCCAACGCTCGACCATGGCCGTCAATCGCGGCATGAGTTCCGCGGCGCGCGCCATATCGCTGCCCATCATGGGCGGCAGCCACTCCGCCGCCAATGCCAGCATGCCGCGCTCATAGGCCACCCGCAGCAGGTGGGCGCGGCTTTGCGGTTCGCCGTCGCGCACCGCATGCACGCCGGTATTGAGCAGGGCCAGGGCCGTGATGCGCCGCGAGGCCGTGCGAATCACTTCAAGGGCAACCCGCCCGCCCATGGAATGGCCCGCAATCGCGAAACGCTCCGGAGCGACGGCCAGCACATGCTCGGCCATCGCGTGTATGGAGGAAAAGCCTCGAAATGACACCACGGAAACGTCGGCGACGCTTGCGAGGCGCTGCGGAATATCGGTCCAAAACGCCTCGTCGCACAAAAGTCCGCATAAAAGCACCAATGACTGCTTCATAATGCGATGCATTATGGCACGTGACATTTATCAGGCCGTACGCGAATCCTGCTTGTGGCTGCCGGAAGCCGAGGAATTCGTGTCCCACGGTTCACCGAACTTCAGGGTTCGCGGCAAGACCTTTGCCACTTACGTCGTCAACCATCATGGCGACGGGCGCGTTGCTTTGTGGCTCAACGCCGCACCCGGTGCGCAAGAGTCGCAGGTGCGCGCCGAGCCCGCCCATTTCTTTGTCCCACCCTATGTCGGACCCCGCGGTTGGCTGGGCGTCATTCTGGATCGCGGCATCGGCTGGGAAAGAGTCCCCGCATTGATCCGCGAAGGCTACGAGAAAGTCGCGCCGGCCGACTTGCGAGTACGCATCGGCAAGACGCCAAAAATCAAGGCACCCGCCAAAGCGTTGTCGGCGAGCCAGATCGATCCCTTCAAGTCGCGCCGCGCGCTCGCGGTCCTCAAGGGACTGCGCAAGATTTGCCTGAGCTATCCGGAATCAAGCGAGGGCAGCCAGTTTGGCCATCCGGTGTGGCTCGCCGGCAAAAAAACCTTCGCCATTGCGCGCTACGCGGGGACGCAATTGACGTTGTGCTTTTGGGTGAGCGTCCTGCAACAGGGTCTTCTGACCGCAGATCCTCGCTATCAGATTCCGCCTTATTTCGGTCACAACGGTTGGATTGCGCTCGATGTCACCCAAGCCTGCGATTGGAAGGAGGTCGAAGAGCTCGCCCTGCAGAGCTATCGACACTTCGCACTCAAACGCATGCTGCTGGAACTCGAGTCTTGACTGCGGAACGAAGCCTAAGGTTTCCCGGCCGCTTCAATGGCGAGGCCAATGCCGCCGAGCACGCCGGCGCGCGCTCCGAGCGTCGGGGGCACCAGGTACTCATGAGAGTCGACCAGAATTTCACTGCGATCGATATACCCACCCAGCCAGTGGAGCATTCGCTCCCGTATGACGGGGAACAATCGCTCTTGGGCCATGACGCCGCCACCGATGATGATTCGTTGCGGCGAGAGCGTAAGCACCAGCTGCGCGCAAAGCTGCCCCAGATAGTCCGCCTGTATTTCCCACTGAGCATGTGCTGCTTCGAGCTGCGAAAGATCAGCGCCGCAGCGCGCGCGGATAGCGGGTCCTGAGGCCAGGCCTTCCAGGCAATCGCCATGAACCGGGCAGACACCCTGGAAACTCGCATCGAGCGGATGGCGCCGCGGGTAGATGTGGCCCATCTCCGGATGCATCAGGCCATGGAGCGGCGCGCCATCGATCAGTACGCCGCCGCCGATTCCGGTCCCCACTGTCAGATAGACCAGGTTTGCGATGTCTCGTCCTGCGCCCCAACGATGCTCCGCCAAAGCCGCTGCATTCACATCCGTGTCGAAACCCACGGGACATGAGAATTCTTGCCCCAGCATCCCGACAACATCAACATCGCTCCAGCCCGCCTTGGGCGTCTTACCGATGAAACCGTACTTTGCCGATTGCCGGTCCAGGATGACGGGGCCAAAGGAGGCCACGCCAATTGCGCTCAAGGCGCCGTGGGAGCCGCTGTGTTCGACGAAGAAATCGCGAACCGCCGCCAGCGTCGAGATGGGATCGCTCGTGGGGAAACGCAACTCGGCATGGAGTCGGCCGCTTTCATCGCCGATGGCGCACACAAACTTTGTGCCGCCGGCCTCAACGGCACCGAACAATCTTGATTCGCGTGTCACGGGAGCGAAAGCATAGCGCATTCAAGGTCGCTATACTGTCGGCCCCACCGCGACTGGAAGAGCTGCCGTCATGAACGTTCCGAGTGCTGCATCGCGTGCGATGATCGAGCGTTTGATTGCTTTCAATACGGTTTCACGGGACTCGAATTTAGGCCTGATTGAATGGGTGCGCGACTACCTGCAGGGGTTCGGCGCCAAAACCCGGCTGACACACGACGCGACGGGCAAGAAAGCCAATCTGTTCGCCACCCTCGGCGACTCAAAGAAGCCGGGCCTCATTCTCTCGGGACACACCGATGTGGTCCCGGTCGATGGCCAGGACTGGAGCACGGATCCGTTCGTAGCCACCGAGCGCGACGGCAAGTTATTTGCGCGCGGCTCCGCGGACATGAAAGGATTTATCGGAATCGCCCTGACGCAAGCGCCAAAATTTGTTGCCGCGTTGAACGCGAACCGGCTCGACGCCCCGCTGCATTACGCCTTGAGTTATGACGAGGAGGTCGGTTGCCTTGGCGTGCGCGGACTGATTCGCGATCTTGAAGAAAATGCAATCCGCCCGGCAGGATGCGTGGTCGGCGAGCCGACTTCCATGCAGCCCATCATTGCCCACAAGGGTACGCATCGCTTTCGCTGCTCCGTGCATGGCCGGGAAGCGCACTCCAGCTATGTCACTCACGGCGTGAATGCAATCGAATACGCCGCGCGCTTGGTGGTGTTCATACGCCAGATTGCCGATCGCCTCGCACAGATCGAGCAGCGCGATTATGGCTTCACGGTGCCTTATTCCACGCTGTCGACGGGCCTGATTCACGGCGGCATCGCGGCCAATGTCGTGCCCAAAGACTGCGTGTTTCAATTCGATATGCGAACTCTGCCGCAGGCCTCGCCCGACGCTCTTTATCAGGAAATTCGCGCGTACGCGGAAATACTCGCAGCCGAGATGCGCCGCGTCGACGCGAATTCCGGCATCGACCTGCAATGGATGAGTCAGACCGCCGGGCTCGCCGCGGCGGAAACCGATGCCATCGTGCAATGGGCGCTGCAATTATCGAGAAATACCAC
>DASQPK010000033.1:0-26626 GCA_035643995.1 Steroidobacteraceae bacterium | reverse complement strand
TACGTTGCGCACGCCGTGGACCAGCAGCTCGATTTGATCGAGCATGCCGTTGATCGTGCGCGACAGCGTGTTGAGTTCATCGTCGTTCACGTGGGTGGGCAGCCGGTGTTTCAAGTCGCCGTGAATGATGGCCGACACGGTTTGGCGGATGCTGTAGACCCGTGACATCAGCGCGCGGCGCGTGATGATGCCGACGAATAAGCCGGCAATGCACAGCACCGCAACCGCTGCGGCCAGTCCGTACCAGAAACGCGTCTGCAGCGGTTTGAACAGCAGATTGTCCCTGCCCACCAGCAGGTTGTAGTTGCCCAGGTTGGTAACGTGCACGAGGGCTTCTTGGATGCCACGGTCGCGGAGCCCTAGACTGACTTTGTAGTTCCCCGGCGTTGCCGGCACGTCGGCGGGCCACGCCTGCAGATTGCCGGCGAGCGGATGCAGGGATGCGTCGGTGAGCAGCAAGATTCTCTCGCCGGGGATTTGCATGCCGACGCGGGCGTCGATGAAGCTCTTCAGGGCATCCGCACCCTCGCGGCGGTACACCTCGGTCAGGCGCTGCGCATCGATCTGTAGGTACTCGGCACGCCCTTCTTGTATGGTGACCTGCCAGGCATACCAGAGTGGCGCGGCGAACAGCACCAGCGCGGCCAGCCCCAGCGCGACGTAGCCCATCGCCAGAGACAGGGCCGAGGAGCGCATCATGCTGGTCACTTGCGGTCACTCACCCGCGGTCACCGTATAACCGGCATTGCGCACGGTACGCAGCAGCGGCCGTTCGAACTCGGCGTCGATTTTTTGCCGCAGCTTGCTGATGTGCACATCGACCACGTTGGTTTGGGGGTCAAAATGATAATCCCAGACGTTTTCCAAGAGCATCGTTCGCGTCACCACCTGATCGGCATGCCGCATCAGGTACTCGAGCAGCTTGAATTCGCGTGGCTGCAGCGCAATCGGCCGATCGCCGCGGGTTACCTTGCGCGTTAACGGATCCATGTGCAAGTCGCCGACGACGAGCGGGGTTTCGTGATTCACACCCTCGGCCCGGCGATGCAAGGCATCAAGGCGCGCCAGCAATTCGCCGAAGGCAAAGGGCTTGGTCAAGTAATCATCACCGCCGCTGCGCAGTCCGCGGATGCGATCGTCGACCTCGGATAGTGCACTCAAGATCAGAATGGGCGTGCGCTTGCCCGCTTTGCGCAGCACTTCGATGATGGCGAGGCCGTCGATGCCGCCCGGCAGCATCCGGTCCATGATGATGACGTCGTAGGGCTCACTCGCCGCCAGAAACATGCCATCGCGTCCGTTGCCCGCATGATCGGTCGTGTGTCCGGCTTCTTGCAGGCCCTTGATGACGAACTGAGTGACCCGTTCATTGTCTTCGACCAACAAAATCTTCACGTATGCTCCCCGAGCTGCGACGGTGCGTCAGCGGCAGCGGCGACCAGGGCTGCTTCCGCACGCTTCTTGCTGCGGCGGCCCCGCATCCTCATGCTGAATTCATCCAGGTACAGGTAAATGACGGGCGTGGTAAACAGCGTCAGCGCCTGACTCAAGATCAGGCCGCCGACCATCGTATAGCCCAACGGCCGGCGCAGCTCCGAACCGGTGCCGTGTCCCAATGCCAGCGGCAGCGCTCCCAACAATGCCGCCATCGTCGTCATCATGATGGGGCGAAAGCGCATCAGGCAGGCTTGCCGTATGGAGTCATGCGGCGATAGGTGCTGTTCGCGCTCCGCCTGCAGCGCGAAATCCACCATCATGATGCCGTTCTTCTTGACGATGCCGATCAGCAAGATGATGCCGATCAAGGCGATGACCGACAGTTCGATGTGAAACAGCAGCAGCACCAGGAGCGCACCTACGCCGGCCGAAGGCAGCGTGGAGAGAATCGTCAACGGGTGGATGTAGCTCTCATAGAGCATGCCGAGGATGATGTACACCGCCACCAGCGCCGCGAGAATCAGGTAGGGCTGGCTTTTCAATGAGCTTTGAAATGCCTGCGCCGTGCCCTGGAAGTTCCCCGTGATGGTTGCCGGCAAATGCATCTGCAGCGATTCGCGGTTGATGGCATCGACTGCATCGCCGAGCGCGGCGCCCGGGGCGAGATTGAAGGACAGCGTCACCGCCGGAAACTGACCCTGATGATTGATCGACAGATACGTGACGTGCTGGGTGTCGAACTTCGTCATCGCCGACAACGGCACCATCTGGCCGTTCAGCGGCGACTTCAGATACAGCTTTTTCAGCGAATCAGGATCGCCCTGCAGCGACGGCGTGATCTCCAGGATCACGTGGTAGCTGTTGGCCTGGGTGAAGAACTGGGCTGCCTGACGCTGGCCGAAGGCGTCGTAAAGAGCCTGATCAACCGCCTGCGGCTGAATGCCGAAGCGCGAGGCCTGATCGCGATCGATTTCCAGGGACAACATGCCGCTGCTGGTCTGCTGGTCGGAGGCGACGTCGCGCAGCGTCGGCAGTTTCTTCAGAACCTCGAGCAGCTTCGGCGCCCACTCGTTGAGTTCGTTGATGTCCGAATCCTGGACCGTGTACTGATATTGAGTTCGAGAGGTTCGGCCGCCGACATTGAGATCCTGTGACGCCTGCAGGAACAATTGAATGCCGGGCACCTTGGCGAGCTGCGGACGCAATCGGGTGATGATCTCATCGGCACTGGATTTGCGCTCGCTCAATGGTTTGAGCCCCAGAATGACGAAGCCGGTGTTGATCGGCCGGTTGCCGCCGATACCGGTGCCGTAGCTCGCGACGTCCGGATCGCGCCCTACCACATCCAGCACGGCATGCTCTCGGCGCACCATTTCGTCGAAAGAAATGTCCTGCGGCGCATCGGTCAACCCTGAAATGATGCCGGTATCCTGTTGCGGAAAGAAGCCCTTGGGTATTTCGATGTACAGCATCACGGTCGCCGCGAGCGTGATGAGGAAGGTGACGAGCGTCGCACGCTTGTGATCCAGCACGAAATCCAGGCCCCGGGTATAGCCCGCCAGAAGCTTATCGAAGCCGCGCTCGATCACCATGTAGGCCTTGCCGTGCTTTGCGTGCTTTTCGTCCCGCAAAAACAAGGCGCACATGGTCGGGGACAGCGTCAGGGCCACGAAGGCGGAAACCACGATGGTCATCGTCATGGTGATCGCGAATTCGCGGAACAGCCGGCCGATGATGCCGCCCATGAGCAGCAGCGGAATGAACACCGCAACCAAGGAGATGCTGATGGACAGAATCGTGAACCCGATTTCCCCGGCGCCCTTCAAGGTCGCCTCCAGCGGCGTCATGCCTTCCTCGATGTGGCGGTAGATGTTCTCCAGCATGACGATGGCATCGTCGACCACGAAACCCACCGCGATGGTGAGCGCCATCAATGACAAGTTGTCCAGGCTGAAGTTGAGGACGTACATCATCGCCACGGTGCCCAGCAGCGCGAGCGGTACGGTGACGCCGGGGATGATGGTTGCCCAGGCATTGCGCAAGAACAGAAAAATCACCAGCACGACCAGCACAATGGTGATGCTCAGCGTGCGCTCCACGTCTTCCACCGATGCTTTGATGGTGGTGGTGCGATTCGCGACCGTGTCGACCTTGATCGAGGGCGGCACAGAGGCAAGCGCATGCGGCAACAGCGCCTGGACACGATTCACGGCCTCGATGACATTGGCGCCGGGTTGCTTGAAGATCAAGAGCAAAATTCCGTTGCGGCCATTCTGCCAAGCAGTGATCAGTCGGTTTTCCGGACCGTCGACGGCCACGCCGATGTCGCGAATGCGCACCGCCGCGCCGTTCTTGTAGGCGACGACGACATCATTCCAGGGAGCGGCCTTCAGCAGCTGATCGTTGTCGTAGATCGTCATGCTGCGCGTCGGGCCGTTGATCGAGCCCTTCGGTGCGTCGACCGTGGCCGCGATGATCACATTGGCAACATCTTCCATCTGCAAGCCCAATGCCGCCAATTTCGTGGGGTCGATTTGCACTCGCACGGCCGGCTTCTGTTGGCCGCCGATGCTTACCTGTGCGACGCCGGGGATCTGCGATATCTGCTGCGCCAGGATATTCTCGGCATAGTCGTCCACCGTGGTCACCGGCAGAACATCCGAATGCACCGAGAGCAAAAGAATGGGCGAATCGGCCGGATTGACCTTCTTATACGTGGGAGGCGTGGGCAGGTTCTTGGGCAGCTGGCCGCCGGCGGCGTCAATTCCCGTTTGCACGTCCTGCGCCGCCGCATCGATGTTGCGATTCAGGTCGAATTGCAGCGTGATTTGCGTGGAGCCGAGCGCATTGGTGGAGGTCATCTGCGACAGGCCGGAGATTTGCGCAAATTGAGTTTCCAGCGGTGTCGCGACCGAAGAGGCCATGGTTTCCGGGCTGGCGCCCGGAAGGGAGGCGGACACGGAGATGGTCGGAAAGTCCACCTGCGGCAGAGGCGCCACCGGCAACAAGGGAAATACCACGAGTCCCACCAGAAAAATGCCGCCCATCAACAGCGAGGTTGCGATCGGCCTGCGGACGAAGGGTTCTGAGATGCTCATGATGCCTTCGCGGGCGCTTTGCCGGGATCGGCCGCAGCGGCGTTGTCGCGCACATGAACGCCCGACTGCAGCCGGTATTGGTTGCTGGTGACGACACGCTCGTTCAAGGCGATGCCGCTCTGGATCACGGTCATGCCGCCGCTTTCGTTACCCAGCTTCAAGGGGCGGACTTCCACCGTGGAGTCGCTCTTGATGACATAGGTAAAAGGACCATTCGGTCCAAGCTGCACGGCCGAGGTCGGCAGGGTCAATGCGTTTCGATCGGTGCGCACGAGCACGCGCGCGTTCACATACTGTCCCGGCCACAGCGTGTTGCGCGTGTTCGCAAAGGTGGCCTTGAGCCTCGCCGTACCGGTGGTCTGATCGATCACATTGTCGATCAGCGTGAGCGTGCCTTGGTCGAGTTCGGTCTTTCCGTCCCGGGACAGCGTCGTAACCTTGACCGGCCCGGCGGCAAGCGCGGCGCCGACAGCACTCAAGTCCTCCTCGGGTAAGGTGAAGATGACCGATATCGGCTGCACCTGCGTGACCACCACAATTCCGGTGGTCCCCGCCGCGTGCACGATGTTGCCCGGATCAACCAGGCGAATGCCGGTGCGGCCGTTGATCGGCGATGTGATGCGGGTGTAGTCGAGCTGCGTGCGGGCGTTGTCGATGAGTGCCTGATCGACTTGAACCTGAGCCTGGAGCTGATTGAGCAGCGCCTGCGCCGTATCGACGGTCTGCTTGCTCGCCAGCTCCTGGGGCTGCAGCAGGGCGTAGCGAACGACATCGCGCCTGGCATTCTCCAACATCGCGGCATCCTTCGCCTTGGTGGCCACCGCCTGCTCGTAAGCGGCCTGGTTCGGACGGGGATCGATTTGCGCGAGCAAGTCTCCTTTGTGGACCTCTTGTCCTTCGGTGAAGCCGACTTTCTGCAGCTCGCCGTCGACGCGCGCGGTCACCGTCACGGTGTAGAAGGCTTGTACCGTGCCCAGGCCTTGAAGATAGATCGGCACGTCGGTGTGATTTGCGGCGGCGGTGTCGACGGCAATCGCGGGCGGCGATGTGCGCGTGGCGGCATCGGCCGGCTTGTAAATCAGCGTGCGCCACGCTATGGCCAGCAAGGCCAGTGCCAGGCCGCCGAGGAGCGCGCGTTTTTGGAACGTCGAAATTTGCGTCATCTACATCACCCTTGTTGCCATCCACCGCCGAGCGCGGTGAATAAATCCACCAGCGATTGCAAATGTAAGTATTGGACCTGGACCAATTCATCCTGCGCACTGAAGAGAGCATTTTCCGTATTGAGGACGTTCAATATGTTGACGGTGCCCGCGGACATTTGAGTCTGGGCATACTGAAACGCCCGCCGCGCAGTATCCACCGCCTTTTGCTGCCTGACCTGTTGCTCCTTGGTTTGCCGGGCCGCAACCAGCGCGTTTTCAACATTGCTGAACGCGGAAATCACCGTCTTGTGGTATGTGCTCAACAATTCGGCATAGTGCGCATTGCTGAACACCACCTGGCCGCGAAGCGCGCCGCCGTGAAATATCGGTTGGGTGAGGCCGGCGGACAACGCCCAAACGCTGCTCGCCGGATTGATCAGCGACCTCAATGCCGAACTCTCATATCCGCCGCCCGCGGTCAATTGAATGCTCGGGAACAATGCGGCGCGCGCAACGGTGATGTCGGCATTGGCCGAGATGAGCTGCTGTTCCGATTCAGCCACGTCCGGGCGGCGCGACAACAACTGCGAGGGCAAGCCCGGGGCGACCAAGGGGCTCTTCAGGGAATTCAAGGTTCCGGTATCGACATCGATCGATTCCGGCGTCTTGCCGATCAGCACGGCGAGCGCATTGACGATCTGGCGAAACTGCTCCTGCAGCGGCGGGATCGCCGCATCCAAAAGCGCCACGGTCGTTTCCTGCTGCGCCACATCCAGCGCCGTTGCGATGCCGGCGGTCTGCTGGAGTTGCAGACCGCGCAGAACTTTCTGACCGTTGACGAGATTCTGGCGTGCAACGTCGAGCCGATCGCGGAATTCGAGGGCTTGGAAATAACTGGTGGCGACGCTGCTAACGACCGTGAGTGCCACCGTCTCCTTGTCATAGTGGCTGGCAATCGCGGTTGCGCGCGCGGACGCGCGCAAGGCTCGATTCCTGCCCCAAAAATCCAGTTCATAGCTCGCGGTGAGCGCGGGATTGAAGGTGTTGAACGTGGCGCGGCCGACACCGGCACCGGCGCTGGCACCGGCTCCGGAGATCGGGCCACGCTGTCGGGTCGCGTTGGCCGTAAAATCAAGTGACGGCAGCAGCGGAGCACCGGCTATGCGCGCCTGGGCATCGGCTTCTTCAACCCGGGCGATCGCAACGGCCAAATCATCATTGCTGCGCTGGGCCTCCGCAATCAATTCATCGAGCTTCTCTGAGCCGAAGCCGTGCCACCAATCGGCACTGGGCCAGACTGCCGGGGCCTGATTGTCCGATGTGTCTTGCCACTGCGGCGGCGATGGGATTTGGGGTCGCTGATAAGCGGGACCGACGCTGCAGGCGCCGAGCGCGCCGAGCGCCGCGAGCGCACAGCCGCGGACCGCCCTTGCGCATAGTTGGCTCTTCATGCTTGGTCACGCTGTGCTCTTGGCGATTAAACGCAAATGGTTGGATTGTTAAGATAAGTTAATGCCCTAATCAATTGGGTAAACTCGGCGCCCATGCCCTTACCCAAAACAGTTCTCCGATTGGCGCTGATCGGCGCATTCATGCTGAGTTCCACGACCCGCGCCGAGGAGGCGGGGCCGAACGGCGACATGGCCGCGACGCTCGATCGAATTCGCGATGCGGGACTTGGCGACGATTGGGGCTACCGCCGCCTGGCCGATCTATGCGACAAAATCGGCCCGAGAATCAGCGGTTCGCGTCAGGCCGAAGCGGCCGTGGAGCAAATCGCCGCCGCGTTACGGGCCGGCGGTTTGACCGTGACGTTGCAGCCGGTGAAAGTGCCCCATTGGGTACGCGGCGAAGAGCATGCCGAGATCATCGACTATCCGGGTCGCCCAGCAGGTGTCACGCAACATCTGGTTTTAACGACCCTGGGCGGCTCAACGGCGACCCCGCCCCAAGGCCTCGCAGGTCAAGTCCTGGTCGTGCACAGTTTCGATGAGTTGAGCGCGCATGAGGCGGAAGCTTCCGGCAAGATCGTGCTGTTCGATGTGCCTTTCGATGAAGATTTGGCGCTCAACGGCCGCGCGGGAAGCGCTTACGGCCAGGCGGTCGTATATCGCGTGCAGGGGGCCGTCGCTGCCGCTCGCGCCGGTGCAACCGCCGCTCTGATTCGAGCCGTGGGCGGGGCGACCTATCGGCTGCCGCATACCGGGGTCATGGACTACGATCCCAAGGTGCCCAAGATTCCGACGGCGGCCTTGAGCGCTGAAGACGCGATGTGGGTGTCGCGGCTTGCCGCCGAAGGGCCGGTCACCCTGAGATTGAAACTATTGCCCCAGACTTTAGCGGATGCCGATAGCCACAATGTGATCGCCGACCTGGCGGGTCGGGAACGGCCCGAGGAGATCGTGATTGTGTCAGGCCACCTCGATTCATGGGACCTGGCGCAAGGCGCGATCGATGATGGCGCCGGCGTGGCTTCGGCCATGGGGGCGGTGCACCTGCTCCAGTCGCTGGGATTGCATGCGCGTCGCACCATTCGCTTCGTCGGGTGGATGAGTGAGGAGAATGGAAGCTCCGGGGGACAGGCCTACACCAAATTGAACAGCGCCATGCTTATGCGGCACATAGCTGCCATCGAGAGCGACAACGGCGCCGGGCGACCGCTGGGCGTGTCGGCGCATATCACTCCGGAGAGCATGACGCAGCTGAAGCCGCTGATGAAGTCGTTGACGCCGATGGGTGCCGGCATTTTGGATCATCGCGCGGAAGCGGGCGGTTCGGATATCCGGTTCATGGATGCGCTCGGCGTGCCCACCTTGTCGCCCATCGTCGATACTCGCACCTACTTCGACTATCACCACAGTCCGGCTGATACGCTGGATAAAATCGAGCCGGACAATATCCGCCGGCAGGTCGCGGTGCTTGCCATGATGGCCTATTTTCTGGCGGAGGCGCAGGACGCATTGCCGAGAATTTCGGTCGAAAAGCCATTCTGACCACAGCGGCTCGGCGTGATGTCGCCCATACCATGTGCTCCTTGAGGTAAGACCGTTTTCACGCGAATTCGAAGGGTATGCCTCCAATCGGCCGCCCAGAATTCCGAAGGCGGAACATTTCGTGTAGGTGCAGGCCGACAGCCAGTCAGTCCGGGAAATCGCTCGGACCTGCTAGCCTAGACCTCGGATGAAATTGACCGTACCCTCATTCTTGCTGCTGTGCGTACTCTTTGCGTGTTGCGCGGCGCACGCTGCGGATCCGCAGGCGTACAAGGTCGAACTCGCATCGGTGGGCAACGACGACATCGATCAAACCCTGAAAGCCACGTCTGATTTGATCTCGCTGCGCACATCGGCGCCGGTCAGCCCATTTGGTTTGATAGCGCGAGCGCGAAGCGATTCGGATCGGCTCAAGACGGCGCTCGAAAGCTTCGGCTACTACGAATCTCAAGTGGTGGTGCATATCAACGGCAAATTGCTCACGGACCCCAGTCTCGGCGATACGCTCACGGCATTGCCGAAGGGCAGCACCGCGCAAGTCGCGGTCAGCTTCACCTTGGGGACGTTGTATCACCTGCGCCGCGTCGACATCGATACCGAGGGAGAGGTGCCGCTCGATGCGCGCGAAACGCTCGGACTGAAGAGCGGCCAGCCCGCGACTGCAGCGGCGGTGCTTGCCGGCGGCGCGCGCCTGCTCTCGGCGCTGCAGGAGCAGGGCTACGCCTTCGCGCGGGTCGATTCGCCGATCGCCTATGAGGCGGCGGATGCGCCGGTGCTCGATTTGAGTTTTCACGTGGTCGCCGGCCGCAAAGTGAATATCGGCGAGATTCACATCGAGGGCTTGAAGCGCGTTCACGAGCTGCTGGTGCGCAGAAGGCTGCTGCTGCACGCCGGCGATGTCTACAAGCCGTCAGCGGTCGAGGCCGCGCGCCGCGATTTGTTGGCCCTCAACGTGTTTGCTCAAGTCAGCGTGCAGATTGGCAAGCAGGAGGACGAATCGGGTGGCGTTCCGGTCACGTTCAAGATCGTCGAGCGGCTGCGGCATGCCATAGCCTTGAGTGCGGCCTATTCGAGCGATTTGGGCGGCAGCGGCGGTGCGACCTGGACGGACCGAAACGTGTTTGGCAACGCGGAGCAATTGACCTTCGCCGCATCGGTCATCAACCTGGGCGGCAGCGATACGACGGGTACGGGCTACGATACCAGCGTCAAATACCTGATTCCTGAGTTCCTGCATCGCGATCAGTCGCTGCAATTTGCGCTAACCGCCATCAAGCAGCAGCTGCAAGCCTACGACCAGACTGCCAAGACCGCGAGCGTCACCTTGAGCCGCAAGCTGTCGAGTATCTGGAGTGTCAGCGCGGGCCTGTCGACGACCGTTGAGACGATAATCCAAAACACCAGCGTCACCACGGATCCGAACGGTCAAATAGTGCCGGTGCCGCAGACCTTCAATTACACGCTGCTGGCATCACCCTTGAGCCTTAACTACGACTCGACCAATCTGCCCACGCCGCTGGATGATCCGCGTCGTGGCTTTCGCGGGTCCTTGAGCGTGACGCCGACGCTCGCCATTGGGCATCCCAACGCCACGTTCCTCATCACCCAATTCAAGGTAGCCACCTACTTTGATCTGAACAATCTCTTACCGATTGCGCCGGGGCGCAGCGTGCTGGCAGCCCGTGCCCTTGCCGGCATCGCTGAAGGCGCCGGGGAACTGAGTTTGCCGCCCGACCAACGTTTCTACGCCGGCGGTACGAGTACCATCCGAGGATATGGCTACCAATTGGTCGGGCCCGTGTTTCCCCAAACCAACATTCCTGTCGGCGGTACTGCGATCACGGCCGGCGGGTTGGAATTTCGCCAGCGGTTCTACTCCAGCTGGGGCGCCGTGGCATTTGTGGACGCGGGGCAGGTCAGCGCCAGCCTGAAGCCGCTGCATTCGGATGTCCGGGTTGGCGCGGGGGCAGGTATGCGCTACTACACGCCCATCGGACCGATCCGGTTTGACATCGCCGTACCGGTGGGCCGTCGCCCCGGCGAAGATTCTTTCGAGGTCTACATAGGACTGGGGCAGGCATTTTGATGCGACGATCCCTAAAAATGATTGCAGGGTTCTTCAGCGCGTTGGCGCTGCTGCTGTTGCTGGCGATTGGGTCCGTCTGGATTTTAGGAAACACGGCGGCAGGCCGCGTTCAAATCGAAAAGCTCACCGCGAAGCTGACCAAGGGCCAGGTGCAATTATCGGGACTGGCCGGATCCTTTCCCAGCCATTTGACGCTCGAGCAGCTGCAACTGCGCGATGCGGCGGGTGTTTGGCTAACCGCAAAGCACATTGAGTTGGACTGGACGCCGCTCGCGTACCTCGAGGGCCGGCTGCAGATCGATCGATTGCACGTTGCCGGTGTTGAGATGGAGCGCTTGCCGCAAGGCTCATCGCGCCCGGGCAGCGCTGAAGCATCGATACCTCGCATCGATGTGGCCGAGGCTTCCTTCGACATGTTGCACTTGGGATCTCAATTGGCCGGAACGCCGGCCTCGCTGGTGGCCCGCGGCAGCGCTCATTTGCGCTCCGTTCGCGACATGCTGTTCGACGGCTCCGCCCGGCGCATCGACGGTGACGGCGAGTATGAGTTGCACTTGCACTTCGATGAGAAGCGCATGGATGCCGCGCTCAAGCTGCACGAGCCGGCCGGCGGGCCTTTGGAGAACATCCTGTCCTTACCCGGCCTCGGCGCCCTACAGGCTGCGGTGAAGTTGAATGGCCCGCGTTCCGCAGAGCAAGTCGAGATCTCGCTTCTGGCGGGAGAGCTGACGGGACATGCCGAGGGCAGCCTCAATTTAAGCGAGTTGTCCGCCGACGTGGGGTTTTCATTCGAGGCGGCAGCGATGAGTCCGCGGCCGGATTTGAGCTGGGAGCGGGCGACGCTGCGCGGACGCTGGCACGGCAAGCTCAAGTCGCCCAATGCCGACGGTCATCTCGAGGTCACGCGACTGCGCATACCCGGCGAGACGCAGATGGCGGTGCTGACCGCCGATGTCGCAGCCACTCTTGGCAATGCCGAACTGCATGCGCTCGTCCGCGGCCTGAAGGTTCCGGGAGCACAACCGCGGCTTCTGGAAGATGATCCTGTGAAAATCGAGGCCTCGGTGCGCCTCGATGATCCCGCGCGCCGCCTGGAACTCTCCGCCTCACATCGGCTGTTTTCCTTGCATGGACAGGCGGTGACCGCCGGTGAACCGAGTGCGACCGTGGAGCTCAAACTGCCGAACGTGACGCCCTTTGCCCTCTATGCCGCACAGGACCTGCGCGGCAGCGCCGTCATCAATGCGCAGTTGGATGGCTACCCTCATGCCACTCATATCAAGCTCGATGCGAGTGCCGCGCTCATTCCGGGCATGCAGACTTGGGCAGCGGCGGTCGGGGATCGAGCGAGACTGGAATTTTCAGGTGTGTTCAAGGACGACGCGCTGAGCATTGAGAATTTGAAATTCACCGGCCGGACGCTGGCGCTCGGCGCAAACGGCAGCGTCAGTGCTCGATCCGTCAAGGGACGATGGGATGTCGCCTTGGCGGATCTCGGTGCTTTCTCCCCGGCGCTCGCCGGCACGCTGCAAGGATCGGGATCGGCCGCCGGCGCCCCGACGGACCTGGCTGTCGAGGCGAGTCTGAATTCGACGCTCTCGGTCAGGGGCTCACAAAGCGGCATGTTGCTCGCGGAGGCCAAGATACACGGCCTGCCGTCTGCGCCCGGTGGAACGCTGATCGTGCAGGGGTCGCTGGACGGAGCGCCGCTGCAACTGGATGTCGCAGCAGAGCGCAGCGCCGAGCGGTCGGTGCACGCGGTTATTCATCAGGCACGCTGGAAAAGCGCGCACCTGGATGGTGATATGACCCTGACGGCCGACAAGGCACAGATGCATGGCCAGCTGGCCGTGAGCGTAGCGCAGCTTCAGGATTTGCAGCATCTTCTCGGCGTCGATGTCGCCGGCAGCCTTGCGGGAAACCTCGTCCTGCGCCCCGATGGGCGGCGCACGCGCGGAAACGTGCAGATCGACGCGCACGACGTGGTCCTGGCCGGCGTTGCCGGAAGTGCGCAGGTATCGGGCGAAGGATTCACGGATTCCTTCGCATTCAAAGCCGGCGTTCAGATTCCGAAGTTAAAGGGTGTCGCCGCCGGCCTGGAGGCGAGCGGGAACTTGAATCTCGAATCCAGCGAAGTGTCGATTGCCGACGCGCTGGCCAACTACCGGGGTCAGGACATCCATTTGCTCGCGCCTGCGCGAATCCACTTTGCGAATGGCCTGTCCGTTGATCAACTGAAACTCGGGGCGCAAAAGGCCGAACTGGATCTGCAAGGCCAAATTGCGCCGGCGCTCAAGGTAAGCGCATCCCTGCGCAATGTGCAGCCCGCGCTGGTCAATGCATTTCTGCCGAATTTGCTGGCGGCCGGCGTGATCGAAGCGCACGCCGATTTGCGCGGCAGCCTGCCCATGCCCTTGGGTGAAGTCACGGTCAACGCCGCAGGGCTACAATCGGCGGACGACGCCGCATTGGGATTGCCGCCCGCCAATATTCGCATCACCGCCGGCTTGCGCGGACACACGGCCGACATCGATGCGCGGCTGGATGCAGGCTCCGCATCGCAATTGAGCGCCGTCGGCGAAGCTCCGCTCGCCGTTGACGGGCAGGTCGATATGAAAATCAACGGCAGGCTCGACGTGGGTGTGATGAATGCTTTCCTCGAAGCGCGGGGTCAGCATGCCTCGGGCCGGCTCGACATCAACGCGACGGTGACCGGCAGCGCGGACTCACCGCAGATCGCCGGCACGCTGGATCTCAAAAACGGCAAGGTCAACGACTATGGGCGCGGGGTCAGCTTCACGGACATTGCCGCGCAAGTTGTCGGCAACGAGGGAGCACTGCAAATCAAGAGTTTTACCGCCTCGGCCCCACCGGGCACGGTGTCGATGAGCGGTTCGGTTGGGATCCTGCAAAAGGGAATCCCGGTGGATTTGAAAATCGCCGCACGCAACGCCCAACCGATCGTGAGCAAATTGGTCACCTCCAACCTGAACGCGGATCTTGCCATCAAAGGGACGGCTCGCGATCGTCTTGATATCTCGGGAAGCGTGCACCTGAATCGCACCTTGATAGGCATTCCGAACGGATTGCCGCTCAACGTCGCGGTGCTCGACGTTCGGCGGCGCGGAAAAAAGACCGCGGTGGTACCCGATAAACCGCTCATTGTCGGTCTGGATGTGGCGGTGCAGGCGCCCCAAGAAATCCTGGTGCAGGGGCGGGGACTGGATGCAGAAATGGGTGGCGACTTGCATATCAGCGGCACCACGGATTCGCCGCTCGTGACCGGGGCGTTCAAGCTTCAGCGCGGCACTTTCTCGCTGGCCACCGGTAGACTGAATTTCTCCGCAGGACAGGTGAGCTTCAATGGCGCGGGACTCAAGAACAAGATCGATCCCACGTTGGATTTCACCGCACAGGCAACCATCGGCGATACGACCGCGTTCATGCACATCACGGGTCTCGCAGATGCACCTCAATTCGATTTCAGCAGCAACCCCCAAAAACCACAGGACGAAGTCATGGCGCTGTTGCTGTTCGGCGCGCCCACTCAACAGCTCACGCCTCTGCAGCTGGCGCAGGTTGGTGTGGCGCTCGCATCGTTCAGCGGAGTGGGCGGAAATGGAGGCAGCCTCAACCCGCTGGTCAAGATTCAAAGGAGCTTGGGATTGGACCGGCTCACCGTCGGCGCCGGCCCCCCGACGACACCGACGGGAACCGACAGCGGTGCCAGCATCGCAGCGGGGCGCTATGTCTCCAAGCGGGTCTACATCGAGGCCAAGCAGAATACCGCCGGCACCAGTCAGCTCGAAGCGGACGTGGACCTGACCAAGCACTTGAAACTGCAAACCAAATTGGGCAATGGCACGGCGACGGTGCAGGGAACGACACCGGATAACGATCCGGGCACGAGCGTCGGCCTGCGCTATCAATTTGAATATTAAAGCGCGCTGCCGACCGCTACAATACCGGCTCAAGTCCTCGAGGGAGATTCAATTAGAATGGATTTCAATATCCGCGTCCTTGTTTGCGCTTCTGTTATGGGTGTCGCGCTCGGCGCATCGTTGTCGTTGGGCGCAGAGCGTGCACCTGCCGACACGCCGGCCACGAAAATCGCCTTGGTGCCCGAGCCCACCGAGTCGCCGCGTTACTTGAAGGATGAGCGTCAGGTGAGCTCCGGCTCGGTGCTGATAGCGGGACACCCGATCGCCTATCAGGCCGAAGCGGGCATTTTGGTGGTACATGTCAAGGATCCTCTGGACGATGACCCGCCGCCGCCGCGCGAGGAAAAGAGCGGACCACCGCCGCCACAACCCCCGGAAGTGGGCATGTCCTATGTCGCTTATTTCCGGGGTGATAAAGAGGACGGCCACCGGCCCATCACCTTTATCTATAACGGCGGACCCGGTTCATCGACCGTATGGCTGCACATGGGAGCCTTCGGTCCGAAACGCGTTGTAACGGCCGATGACACGCACAGTCCGGCGGCGCCGTACCGGGTCATCGACAATGAATACACACTGCTCGATGCCAGCGATTTGGTTTTCATCGATGCGCCCGGCACGGGATTCGGCCACTTGCGCGGGGCGGACAAGGAAAAAGCTTTCTATGGCATCGACCAGGATGCCCACGCCTTCGCGAACTTCATTGTGGAGTTCCTCTCGCGGCACAACCGTTGGAATTCGGCGAAATATCTGTTCGGTGAAAGCTACGGAACGACGCGTTCGGCGGCGCTGGCCAACATCCTCGAGAATGAAAAGCAATTGGACCTGAACGGCGTCATTCTGCTGTCGCAGATCTTGAATTTTGACAACAGCGTCGACGGTCCGCAGTTCAATCCGGGCATGGATCTGCCTTATGCGCTGGCGTTGCCCACCTACACGGCAACGGCGTGGTATCACCATAAGCTGCAAAATCAGCCTGCGGCGCTTGAACCGCTTTTGCACGAGGTGGAAACTTTTGCGATGACCGACTACCTGCAGGCGCTGGCGGCGGGCTCGACCTTGAGCGCGCAGCGCAAGTCGGAGATTGCGGCAAAACTGCACACCTACACCGGCCTGCCGGCCGATTACGTGGAGCGGGCCAATCTGCGGGTGAACGGCGGTGAATTCGAAAAAACCCTGCTGGGAGCCGAGACCACCACCGGCCGGCTGGATACGCGATTCGCGGGTCCCACGATCGATCCGATGAGCAAGGAAGCCGATTACGATCCGCAATCCGCGGCCATTTCCTCAGCCTATGTTTCCGCGTTCAATGATTACGTCAGGACTTCGCTCAAATTCGGCGATAAGAAAACCTACAAAGCCGAGAACGATGTCGGCAAGTTCTGGGATTTTCTGCACCAGCCGCCGGGCTCGCCGACCAAGGTACCCGGTCCCGTGAATGTCATGCCGGATCTCGCCGTTGCGATGAAGCAAAATCCCAATCTTAAGGTGCAATTGAACGGTGGATACTACGATTTGGCCACACCGTATTTCGCCGCCGAGTATGAGTTGCATCAGCTGCCGATCCAGAGCACTCTGCAAGGCAATATAGAGATGCATTTCTATACGTCGGGCCATATGGTATATGCCCATGAACCGGACCTTAAGGCGTTGCATGCCAATGTCGCGGCGTTTATCGACAGGACCAAGAACGGCAGCGGGACCGGCAAGTAGCCGTCCGGCCAGTCGTCTTTCTGAAAGTTTTGGGGTAAGCATGTAAAAAATTCATCGCGCTTTTCGCCGAAAACCTTTGATTTTTGGCGAGATTTTGCGATGGTACATAAATTGCTTTGGCTCGTATAAGCACATTAGGGAGTGCCTGTATGAATAATCAAATGCACACTGAATCCGCACTGGGCTCCGGATCACCCACAACCGGGCAAGTGTCGAATGCAATCGGTCCTGAAGGCGCTTTGGCGCGATACCGGGGCAGCGAGCAGGCTTCGGATCTATTGACGCGCTTATTTCGCCGTTACCCGGGCAGTCTCAATCTGCGCCTGTGGAACGGCACGGCCTTTCGCGTGGGCACGAATGCCGCGGCCGGCGCAGATTCACCCTTTACCCTGGTATTCAAAAGTCCGGAGGCTGTCTGGTCCGCGGTGCTCGGACGTGATCCTCTCGCGCTGGCCGATGCCTATTTCAGGGGTGACCTGGACATCGAGGGGGATTTCTTCGCGGCGCTCCGCCTCAAGGATCATTTGGAAGAGCTGCAATTGCCCGCCGTAGAGAAACTGCGTGCCGCTTTCACGGCGCTGCAATTGCGGATGATGAACGCGGCTTTGCGTCATTCGGAGGCGCTGTTCGCTCCCTCGCACGCGCCCAGGATCAAGGCGCACTCGAAAGCCGAGAATCGCGAGGCCATTCATTTCCACTACGACGTCTCGAATGAGTTCTATGCGCTGTGGCTGGATCGCGCCATGGTGTATTCCTGCGCGTATTTCGAGACCCCGGACCTCGGCCTGGACGCGGCACAGCAGGCGAAACTCGAGCATATATGCCGCAAGCTATCGCTGAAGCGGGAGGAGAAATTTCTAGATATCGGTTGCGGCTGGGGCGCGCTCGTGATCTATGCAGCTCAGCATTATGGCGTGCGCGCCCATGGCGTCACTTTGAGCCCCCAACAATTGAAAGTGGCGCAGGAGCGAATCGAACAAGCAGGCCTGACCGATCGAGTGCACGTCGAGTTGTTGGACTATCGGGATTTGCGCGGAGAGTCGGTCTACGACAAGGTCGCCAGCGTGGGCATGTTTGAACATGTCGGTCTGAAAAACCTTCCGACGTATTTTTCCACGGTGCACCGATTGCTCAAACCTCGCGGCCTGTTTCTCAATCACGGGATTACGCACGACTCGGAAGGGTGGGAGCGGTCCGTTTCCACCGAATTCATCAATCGCTATGTGTTTCCGGACGGACAGCTCGATACGATCAGCAACATAGAGCGCGTCATGGAGCGCGCGAAGTTCGAGATCGCCGATGTCGAGGCGCTGCGGCCGCACTATGCAATGACCCTGAGACACTGGGTAGCGGGGCTGGAGCGCAATCGATCACGCGCGCTATGCCACGTCAATGAGGCGACCTATCGCGTATGGCGGCTTTACATGGCGGCCTGCGCGCTGCAATTCGAGTCCGGAGAGATCGGCATCTACCAGGTATTGGCGAATAAACGGGAAGCCGGCCTTCCCGACCTGCCGTTGACCCGACGCCATCTGTACAGCTAGTTAACGGTCCGCTTGCTTCTGCGGAAAGGAATTACCCATGCGATCTGCAATTGCATTGGCTGGGGCTGCCGCGGTCCTGGCTCTTGTGTCGTCACCGGCTCTTGTGTCGCCGCCGGCTCATGCCGGAAACGCCGATTGGCCAACTTACAATCGCACGCTCACCTCCGACCGCTACGCGACGCTCGAGAAGATCGATAACAAGAATGTGATCGGACTCAAAGTCCTCTGCACTTTTGATACCGGCGAACAAGTCTCCTTTCAGACCGGGCTGGTCCAGGTTGATGGCGCCCTATTCGCGACCACTGAGCGCGATACTTTTTCCATTGACCCCAATAGCTGCAAACAGAATTGGCGCAGCCATGAGGATTCGCCCTCCGGCGATCTGAAGGTGAACCGCGGACCTGCATGGCTGGACCACCGAGTGTTTAGAGGAACTGCGGACGGCAAGGTCATCGCTTACGATGCCAAAAACGGCAAGCGCCTGTGGGCGACCGTGATCGCGGACCCATCCAAGGGCGAATCGGTACCCGCGGCGCCGATCGCGTGGGAGGGACTGGTGTTCATCGGCAACGCAGGTGGCGACAACAAAGGCGTGAAGGGTCGAATGTATGCGCTCGACGCCAAGGACGGCCACATCGTGTGGGAGTTCTACCTGGTGCCCAAGGGCGCCGATGATGCGGCGCGGGGGCCGGCGGCGCCTGACCCCAAATCTCTTAACGCCGCGACATGGAAGAAAGCGAAGGGATTTCCGGTCACGGGCGGGGCCACTTGGACGTCGTATTCGCTGGATCCTAAGACCGGTCTCTTGTACATCCCGTCAGGCAATCCGGCGCCCGATTTTTTGAAAGAGGCTCGGCAGGGCGAGAATTTATTCGCAAGCTCGGTGGTGATACTCGACGCCAAAACGGGCGCGTTTCAGCGGCACTTCCAACTGGTCAAGCGCGATTTCCATGATTGGGACGTCTCCTCGCCGCCGGTGTTGTTCCTCGGCAAAACCGGCCACCGTATGCTGGCCGAGGCGCCCAAGGACGGGCACCTATATTTGATTGATCTCAATTCCGGCAAGCTCGTCTATCGTAAGCCTGTCACGACGGTTGCCAATGTTGAGGCGCCCATGACGGCGCAAGGGACGCGATTTTGCCCGGGCGCCCAGGGCGGAGCGGAGTGGAACGGCCCGGCGTTTGACCCGGCCGACAATCTCATTTTTACCGGCGAGGTCGATTGGTGCACGACGGTGCATGCCGCTGCCGTGAGCGCCCTTGCCAGCGCGCCGGCCGGCAAGCCCTGGAGTGGTGCGACAGACGGTTTCGGCAAACAGGACGATCCGAAAATGTGGTCGGGCTGGATGACCGCCAGCGACGCCGACACCGGCGAGCGGAAATGGCAGTTCCACTCGCCCTTCCCCGTGATGGGGGGAGTGACGCCGACCAACGGCCGGGTGCTCCTGTTCGGCGACATGGGCGGAAATCTGTACGCCTTCGATTCCGCGAGCGGCAAGAAGTTGTGGTCAAAGGATCTGGGCGGCGCGATTGGCGGCGGCGTCATTACCTATGACACCGGAGCCGGGCAGAAGATAGCCGTTGCCGCGGGCATGACGTCGCCCATCTGGCCGACGCCCAAGGTCAACGGCAAGATCATCATTCTCGGTCTTTGAACGCTGCCGCGCACAGCCGCCGCAGCGAACTCATCTGTTCACCCCACCACAGGCCGATCATTCGGCTGAAGTCGGCGCCCTGTAGTCCGTGCCGCGCCGGATGATCCGGGCGCAACGCGGACAGGCCGCTATGCGTGACGGTCACCAGCGTGCCGGACGCAGTGGGTGTAAATTCAACTTCAACTTCCGTTTGCTCATTCTCGGCGAAGTTTGCGTTGCGCCAGCTGAATTTAAGGCAGCGGGGCGGGTCCCAGACATGCACCCGGCCGACCTCGACGACATGCGGTGTGCCGTCCCGGTCGAATGACTCGAACAGTCGACCGCCGACCTGCGGCTCGATGCGCAGCAAGCCGCTGCGCGATGCCGAGTGACGAAATTTTGCGCCGTGCCGCCACCATTGATCGATGTCGCCCGTGAAAATATCGAAAGCCCGCGATGGCGCGACCGCAACGGCAACACTGACGCGCGCCCGATCGCCGATCATGCCTTGAGTTTGCCGCTTCGCCGCGGACTCTCAGCGAACGCTTTGAAGGCCTGTAGCTGGCGTCGCCACAGATCCTCCACCTGCGCCATCCATTGCTGCACCGGCTGAAAGGCGTTGGGGTGCACGCTGTAGATGCGCACGCGCGCGTCTTCCTCGATTCCTTGCTCCGACACCAGGCCGGCTTTGCGCAGCACGCGCAGGTGCCGGCTCAAGGCTTGAGGACTCATATCGACGCATTCCGCCAGCTCGCCGGCGCGTCTGGGTTTCTGCAACAGCATGCGAATCATGTCGCGCCGCGATGCGTCGGACAGTGCGGCGAATGCCGCACTGAGCTGCAGAGTGGGGGAGTGCTGATCCATGGAAGCAGCCGCCGCTTCAAGCCGCCGGTGGATTGCGCAGCCGCTGCGTGATCCACCACACATGCCCCTCCGGATCGACGGCGCCATAACTGCGGTCGGACCAATAGTCCGGGCCGTAATCATGGGTGGCGGGTTCTTCGATGATTTGGGCGCCATGCGCGCGCGCGTGCGCGCAGTGAGCTTCGGCGTCATCGACGAAAAACATGATGCTTTGGGTGGTAGCCCCGTTCAGGGACTTCGGGCTGCGCATGGTGCTCTTCCAGCGGCGCTCCGATTGCGTTGTTTCCTGCGCAACCATGATGAGGCCTTCGCCATAGGTCAATTCGCTGTGCACGATCTGCCCCTGCTCGCCCTCGACTTTCAATCGCACCTCGAAGCCGAACGCCTCGCATAGCCATTGAATGGCGGCAACTGCATCCAGGTAGACAACCGCGCTCGACATGCGGGGCCAATCGCTGGGGGTGGGTTTCATCGCTTCGTCTCCTGAAATCAAATATCAACGAATAAAGAGAATATTAACAAAGACGTTAACTAAATGCAACGCACGGCGCACGCCCGGGGTTGCACGCCATTGGGGCGCTCGAGAACCACCTCTTATTTCTAATTCTTGAGGCGATACCCCGTCTTGAATATCCACGCTACGAGTGCGAGGCAGACCGCGAAAAACCCCACAGTCACAGCCAAGCTGATGCCGACGCCGACATCGGCGGCGCCGTAGAAACTCCAGCGAAAGCCGCTGATCAGGTACACGATGGGATTGAAGAGACTGAACGCGCGCCAGGCCGGCGGCAGCATGTCGATGGAATAAAAAGCACCGCCTAAAAAAGTGAGCGGCGTAATGATCAGCATCGGGATGAACTGCAGATGTTCGAAGCCCTTGGCCCAAATGCCGATGATGAATCCGAACAGGCTGAAGGTGCAGGCCGTCATGAGCAAGAATGCAATCATCCATGCCGGATGCATGATCTTGATGGGCACGAACAGCGATGCGGTTGCCAGGATGATCAACCCCAGCACCACCGATTTGGACGCCGCGGCACCGACGTAGGCGATGACGATTTCCACATATGACACCGGCGCCGAGAGCAGTTCGTAAATCGTGCCCGTGAACTTCGGGAAATAAATGCCGAAGGATGCGTTTGACAGGCTTTCGGTGAACAGCGCCAGCATGATCAGCCCCGGCACAATGAATGCTCCGTAACTGACCCCGCTGGTCGTGGCCAGCCGCGAACCGATCGCCGCGCCGAAGACCACGAAGTACAGAGAGGTGGTTATGACGGGAGTCACCAGGCTTTGCACCAGCGTGCGCAACGCCCGCGCGATCTCAAATTTGTAGATGGCCCAAACGCCGTGGCGGTTGAACTTGAGAGCTGCGGCCGGCTGGTTCATGTGCGCTCGGTCACCAGATTGACGAAGATGTCTTCGAGTGAACTTTGATGCGTTTGCAGGTCCTTGATCACGATCGACAGCTCGCTCAGGCGCTTGAGCAGCGTGGAGATGTCGACGCTGCCGGCGCCGTCCACCGTGTAGACCATGTCGCTGCCGTCGGCCTTGAGCTCCAGAGCCCAGGATTGCAGTTCGGCGGGAATGCGCTGCAGCGGGGTCATAAGGTGCAGGGTGAGCTGTTTCTTGCCAAGCTTTTTCATCAGCGCCTTCTTGTCCTCGACCAGCATCAGCGCGCCCTTGTTGATGACGCCCACCCTGTCGGCCATTTCCTCGGCCTCTTCAATGTAGTGCGTGGTCAAAATTATCGTCACACCCTTTTCTCGGAGGCCGCGCACCAGATTCCACATATCGCGGCGCAATTCAACGTCCACGCCGGCGGTCGGTTCGTCCAGGAACAGGATCTGCGGTTCGTGGGACAGCGCTTTGGCGATCATGACCCGGCGCTTCATGCCGCCGGACAAGGTCATGATCTTGCTATTGCGCTTGTCCAAAAGGGATAAATCGCGCAGCAAGCTCTCGATGAACTTTGGATTGGGCGCACGGCCGAACAGGCCGCGGCTGAAGGACACGGTGGCCCACACCGTTTCAAAGGCATCGGTGCTCAACTCCTGCGGCACCAGGCCGATCATCGATCGGGCGGCGCGATAGCCGCGCACGATGTCATGGCCGTCCGCTGTGACGGTGCCGGTGCTTGCCGTCACGATGCCGCAAACGATATTGATCAATGTGGTCTTGCCGGCGCCATTTGGTCCGAGCAGCGCAAAAATCTCGCCCTTCTCGATGTCGAGATCGACAGGCTGCAACGCCTGAAGGCCTGAAGCGTACGACTTGGTTACGCCCTTGATCGAGATGATGGGTTGCATGCGCGTTACGGGCCGATGCGCTTGACCAGCGCGCGCGTGAACTCCGCCGTGTTCGCGCCGCCGCCGAGGTCGCCGGTTCGAACCTTGTCGAGGTTCAAGGTTTCGTCGATGGCCGATCGCAAGCGCGCTGCCATGTGCGGCAAGTGGCAGTGCTCGAGCATCATCGCCGCAGCGAGCAGCAAGGCAATCGGGTTGGCGATGCCTTTGCCGGCGATATCCGGAGCAGAGCCGTGCACTGCTTCAAAAATGGCGGCATCGGCTCCGATATTGCCGCCGGGCGTCATCCCCAAGCCGCCGACCAAGCCGGCCACCAGATCGGACAGAATGTCGCCGAACAAGTTGGTGGTCACCAAAACGTCGAATTGCCAGGGGTTCAAGACCAGCTTCATGGCGCAGGCGTCGATGATCACGGTTTCCAAGCTGAACTTGCCGCGGTACTTGCGCTCGTACAGCTCCAGCCCGGTCTCCAAAAAGATTCCGGTCAATGCCTTCATGATGTTCGCTTTGTGCACGATCGCGACTTTCTTTCTGCCTGTCGCGACGGCGTGCTCAAAGGCAAACTCCAGCAGACGGCGGCTTCCTTGGCGCGTATTCACGCCCGTTGCCATGGCCACCGCATGCGGATCATCGCCGATCGGGATATAGAGCTCGTGGCCGATATACAAGCCCTCGAGGTTCTCCCGCACCACCACCAGATCGATATTGTCGAAGCGGCCGCCGGGAATCAGCGTTCGAGCCGGGCGCAAATTCGCGTACAGCTTGAATTCCTCCCTGAGGCGGACGTTCGAAGATCGGTAGCCGCCGCCCGAGGGCGTCTCGAGCGGCCCCTTGAGCGCGAGCCGGTTGCGCCGGATGCTGTCAAGCGTTTTGGGCGGAAGAGGATCGCCGGCTGCTTTCACGCCTTCCAAGCCGGCGATCTGCCGGTCCCACTCGAAGGGCGCGCCGAGAGCCGCGAGCACGGCAAGAGCGGCATCCATAATTTCAGGACCGATCCCATCTCCGGGGATCAGCGTGGCAGGAATCCGTTGCGACATCGAGGGACTATACTCGAACTCGCCGATCCAGACTGTCTTGGGCGCCTCGAGGAGATTCGCTTATTACCATTGACGAAGTCATTTCAGCAACCAAGGTTTGGGTGGAGAGGTCGGTCATTGGACTCAACCTTTGCCCGTTTGCGGATACCCCTTACCGCGGCGGCCTGGTGCGTTTTCAGGTCAGCGAGCAACGCAGCGCCGCCGGACTGCTCGCAGAGCTGGGCTCTGAGTTGACGCGTCTTGCCGAAGCCGATCCGCTGCAATGCGAAACCACATTGCTCATTCACCCCTGGGTCTTGACGGATTTTATCGAGTACAACAATTTCCTCGAAGTGTGCGATGCCGCCGTCGCCGAGTTGGAACTGGAAGGCGAATTGCAAGTGGCCAGCTTTCATCCGCAGTACCAGTTCGCAGGAACGCAGCCCGACGATATCGAGAATTATACCAACCGCTCTCCGTATCCCATATTGCATCTGCTGCGCGAGGCAAGTGTGGAGCGTGCCGTCGCCGCCGTTGGCGACCCGGACGGTATATACCTCAGGAATATTCGCACGCTGCGAAAGCTGGGGCATGCCGGATGGCAGCGCCTATGGCGCGATTAAGGAATCAGACTGGCTCCAGGGCTTTGCGCATCGGGATGAATTCAATGGTCTCGCCGGATCCTACGTCGATGTGCACCTGGGGGCCGCCGACATAACCGCGAGCGGCATAGAGCCTGACGCCGGGAAGCGTCGCCATGAGTTCAACCTCGGTGTATCCGTGCGCGCGTGCCTGCTTCTCGCAATGCTCGAGCAGCAGGGAGCCGATGCCGCGGCGAGCGTGGCTTGGGTCGACAAAGAAAGCGCGGATCTTCGCCGCTTCAGTCGCCGGGTCAAGGGTCGATGGATCGCGCCCGGCGCGGGCGTCGCCGCCGAACAGCGTCGATCGAAAGCTCCACCCGCCGCAGCCCACAATCTGCCCGCCATCTTCGACCACGAAGTAAGTCTCGTCGGCCAGCAACTGCGAATCGACGCCGAATGCGCCGCGCAAGGCACCCTCAATTTGCGCCGCACGGTAATCCTCGCTGCTCAAGATGCGCGCGGAGCGGGCAATCAGCGCATTGAGCGCAGGTACATCGGCAAGCGTGGCGTTGCGCAGGATCGGCATTAGTGCGGCGGTGGTTCGATGCGGGGCGGGTTTCGAGAATCGCGTCCATAGTAGTCGGGATAATCGCTGCTCAATCCTTTGAAGCGCCGGTGTACCCACAGATACTGCTCGGGCACCAAGCGGACCTGTGCCTCGAGCAGTCGGTTGTAGCGCTCAACGTCCGCTACCGGATCGACGCCCGGAAAATCATCGAATGCCGGTCCTATGACCACGCGGTAGCCGGCATTGCCGGGCAGCCGTTCCCCAAAATAGGTCATCACGGCGGCGCCGGAAATGCGCGCCAGGCGTGAGGTGGCCGGGTTGCTGGCAGCGGGGATGCCGAAGAAATTGACCATCTCCGCCCCCTTGTTGCGATAACTCTGGTCGGGCGCAAACCACACGGCCTCGTTGTTTTTGAGTGCCCGAACCATGGTCCGTATATCGTCTTTCGCGATGGGATTTCCATGGCGGCAGAAGCTCGAGAACATGATGTGCGACAGGAGCGCGTTCTTCATGGGGCGGTACACGACATTCAGCGGGACAACGGTGCCCAATATGCGGGTGGAGATTTCGATGGTGGTGAAGTGACCGCCCACCAAGATGGCGCCCCGGCCCTTGGCCAAGGCCGCCTGCAGATGATGCAGACCCTGCACCTCCGCGAGCCGATTGAGGCGCCTATCGCTGCTCCACCAGGTGTCGGCCGTCTCGCACAGGGCCATGCCCAAGCTCTCGCAGTGCCGATTGAGCAGGCACTCGCGTTCACTCTGCGACAGCTCGGGCAGGCAGAGCGCGATGTTTCGGCGCGCGATGCGCAGGTAGCTCAAGGGGAGGCGCCGCAGCAGCATGCCGATCGCGTCGCCCACGCGTCGTTGCACCGGGTAGGGCAAGGGCTCCACCGCGCGCATGGCCGCCAAACCAACCCAGGTGACCCAATACTTGGGCAGAAAGAAGGCTAGGGGCATCCGGATACTGTCATTAATGGGGTGATTTCGGGGTCCGTGGCAGCCGCAGAGAATAGTCTTCCAAAGTCGCGGTTACCAGAAGTGCTGCGTCGCAGCATCATTTGGCTATTGTAAGGATATTCGTACTTATCAGCAATTTGCTGTAATATCCGCGCCGGTTCGTGATTTCTACTTGGTCCGTTTCTGGTCACCGCGCCGCTCCGGCGTCTCCTTGGCCACAACCCACAAAGCAGGTTTCTTCGATCCAGGTGGCTGGCATTCCGCTTAAAGGTTCTTCAACGTAGGCACGCGTGACCGGCCGATAGTTTCTTTTGTAGTAGGTATTCTTCACATGACGAAAATGTATGTTGGCAATCTCCCGTTCTCAATGGACGAATCCGCAGTGCGCGCGCTGTTCGAAAAGCATGGCGCGGTACAGTCGGTAGCGTTGATCAATGATCGCGACACCGGCCGGCCCCGCGGTTTCGGCTTCGTTGAAATGGCCAGCGCAGACGCTGCGCGCGCCATGCAGGCCTTGAACGGCCACGACGTCGACGGGCGAGCGCTGAAAGTAAATGAGGCTCAGGAGCGCACCGGTGGTGGTGGCGGTGGTGGTGGTGGTGGCGGCGGCGGATCGCGCGGTCCGAAGCGCTGGTAACAGTGTTTGGGATTTAGACGATTCCTTAAGGCCGCTGCAATGCGGCCTTAAGTTTTTGAAGTCGAGGCAAATGCGCGATCAGGGTTTACGCCTGAAGTGGCATTG
>DASQPK010000032.1:0-2065 GCA_035643995.1 Steroidobacteraceae bacterium | reverse complement strand
CAACGGCGTACTCATGTCCGATTGGGACGCGACCTACGGCACCCTGGCGGCGGCGAACGGCGGCCTGGATTTGGAGATGCCATCCTCTAAATATTTCAATGCGGCATCGCTGCTGCCATTGCTACGCAGCGGCAAGGTGTCCGCCGAAGTGCTGGATGACAAGGTGCGCCGCATTCTGCGCACGGCCGTGCGATTGGGCTGGCTGGACCGTCCGCAGCTGGATGCTTCCATTTCGCGCTACGACGTTGCGGGACGCGCGGCATCGCTGCAGGGCGCCGAAGAGGGCATTGTACTTCTCAAGAACACGGACGGTTTATTGCCTTTGGACCGAAGCAAGATTCGTTCCCTCGCCGTCATTGGACCCGACGCCTATCCCGCGGTGTTGAATGGCGGCGGCAGCGCCACAGTCGCTCCGTTTCATGCCACCAGTTTGCTGGAAGGCTTGAGCGCGGAATCAAACAATGGCATCGACATTCGCTATGCGCGCGGCGTTGCTGGTTATCAACGTTTTTCGCGCAACACCAAGTGGACGACCGGCGTCGGCGGCGAGCACCCCGGCATCGAGGTGCAGGAGTTCGACAATCTGGATCTTTCTGGAGCGCCCGCGCGCACGCGTGTTGAGCGCTACATAGACCAAGGCGAACCCCTGGATCTTAGCGCACTGGCGTCCGGTGATCGGCCACTCGATCTCGCCGCGTTCAGTGCCGCGCATCCGACTTCGGCACGCTGGAGCGGCTATTTCACGCCGTCGGCGCCAGGCGAGCATGACCTGTTCGTGCAGGTTGGCGGCTTCGACAAGGACATAGGTTATCGCGCCTACGTCGATGACAAACTCGTGATTGATCATTGGTCGTGGAAAAAAGCGGCGCTCAAGGCCGTGAAGGTGATGCTGGACTCCGGGGCGCATAAAATTGTCTTGGAGCATCGCGCCGGCGCAGGCGGCCTGGACGGAAAAGTTCCCTTCCTAAGGCTGGGGCTGGTGCCTAAGGGGGGATGGGTCGATGCATCCGCGGAACAATTTGCCGCGCAAGCCGACGCGGCCATTGTTGCCGTGGGCTATGACTATGCCAGCGAGGCCGAAGCGTGGGATCGTACTTTCGAGTTGCCGCCGGGCCAAGATGAACTGCTGCGCAAGATTTGCTCAGCCAACAAGCACTGCATCGTGGTCGTGAACTCCGGCGGCGCGGTCGACACAACTGCGTGGCTGGAGCGCGTTCCAGCGCTGCTGCAGGCCTGGTATCTCGGGCAAGATGGCGGAGAGGCCGTGGCCAAGATTCTCTTCGGCACGGTCAATCCCTCCGGGCATCTTCCCGCAACTTTTGAACGCCAATGGCAGGACAATCCGGTGCACGACAGTTACTACCCTGCGCCCGGCACGAGTCAGATCCACTACATGGAGGGCGTGTTCGTCGGTTACCGCGGCTATGAAGCCCGAAGTATCAAACCGCAGTTCCCATTCGGCTTTGGACTTGCCTATACGTCATTCGAATATCGGGATCTTGAGGTGCGCAAGACAGGCACGCCAGACCGACCGTATGAGGCAGTGTTCAGCGTCAAGAACGTCGGGTCACGCGCCGGAGCGGCGGTGCCGCAGTTGTATATCTCTCCGCCTCACTCTTCCGTCCCGCGTCCCAAGAAGGAATTGAAGGGGTTTACCAAACTCATGCTGCAGCCCGGTGAGTCTCGCCAAGCGGTGCTGCCTCTCGATGCTCGCTCCTTCGCATACTTCGATGTGGCGGGCAAGCGTTGGCGTGCAGACCCCGGCGTATATCGCGTGCTCATTGGAGAATCCAGTGATCAAATCGCCTTGACCGGTGCGGTCCAACTTGATCTTCCCATTACGGTGAGCAAGTGATGCGTTCCATCCGACGTTGGTTCTAAGGCTTTCGCGCACCCGGTACCAGATGGGACGACCACCAGCGCTTCGCCTCCGCGTAAGCAGCTTGTTGCTCCGGTGTTCCGGTCATATACGCTTGAAATACGTGCGACATGCCTTCGTACACATCCAATTCAGCCACACGGCCCGCCGTTTTCAGCGCCTGGTAAAGACGCACCGCGTCGCTCA
>DASQPK010000031.1:0-53375 GCA_035643995.1 Steroidobacteraceae bacterium | reverse complement strand
AGCCTTTTCAAGCTTTCAATGTCGCAGGGCTGGATATCCGGTTGCGCGATGAAGGGGAAAGCCAGCAGCACGAAACGCGCCGCGAGGACTCATTCGCGGTTCGCGCAGAGTTTGTTCTGAAGCGGGACGAGAGGGCAGGTTTCGATCCGGCCACTCAGCCAGTAACGCTCCAGGTTGGGCCCTTCACGACCACCATTCCGGCGGGCTCGTTCAAAAGGCATGGGGAGCACCACGATCGCGTGTTTCGCTTCGAAGGAGCTACCAACGCGGCAAGGTTGGAGATAGAGATTAGGCCCACAACCTCATTGCAATATGAGTTCCATGCCAGGGCTACCGGCGCGAATCTCATGGGCGTCTCAAATCCCGCCCGAGTCGCACTTCGCATCGGTGATGAGGCCGGAGCGGCGCAGGTCAGGGCGCATTTTGATCAAGACTGATACGGTGTTCCCTACCGGGATTCGACCAGGATCGATCTGGGAACGCGCGGTAACGTATCTTGGTTACAAGTGTGCAGTCGACGCCTGATTGGACCGGTTGGAAGGCATCAGCGCCGGAGACTGTTTTGAGCCCTGAACGGGTCTACGAGGGGGAGCGATAAACCACTCCAAGCTTCGGTCCTGGACTACGAGCCGCATTGTAATGCCGGCGGGGACCGCGAGGGTTTCACCCTTCGGTATTACGTGCGCGCCGCTGGGAGTCTCCAGACATCAGCACCAGGAGAGCAATCGCCCCACTGCAAGGCCATTTAGCGGATGCGAGGTCATATCTCCATCAAATCTTTGCCAACAATCACTGATCCTCGGAAATGAGTGCGAGCTGCATCAATCCACATTTGATCAGTTATTTCGGGATCATCCGCGGGAACGAAGTGAGAGAGAACTAGCGTTTTTACGCCGGCTGCTTGCGCGACACGGCCGGCCTCTTCTGCGGGTGTTTGGTTGGCCAAGATGCTCGCCCTAAGTGCAGTCGCATTAGGCACACGCGCGACGAGACGATCCAGCGCGGGAACATAGAGCACCGAGTGCACCAGCACATCGGCACCCTGAGCGAGCTTCACAAGGTTGTCTGACGGCGCGGTGTCGCCAGAAATGACGATTGAACGATCGGCGGCATCGAGCCGATAGGCAAATGACGGTACAACGGGCGGATGATTCACGAGCGTCGCGGTGACCCTGACGTTGTCGTCGCGCATGACGGGGCCGCCAACGCTGAATTCGTGGACATGAACCAACGGGACCAGCGGTACTCGCCCCTCATTGGTGATCCGATTGTCGATGTCGGCCGCGTTCATTTCGAAAAAAAGGCGAGTCATTTTCTCAAGAGGCGGAGGTCCCCAAGTATCAACGCGAGTGGCGAGTCCGGCAGCCCACGCCAGCCAAATCAGATTGCCATAGTCTGCATTGTGATCCGAATGCTGGTGCGTCAGAAATATATGACGGACCGCTTGCAGCGCCACATCGGCAAAGGCGAGTTGGCGCGCGACGCCGTTACCACAATCGACGACATACGCGGTCTTATTGCAGATTATGACTTGCGCAGACGCCGAACTCGCCTTCCGTGGCCGCGGACCGCCACCGGTGCCAAGAAGGATCAGACGGGTCTTTGTCGTCTGTGCTTGGCTGATACCAATGCAAGACACGGCGCCCAAAAGGGCAGCAGCGACCTGCAGGAAGGCTCGCCTGTCCACTTTCGCCAGATCGCCGTGTTTTGCGCCTTTGAGGATCTTGTCGACGTATTGCGCTGCGATCCGGAATTGCTCCGCGAGATTAGGAGCCCACGCCATCAAGCCGCCCGCTTCGGTGAATAGCGTCGCTTGATAAATCGCAGGGAGGCGGTGTTCCGCCGCGAATCGAGGATCAACTGGCGATTTCCGAGCGCCAATCCCCATGTTCGCCGATGGTACCGACAATCTCGTACTATAACCACTTTGGTGTCCTTTCGATCACTGTCCCTCACAGTCTTCCTCACGGCGTCATAGTCGTTCATGCTCTTTATGCTCAAGAGCCATTGCCCGAGAATGTCAATTACTTGAGGACGTTACCATGAAGGTTCACAAGTTACTCTGCCCCCAAATACCTTCGAGCGGTATCGCAGCTCGCGCTGCCTGTGCAATGCTCATCCTGATCTTCGCGCCACACTCTGCTCGCGCTGCCGCCCCCCTCGTGCCGGAATCGCCGCCCGAATTCGGTGGCCAATGCGCCGAAGCGTTGGCCAATGGCCAGCACGTGATGACCAACTGTTCGAGCAGCTGGACCGATAAGGATGGAAAGAAATACTGTTTCAGTAACGATAGCTCCAAGAGGTCATTCTTACAAAGTCCAGTGGAGAAAATCCAGAGGGCGCGCGAATTTGCTGCAGCTAGCAGCGTCGAATCGACCGAAAAGGCTATGCAGTATTTCACCGGTACCGATGCGGAGGAACTGGTCAAGAAACTCATTGCTGCCAAGGTAAAGGCGAACAACGGAATCTTCGCTTACGATGATCCACTAAACGGCGACCACCTCAAGCTCACCTATGATGACATTGATTTCACTCGCACCATCGACGGATATGGTTACTTTCCGGACGTGAAATTCCACGACTCGACCGATGCTGAGAGGAAATACCTGATCGATTTCTGGGTTTTGCCTGTGGACGGGATACTCCAATTGCAGGAGATCCGAATACACAAAGAACCGCTAAAGGTGGAAGGCACTTGGACCATGATGGCTCGCCAACCCATCCCGTGGTGGTGGATCCCAGCCTCAGAACACCCCGGTCATCTTGCAACGAAGAGAGGCTGGGAGGTCATGTCCGCCGTCGAACACAAAGCGATGGTAGAGAGCCTGAAGAACAACGGCGTGTTCAAACTTAAGGATGACAAGACCGGCAAGGAGCTGGAATTGGAGTTCGTCGACACTCACCAACCCGTACGGCAACTCGATGACGGTCATTATTTCGCTTGCACGGATTTTCGTGTCGTTGGCACCAAAAATGAAATTTACGATATTGATTTTTGGGTCAGTGACAAGGACGGCAAGATGACGGTCGATCAGACCAAGGTGCACAAAGTGCCAGAACTCAAAAGTGGTGAATGGGTTCAGGTTCCTCGCTACGAATGGAAAGATTTGGGCGCATCTCACGTTGTACCTTAAGGCTTAGGGTCTGCGGTTGACGAACTCCCAAACCTTCGAGATTACGACCGATCCTTCGCCGACCGATGATGCCACGCGTTTCACCGAGCCTGCGCGCACATCACCGACCGCGAAGATGCCAGGCTGCGATGTAGCGAACGGCGAATTCGCAGGACCTTCGCCGGATCCGGTGATAACGAATCCTTTGTCATCGAGTTTCACCAAGCCCGAGAGCCACTCGCTGTTTGGCGCAGCGCCCACCATGACGAAGAGTGCACGCGACTCAACGACGCGGCTCGCTCCGGTTTTTACGTCACGAATGCTTACCGCTTCGAGGTGTTCGGCGCCGTGCAACGCGCTTACCTCGGCACCATATTCGATTGTTATGCCGGGATCGGCCTCGAGCCGACTCGAGAGGTAACTCGACATGGAAGCGGCAAGTGATGCGCCACGGACCAAGACACGTACGCAACGCGCCGTGCGGCTGAGAAACATCGCGGCCTGTCCCGCGGAGTTGCCGCCGCCGATGATGACCGCCTCTGCCCCCTTGGAATAGCGCGCCTCCATCTCGGTCGCCGCATAGTAAATGCCGGCGCCTTCGAATTCAGTCAGTCTGGCGATCGGGAGCCGGCGATATTGCACTCCCGTCGCCACCACCACCGCTTTGGCGCGAACGCGCTGGCCGTTATCGAAAGTGGCGCAGAAGCTCGCATCTTCGAACCTCTCGAGAGCCGCCACCCGGCGAGGCATTGCGAAACGCGAACCGAATTTCATCGCTTGTACCTGGCCGCGCCAGACCAAGTCGGAGCCGGAAATCCCGGTTGGAAAGCCCATATAATTCTCTACACGGCTCGAGGTTCCGGCTTGGCCGCCGATCGCGACATCTTCCACAACCAGGGCGCGCAGACCTTCGGCTCCTGCATACACAGCTGCGGCAACGCCAGCCGGTCCGCCGCCGACAATTAACACGTCAAATACCTCGTTTTCTGCGAAATCAAGATTGAGGCCCAGCAGGCGTGCGACCTTATCGGGGGTGGGTTCAGTCACAACCAGATCGCGACCGAAGATAACGGCGGGCAAGCCCGGAGCGATAGAGCAGCGCCGGGCGAGCGCATCGGCTTCGGGATTTCCCAGTGGCAACGAGATATACGGAATGTGGTTGCGGCTCGCGAACTCCGCGATGCGGCGCACGTTGCGGTCATCATCTTCGCCGATCAACCGTAAGCTGCTGATCCGTTCCTCGAGCTGGCGGCGGCGACGCGCTGAAAACACGGTGATGATGATGTCGGACATTTCTGGAATCAAAGACATCAGGGTCAGTATTGCTTCCCGCGGTACTTCTATCACCCTTGTGTCTTGGACCGCGCGCATCGCCATCGACCAAGCGCCGCCGTTCAGCAAGGAGATCTCGCCCATGAACTGGGTCGGGCCCATGGTGGAGGGTAAATGACGTTCGTCGGTATAAGGATTCACTACTTCGATTTCACCTTCCTCGATATACACGAAACGATCTACGGGTTGGCCGGGACGCGTGAGAAACGTGCCCGCAGGATAGCGGGCAACGGCACCGGCCTTGCGCAACGCTTCGACGTGAGCGGGCGCCAGCGGAGTGCGCTGCATTTGATTTAAATCGCCGCCAATTGTTTCCATGACTCTGCTCGTCCTTTATGCGCTAACGGTGGTTGCCAGTACGCACATGCCATTTGGCAGCGGCTACTCAGCTCGATCAAGACTTTATGAACGCCAGCAAATCGGGGTTGATGGTGTCCGCCCACTCTCCATCGAAGTTTACGCATAGGCGGGACCGGGGTCACTACCCTTGCTGATAACGCACGAGGCGCCCCAGTCGCAATGCGTGGGTATTCGCACAATTCAGATATCGGCTTGCAACTTCGTTTTACGAAGATTCTGCGGATCGATGCACTATCCGAATTACCGCAGGGTGCTCCGCATGCTCTTCAAAGATTCGCCGAAGTCCGCCCATTCCTGTGACCAGCAGGCACGTGAAGTATCGGCGACAAGCGAAGCACGGTGGCTCGCTGATCTCTCGACGTCATGTTCCGTCTGCGCGTGAGGCGCGCAGCGCACATATGTGCGGACGCGGACACATTGTCGCACCTCATCCGCAAAGCGGACATTAAGCCAAAACCCGCGGCCTTTACGATTTCCAGCGTCCACCGGCGGATTGCAGCGTTGGCCCCCGCACGCAGGGCATCTGCCGGATCCGGCCGTTATTGGCGGCCTCCACCGGTTCTGACCGTACACAAGGTTTTATGCGATTCCATATTTTTTTTCTTGCAACCGTTGCGCTCATATTGACGCTTGGCGGCTGCGCCACATTACCCTCCGGGAAACCGGATCCGAGCGATCGCTTTGAGCGCGTCAATCGATCGGTCTATTCATTCAATCGTGCGATTGACCACGCCGTGGTGCGACCGGTAGCGCGCACCTACGTCAAGATCACGCCGGCGCCGGTGCGCAGCTCGATCTCGAACTTCTTCACCAACCTCGATTATCCAGTCACCATCGTCAATGACTTCCTGCAAGGCAAACTTCATGACGGCTTGAGTGACGTGGGTCGATTCGGAGTGAACACCGTGATTGGAATCGGCGGTCTGTTCGATCCCGCCAGCCATTGGGGAATGGAAAAGCACGATGAGGATTTTGGCCTCACGCTGGCGCGGTGGGGGCTTCATTCAGGGCCTTATCTCATGTTGCCCATCTTAGGGCCTTCCACCGTCCGCGATGCGCCGGGGCGCGTTGCCGATCGCTTCGTGACTCCGACGTCATACCTCAACAACACGGGCGTGGAGGTGGGTGCCTTCGTCGTCAAAGGAGTGACGACGCGCGCTGGCGTTTTGGACATGGATACTATGGTCGACTCCGCGTTCGATCCTTACGCCTTTGTGCGCAATGCCTGGCTACAGCGGCGCGAATATCAAATACATAATGGAAAGATGCCGGAGACCATGATTCCCGAGGACGAGAGCGGCCGAGAGCCGACAGAGGAGGGCGACCGAAAGCTGCCCGAAGAGGGCGAGCGAAAGCCGCCCGAGGAAGACACCGCGCAGCCGGCGCCCTGAGATAACGGCAATTGGCATCTTGTATGACTCCATTCATTCGCTATGGCGCTCGCTCCACGGCTGATCAAGTGCTGGCCGGCATCGATCTGACCCGCAAGAGAATCGTGGTAACCGGATGCAACTCGGGCATTGGATTCGAGACGATGAACGCGCTCGCCGCCAACGGTGCGCACGTCGTCGGGCTCGCACGGACGCGCGACAGCGCTCAGGCGGCGTGCGCGTCGGTGGGTCCCTCGGCAACAGCGATCGGCTGCGACCTGACGAATCTTGAATCGGTGGAAGACGCAGCCGATTCGATACTCAGCCTGCCCGGTCCGCTGGATGCCGTCATCACGAACGCGGGGATCGCGAATCTGCCCACTTTGCAGACACGCTACAGGGTCGAACTACAGTTTCTTGTCAATCACATCGCACATTTCGCGCTGGTCAATCGCCTCGCCGGTGCAGTTCGTAGCGGTACCGGGAGGATCGTGATTGTGAGCGGCGATGCCAGCATCAAGCAAGCGCCGGCTGAGGGAGTCATGTTCGACAATCTCGACGGTCAGCGCTTCTATGACCCGTTCATATTCCATGGACAAGCGAAATTGGCGGCGGCACTTTATGCCAAAGAACTTTCGCGGCGTCTGGCCTCGCGTGGTGTGTCAGTCAATTCCTTGCATCCTGGTGCCACGAGAGGTACCGGTATCGACAAATACCGGACCTCAACCCGGCGATTGGGCCTTCGGATCGCGCGGTTGTTCATGAAGTCTCCGGCTCAAGGTGCGGCGACTCAAGCGTTGCTGGCAGCGAGTCCGCAGGTTGCGGGCATAACCGGTGAGTATTGGTCGGATTGCCAAATTGCCCCCGGTAATCCGCTATTGGCGGATGAAGGTCTCAGTCGCCGCCTGTGGGAAATGTCTGAATGCATTGTGTCTTCGATTGGTGCAGCAAGGAGCAACGTACGGATGGGGGAAGTTCAAGAAGATGCGATCGTCGACTCGCCGCCGTTACGCCCAGTCCGTCGCGCGGCGGCGCGCGATGGTGTCCGACAACCAGGCTGAGCGTTTCATCCGCGGCTCACCGCCGGCGCAAAAATGTAGCCGCCGTTTCGCACCGTGCGAATCAGTATGGGGTTCTTCGGGTCTTCCTCGAGCTTGTAGCGAAGGCGGCTCACCTGGACGTCGATGCTTCGGTCGTAAGCCACGTGCGCTGAGCCGCGCGCGAAATCGATCAGCTGATCGCGCGTCAAAACGCGCTGTGGATGTTCGGCAAAGGCCAGCAATAGGTCGAATTCGCCGCCCGACAGCAGCACCAGTGTGTTTTCCGCAGAACGCAGTTCGCGCCTGGCGACGTCAAGGCGCCAATCGGCGAAACGCAACACCGGCCGAGTCTCGCTGCGCGTCGGCGCCGCCGCCTTCTCCGCGGTTCGTCGTAGCACCGCTTTGACACGGGCCAACAACTCGCGCTGATCGAACGGTTTGGTCAAATAGTCATCGGCCCCAAGCTCGAGGCCGACTACCCGATCCGTAGGATCCGACACGGCGGTGAGCATGATGACCGGCACCACGAGTTGAGCACGCAACCGCCGGCACAGATCGAAGCCGTCTTCCCGCTGCAGCATGACATCGAGAATCACCAGATCGATCGGCTGCTTCTCCAACGCAGCGAACATCGCAGCGCCGTTCTGCGCAACCGATACGATGTGCGAATGCTTGCGGAAGAAGTTCGTCAACAGGGACAGGATGTCCTCGTCATCATCAACTAGCAGCAGATGGGGCATCGCCAGCATTCTCCAAGGACAACACGCGCCGGTGACCGGGTGATGTCCGTACAAAGGGTCTTTGTTTCAGCTTGGACACATTGCGGCGTCCAGCCCGCACTTCGCACCTCAGGTAGGTAATTGACCGGTGTACATGGCCGGTTCTCGTATGACGCCCCCGACCTCGTACTGTTCGATCGAGTGGGCAATCCATCCAACCGCTCGTCCCAATATGAACAGAGAGTCCTTGCTATCCATGCCAAGGCGCCGTGCGAGGTAAACGTTGGTCAGGGCAAAGTCGGGCTCCAATCCTGTAGAGTCGCGGACGACGGCAATGGCCCGTTGTAGTTTTCGGAAGTCGATGTCGTCGACGAAAATCTCGGTCAGGCGCTGCAGCACCGCGCGCGCGCGCGGGTCGCCATTCTTGTACAAGTCCGACCCGAAACCCAGAATTTCCTCGCCCTCGCGCATTCGCCGTATGACCGGGTCTTGCGGCTCGCGCGCGCTCGCCACTTCGTTGAGTAAGCGGGCAAGTCCTTCATGCCGCCCGATTTTGGTTCGGCGCCCCATCGAAACTGAAAGCCCTGTCAGCACGGAACGGTAAGGCGTAACACCGGTGCTGGCCACAGCACGCACTGCATAGGTCCCGGGCTCGAATCCGTGGTCGGCCGACAGAACCATGACGCGGCGGATGAGGTCGGCCATATCATCGGAGGCGCCGAGACCGCGCGCGACGCTCACATGCAGTGGTTCACTGCTGGGGGAGTGTGTCTTGATCAGGAACGCGGCCAGCCAACGAAGCACATCAACGCCGGTCTGGCACATGCCATCGCGAGTCAGGTCATAGGCGCGCGGGTTGGCAATCTCGATGAACGGGAACACGGCCGTGGCGCGATCCGCTGCGCTGGTTCCTGAAAAGAGCTGCAGCATCTGCGTCAATTGAGCGGGCGCATTGGGCAATGCGCGCGTGAAAACCGTAGTCCGATCCGCCTGCCACAGCAATGTTGCAACATCCTCGACGCTTCGAGTCTCAGACAACAGAACTGCGTTCTCGCCGCGATAGTGGGGCCCTTGCTCGGTGATGAGAGTGATGTCGGTCTCGCGACGCAGGCCGCCGGGCCGTTCGGCGGCAGGCGCCTCATCGCCGCCCGCAACGCGTTCGATATCGGCTCTCCAATAACGGTTGCGGCGGGTCCCGGGGACCGGCTGCGAGCGAATTTTCTTTCTGCTCACGTAGGCATAAAGCGTTGGGAGACTTACGCGGAGCATCTGCGCAGCCGTTTCGGCGGAAACATATAGGTCGTCTTGCATGACTAACGTATGTACGGTTTTCGTCAAGATTGACGAGATAAGTGGATTATTACACGATATTTGCTAATAAGAAATACATGTTGATTGCATGGATCAATATCAGGGGGGGGATTTCATGGCGCTATCACTCAAACTTGGGATGCCGACCCACGGAATATGGCGGCGCTGGCTATTGGGGACAGTGCTCGCAGTGCCGGCGTTCGTGCCCGTCGCGGGTGCGGAGCAAGGGGCGCCGCAAGCGGACGCATCGGGCGCGCAGCTCGAGGAGATTCTAGTCACCGCGCAGAGGCGAGAATCGAAGCTTCAGGACACTCCGATAGCGGTATCGGTGATCGATGGCGGCGAAATTCAGCGGGAAAGATTGATCAGCCTCAGCGACATCGCCGCGAAAGTACCAAGCATCACATTCAATCAGGTGAATCATTCCGAATCGTTCATTTCAATTCGTGGGACGACCATCGGCAATGATGCCGCCGGCATCGACCAGGGTGTCTCCGTATTCATCGACGAGGTTCCCACCACGGGCTTCGGGGATGACAGCCCCGATCTGTACGATCTGCAAAGTGTCGAAGTGCTTCGTGGTCCGCAAGGCACGCTGTTCGGTCGAAACGTGACCGGGGGAGCGGTATTGATCCGCACCATGCCGCCAAGCTTCACTGAATCGGGCCGCGCGACGGTGACGTACGGTTCCGACAATCTCATGGAAGTACAGGGTTACGACACCGGACCGATTGTGGCGGAAACCCTCGCAGGCAAAGTAGCGGTGGATGTTCGTCGGCGTGATGATTTTCTGACGAACATCGCTCTGCACGACAAGACTTACGGCGAGAACTTGGGATCGGTCCGAGGCCAGTTATTGTGGACACCTTTCTCGGACCTGCGCGTGTTGATCGGAGGCGACTATTTGGACGACACGTCGGCAGGAAAAACGCAATGGCTGGTTGGCAATTTTCAACCCAGTCTCTTCCCGACCTTAAGCTACAGCCCGGACGCTACCAACCAAGGGTCGAATGCACGCACGGACAAGAAGGTGGGTGGCCTTCTGACCCACGTCGATTTGGAGCTGCCCTTCGCGACGTTGACATCCGTCACGGGCTATCGAAAGGTTGACGAGCACGTGCATTTCTCGACGTCAGGGGATCCTTTCAACAGCATCATTTCCGATCCGGTAATCCACGACAACCAGATTTCAGAGGAACTACGGATGACCTCGCCGGCGGGTCAGCGTCTTACGTGGGTGGGCGGCCTATTTTACCTCCACGCGGACCGCGCATATCTGCAAACCGTGTCCTTTGACGCGGTACCCGGTACCCGGCTCAACGCCTTCGCTCAGTTTGGTGTTCCGAGCCTCGCCCGATTCTTGAGTCCCTACGTCAATCAGGCCAATCAGCATGTCACCGTGGATAGCAGGGCCGCGTTCGGTGAATCGACATTTGAAATCACTCCAAAGCTCAAAATGACTGTGGGTGCGCGTTATTCCAGCGAGTCGAAGGACGGACACACGGAAATCAGCGATACCAGCGTGACGAACCCCTCCTTAAGTTCGGGGCCGTATTCCAAGACTTGGACGGCGTTGACGCCCAAAGCGCTCTTGTCATTTGAACCTGTGTCGAACGTGATGATGTATGTGAGCGCGACAAAGGGATTCGAGAGCGGCGGTTACGATACCAATGGCACCACAAACGCAGCGCTTGCCTCTGCGTACAACCCGGAATACGTATGGAGCTACGAGGCGGGAATCAAGGCCGCGCTTCTGGACAAGCGCCTGCAGATCAATCTGGCCGTCTACGATGCCGAATACAAGGACCTGCAAACGCGCAACTTCGATCCGATTTCCGGCAACATAATCGCCGGAAATGCCGCGAAAGCACGGGTGCGAGGCAGCGAACTCGAGGTGGAGGCTCTACCGGTCGAGTGGCTCACTCTCGGGCTTTCCTACTCGTACACGGATGCGAAATACCGCAGCTACCTGATCCCGAACTCTCCGCCCGCACCCCCGACCGATAACTCGGGCCACACCATTCCCTTCACGCCGCGCAATTCGGCCAATTTTCGCGCGGAAACGCATTTTAGGGCACCGGGAAGCGCGGGCAAGATTCGCATCGGCGCCGACGTCACCTACCGCAGTTCGATCGAGTTCAACGATGCCAACGATACGCCGCGTTTCATCGTCGCCAAGAGCGCGTATCACGGCGTGCTGAATATGCATGCGACGTGGTCGTCCAATGACGATCGCACCGAAGCGACCCTTTGGGCGAAGAACCTCAACGATAAGCGTGCGATCATAAACAATGCCGACCTGTCCAATTTCTTCGATACCGTCGCCGAATACAACAAGGGAGGCTACGTGTCGATCGACAACTGGAACGATCCAAGAACAGTCGGCATCAGTCTGAGTAAACGCTTCTGAGCGCGCGCGGGTCGCGCATGGGCGGTTCTTGAGAAAGTAATCCATTGTAAGCAGGAGTATTCGCTTGGAAGAAATTCGGTACGTAGCCGCAAGCGGCGCTCTGGGGGTCGGCGTGGACGCCGAGGCGCTCAACAAATCGCTCGATATGCGTCCGCATTTCATCGCTTCGGATGCCGGCACCACCGATGCCGGCCCCTTCGCGCTGGGCTCGGGCACCGCGGCGTTTCCTCGCGAGGCGGTCAAGCGCGATCTCACGCGCGTTCTGGTCGCGAGCAGAAGGGCAAACATTCCCGCACTGATCGGCTCGGCGGGCACGGCAGGCGGCGACCCGCACGTCGAGTGGGTCCTCGACATTGCCCGCGAGATTGCCGAGGAGAATGACCTATCCATTCGAACGGCAGTCATCCGGTCGGAGCAGAACCCCGACTACCTCAGGGAACTGTATAGGCAGGGTCGCGTTCGCGCCTTGGATCCGGCGCCCGAAATCGACGAGGCGGTTTTCGCGCGCAGCGAGCGAATCGTCGGAATGATGGGCGTCGAACCACTGCAGGCGGCGCTGGAGGCAGGCGCCGACTTTGTGCTGGCGGGACGTTGCAGCGATCCCGCACTGTTCGCGGCGTTGCCGATCCTACGCGGATTGCCGCCGGGCCTAGCGTGGCACGCGGGCAAGGTGACCGAGTGTGGAACCATGGCATGCGAGGGCGGCCATGGTGGTGTGATCACGGCGACCGTGCGGGAGCACGAAGTAATCTTGCGGCCGGTTGGCCATGGACTGCGTTGCACCCCGCAAAGCATCGCCGCGCACAGCTTCTATGAAAATGCACATCCCTACTTGCACAAGGAATGTTCCGGCACCCTCGACCTGACGCATTCGAAGTACGTGGCGGCCGATGATACTTCTGTTCGCGTCACCGGAAGTGAATTCATCCCCGCGAAGGAGTACACGGTAAAGCTCGAGGGCGCTGAATTGGTCGGCTACCAATCAATCATGATCGGAGGGATCCGGGATCCCTTTATCCTCCGGCGGCTGGATCAGTGGATGGGCGAGGTCCAGGCCTACATCTATGCAGCCGTAGAGCGGGTTCTTGCGCTGCGTCCGTGCGATTGGACTCTCACCGTTCACGTCTACGGGCGAAATGCGGTGATGGGTGCCCTTGAACCCAACCCCTCGGAAATGCCGCACGAAGTGGGAATCGTCGTGGGGGCTACCGCAGTCACTCAAGAATTGGCTACCAAGGCGGCTCAACTTTCGCGCCAACCGTTTCTGCACCATGGTGCGCCCGAGTGGACGAGCGGCACCACGAGCTTCGCGTGCCTGCACAATCCAGCTCACATCAATCGAGGTGCCGTGTACCGTTTCAATCTAAATCACGTCGCGGTGCCCCATACCAAGACGGAAATGTTCAAAACCGAATTCGTCCAACTCGGAGAGTCGCGACGATGAAGCTTGCGCAGCTCGCCGGCCTGATTCGCAGCAAAAATGCAGGGCCTTTCATATTGACGTTCGACATCATGTTTCCCGACGACGACAGTTATCTTCGCGCGAAAAAGTCAGGCGCGCTTTCCATCGCTCGCTTTGCCGAACTATTCCGATGCGAGGAGAAGCACGTCGCATTCTTCGAGTGCGATAACGCCCGTGCATTCAAATTCAGCATCCCGCGACCCATTGTGCAGGGCAATCTCGGCGATGGAGACATGCATGGCGGCCAGCAATTCATTCCATTGATGGACATCGAGATTCCTTGATGGAAAAAACCGGACCGGACGTCGGCGCGCGGCTCGATCGGTTGCCGCCGACACGCTATATATGGCGTCTGGTCGCATTGCTGTCCTTTGGGGCTTTTTTTGAAATTTACGATCTGGCCCTGACCGCCCCATTGAGTCTCGGGCTCTTGGTTGCGGGCGTCTTCCATCGCGGAGCGGCGGGATTGTTTGGTTTCACCGACCAGGCAACATTCGCCGCCGCCACCTTTGCGGGCCTTTATGTGGGAACGCTGGCGTTTTCCACGGTGGCAGACCGGCTGGGTCGACGGCCCATCTTCACTTTCGCGCTCCTGTGGTATGCGATCGCGACCGTGGTGATGGGTGTGCAGAACAGTGCAATTGCCATCGACCTGTGCCGGTTCATCGCCAGCATGGGCGTCGGCCTCGAATTGGTTGCAATCGATTGCTACTTGGCGGAACTCATGCCGAAGGCCGTACGCGGGCGCGCCTTTGCGGTCAGCGCGTCGCTGCAGTTCCTGTCGGTCCCGCTGGTCGCGGTGCTTGCGTGGCTGTTGATCCCGGGCACGCATCTTGGTATCGACGGCTGGCGTTGGCTGGCCTTCGTTCCCGCAGTCGGCGCCTTGCTGATCTGGCAAGTGCGCACCGCGTTGCCGGAATCGCCGCGATGGCTCGAGGCGCACGGCCGATGGGCCGAAGCCGATCGGATTACCTCAGAGATTGAGCAACGCGTGGCCAGTGATTTCGGTTCGCAACTGCCTGCGATTCACACACCGACCGACGCCTCCATGCAGCAAGCCAAGGCGATGTCCATGTGGACGCCACCCTATAGACGGCGCACCGTTGTGCTCATTGTTTTTCACGTATTTCAAACCATCGGCTATTTCGGTTTCGCAAACTGGCTTCCGACTCTCTTGGTGTCGCAGGGCATTGAAATAGGCAAGTCGCTGGCGTACAGCGCGGTGGTTGCGCTGGTGCCGCCGGCTGCTCCGCTGTTATTCAGTTTTTTCGTCGACAAGGTGGAAAGGAAATGGCTGGTCGCCGCGGGCGCTCTCTTGGCCGCTGCCGCCGGCTTGCTGATGTCACGCTTTACGCAGAACTCGAACTTTGCCTTGTTCACCGTTATTGGAGCCGGAGTCGCTATCGGCAATTCCTTGATGTCTCTGTCGTATCACACCTATCAAAGTGAACTCTTTCCCACACCGATGCGCGCCCGGGCTGTCGGTTTCGTCTATTCCTTCAGCCGGCTATCCGCAATCTTTTCCAGCTATATCATTGCCGCGACGCTCGATCGTGCCGGTAGTGTCGGTGTTTTCGTCCTCATCTCGGGGGCAATGCTCATCGTAGCGCTAAGCATGGGCCTCTGCGGGCCCCGCACGCGCGGGCTTGCACTCGAGCAGATTTAAGCGCCTGTGGGCGTAAGGGCGCGATTGCGCGCGCTGACCAAGGCGTAGACAACCTGACACCAATGGCGTCGCGGCATTGCATTTTTTTCAAAGAATGGATGGATCTAAACCTAGGTTAAGTTCTTGATCCCATTGCCCGAAAATTACCCGCTATCGGGTAAAGGGTATACCGCAAAGACCCAATATCGGCTCCCACGCCAGCCGTATAGGCTCGGTCTCCCGTGCCGGCCTTCATATTTTTTTGGAGCGTTTTGACTCACCGAAAATGAGCGGAAAACCACGCAATATCTGGGTGGCAATTTTGGCCGGCGGCGATGGACAACCGCTGCGCCCTTCAACCACCAATGCGCGCGGTATATCGACACCGACGCAATATTGCTCACTCAATGGCGGTCAATCACTGCTGCAGATATCGTTGCAGCGGGCGTTGGCCGTTACCTCGCGCGAACGCATCGTCGCCGTAGTAACCGAAGCCCATCGAAGTTGGTGGGAGCACGAGTTTTTTGCGTCTCCGCGTGCCGCAGTTGTAGTCCAGCCCTGTAACCGCGGAACCGGGCTCGGTGTCTTACTGGCGCTCCTGGTCATCGCCAAGTCCGACCCAGAAGCGGGCGTCATGTTCATCCCTTCCGATCATCATGTCGAGCATGAAGCGGTACTCGCCGAATACTTGCGGGAAGCCACGGCGCCCGAAGTCATGGACGGCGATAAACTCACTTTGCTCGGCATGTCCCCGTACGCACCCGACTCCGGTTTCGGCTATTTGTCCCCAGCCCCCGATTCCGGAGTCGGGATGCGACCAGTCCTCGATTTTGTTGAGAAGCCCGCGCAGGCAATCGCCGCTGAGTTGATTCGCGCCGGCAGTGTTTTGAATCGCGGCATTATCGCAGGCCGCATCTCGCAATTCATTGCGCTTTATCCGCGCCACATGCGCCAGGTGATATTGGATTTGCAGGCGATCGTCGAGCAATGGCCGGATTCCCGCGTCCCTTCCGCGGGACTCATCTCCTTGTATTCTCGTCTTTCGGCACTCGATTTCTCCTGCGACGTGCTGCAGAAACGCCCCGAGAGCTTGCAATTGCTGAATCGGGCAACCGCCTTTGATCGCGCCGCATTTAAACACGGGCTTGCGCCGGCACCAATGAATGACACCGACCACCCCCAAGTTGCGCAACGCGGATTCGCCTGGGTCGCGCAATCACCCAGGCTCGCTCCCTATGATGATTGCTAAACAGCTCCGTGGGCCCTTTTAACCGATGTCTTCCACCGACAAATTGACACATCTATACAACGCGCGGGGGTTCGTGCGGGCGAGTGAACACAAGTTGGCCATTTTAAGCGGGCCTATGCCCTGCGCGATGTTGTTGGCGATCGAGGTCGGGAACCTCAATGTGATCGAGCAGGCGTTGGGGCCAGAGCCCGTTAATCTAATGTTGACACGCACCGCGGATATTTTACGCGGCGTGTTTCGAGGAGCCGTCATTGGTCGACTCGGGGTTGATAGGTTTGCTGTCCTGATGCTGGCCAGTCCGTCAAAATGCACCGAGCGGATAGCAGCTCTCAACGAAGATATTGACGCCGCCAATTTGGCGGATCCGAACCTTTACCTGTCGCTCGGCGGCGAGTACTGCCTTTTTGATCCCGGACGTTCAGATTCCATTGAGTCCTGGAGAAAGACCGAGAGTCGATCCAAGAAAGTAAAATCAAGTACTGAAGGAGTAGTGCTGTGACGAAGGCAATTCTTGCTCTCGATTCTGACGGTGTGCCGGTAGCACCGGCAACCCTCTGTGCGGACGCGGCGGAGGAGGCCCATAAGCTTAGGCTGCCGATCTTCGAGCAGGTGCTCGCACAGCTGAGTGAGGGCATGGAAATGCGCGCCAATGGCGGCTCGCAGTACGAATTATGGGACCAAGGCAGGCTCGTTGGGATGCTGGAAGTCTTCGAGGCGCCGCGCGTCAATGGGGAAGAAGAGGGGGATGGCGTCTCGACGCCTGGGGAATATTGACGATAACCAACCCTGGCGACTCGATGCGCTTCGAGTTCCAGGAACTTCTCCTCGCAAGGTGCCGTAGACTCGCGCTATGGGCGGCACAAATGACAAACCGGTGGCGCGGGTTCAGCCCAAACGGGCAGTAGGAACAACGCGGCAGCGACCCCGAAACGCAAAAGGCGACGCCGCTGGGGCCAGGTCTTTCCCTTGCATTGTTGGAGTGGGCGCGTCGGCCGGAGGGTTTGACGCCCTGGTCGAATTTCTACACGTCTTGCCGTCCAACAGCGGCCTTAGCTTCATCATCCTTCAGCATTTGAGCCCCTCGCCGCGCAGTTTATCGGCGGAACTGTTCTCGCGGCATACGACCATGAGAGTCAGTGCGGCTGAAGAGGGCATGCGTTTGGAGGCCAATTGCGTCTACACGACGCCGGCCGATAAGGACATTCGCGTCAAGGGTGGCCGCATTCGATTGTCAAGGCCTGCGGAAGGTCGCGGTCACCGCCTGCCGGTGGATCAGTTGTTTCGATCACTGGGTCAAGACCAACGGGAACGCGCGGTGGGCATCATCCTCTCCGGCACGGGAAGCGATGGCTCGCTGGGGCTGAAGGAAATCATCGTACATGGGGGCATCGTGCTCGTTCAGGCACCCGAAACCGCCCAATTTGATGGCATGCCGCGAAGCGCGCTGGCGACCGGGCTCGTTTCCTACGTGCTGCCGATTCCTAAGATGGCGCGCATCTTGGTGAGTTACGCGAGCCATGCATACGTACGTGCTCCGAGCACTTTCCCTGCCCGGTCGCGCGGAAGCAATCCCACTCTTAAGATTCTGAAGCTCCTGGAAGTCGGCCACGGCCAAAGCTTCTCCGGTTACAAGCAGGCTATGCTGCTGCGACGCATCGAGCGTCGCATGGGACTGCTCAATATTGAGAAACTCGACGAATACGCGAAGCGCTTGATGCGCGATGCCGCTGAAGTAACCGCACTGCGAAAGGACTTGTTGATCGGCGTGACCGAGTTTTTTCGTGACCCGCAAGCCTGGAGCGCCCTTGACACTGAAGTCCTGCGCACTTTAATCGCGGCAAAGAAACCCGGCGAGCCGATTAGAGCGTGGGTAGCCGGCGGCGGAACGGGAGAGGAAGCCTATACCCTGGCCATTCTCATATTGGCGCGACTGCGAAAGCTGCGAAAACGGTGTGCGGTCCAGATATTTGCCACCGATGCGAATGAGGACTCCTTGAACTATGCGCGTGCGGGTTCTTATCCCGCAGGTATCGCCAAACAAATCAGCGCAGGACTTTTAAAACGTTACTTTCAGCAGATCAAAGGCGATCATCATTACCAGGTGATCCCGGAGGTGCGCGAGAGCGTCATTTTCGGCGAGCATGATTTGCTGGCTGACCCGCCGTATTCGCGCCTAGATCTCGTCACGTGCCGCAATTTGCTGATTTACATTGAACCTGTCACCCAAGAGCGAATATTGCTGCTGTGTCACTTTGCTCTGCGCCCCGGTGGCTATCTATTCTTGGGCAGCGCCGAGACGGTCGGCGTGCATGCAAAACTCTTCAAGATCATGGTGCGCAAATGGCACATCTACCAGCGGATCGGAACAACGCCCCGCGAGCAAATCGATTGGCAGGTAGGCGCGACCAAGATTCGGCCCGCCTCTGTTATTGGTGAGCCCTTGACCGAAACGGGTCGTGCGGCGCCGCTTGCCACCCCGACCCGCGATGAAAAGACCGCCGTCGCCAAGACCCGCGGTGCACACAGCCGACTGCAGCAGGAGCTGCGTGCGACGCAAGAGGATCTGCAGAGTGCGGTCAGTCAATTGAAGAGCTCGAACGAGGAGCTGCGCGCCTCGCATGAAGAGACGATGTCGATCAATGAAGAACTGCAATCGATGAATGAGGAACTCGAAAGTTCCAAAGAGGAACTGCAATCGGTCAACGAGGAACTCAATACCGTCAACACGCAACTGCAGAGCAAGGTCGGCGAACTGGAAGTGGCCAATAGCGATTTGCGCAATCTGCTCGCATCCAACGAGGTGGCCACGTTCTGCCTTGATCGCTCCTTGCGCATCAAGTGGTTCACGCCGGCCGCACATCGACTTTTTAATCTGCTGCAGAGCGATATCGGCAGACCCATAGCGGATCTGAGTTTGAGTGCCCTGGATTCAACGCTGATCGAGCATGCGCGTCTCGTGCTGCAATCTCACGGGTCCCAGTCTCGCGAATTTGAACACAACGCCGTATACCTTCGTCGCATCGTGCCCTATCGCGCGGATGGCACACAGATCGCGGGCGTGGTTATCACCTTTACCGATATCACGGAAGCCAAACGAGCCGCGCAACAGGAAATCGAGGCCAAGGCCGCATTGAATGAACTGCTCGAGGAGCGTGTTCGCAAGCGCACCGAGGAATTGGAACGACTTGCGCGCGAACTCGCCCTCGCGGAGGTTCGCGAACGGCAAACAATCGCACGTGACCTGCACGACGGCCTGGGCCAGGAGTTGAATGCCGCATCGATCAAGCTCGATGCGTTACGCGGCAGCCATGAGACAACCCGCCTGCATCCGGCACTCGATGAAATCGCCCGGTTGCTCGAAGGAGTGGTACGAGAGATGCGAAGTCTCACCGCTCAATTGAATCCGCCGGTATTGGAGCAGTTGGGGCTCGTAGCAGCGATTGAATGGTTGAGCGAAGAGATGCGCAAAACCTACCAATTGGAAGTTCTGCTCGAGGATGATATGCAAACCAAGTCATTGGATTCAGTTGCCGCGTCGATCCTGTTTCGAGCGGTACGCGAACTTCTGATCAATGTGACTCGCCACGCCAATGTGAAGATCGCACGGGTCGTCACAAGCTCTGCCGATGGGTATCTGACCGTTAAGGTAGCGGATCACGGAGTCGGCTTCGCTCTTCCCGGAAAGGATCCCGGCTCCTCGCCCGGGCTGGGATTATCCGCCATGCGAGAGCGGATCGCGCACATCGGCGGCACCTTTGTCATTAAAAGCGAGCGAAACCGCGGCACCACGGCGACTATTCAGGTGCCAATGAGTCCGCCATGACGCCGGCGCGCATCATGCTGGTCGATGACCATCCGCTGATTCGCGAAGCGATAGCGCATCTGGTGGCCGCCGCCCCGGATTTTGAACTCATCGGCGCGGCTGGCGATGGAAAAGAATGCTTGGCGCGAATCGATGAATTGCGGCCGGATATTCTCATACTCGATATCGCAATGCCGCACATGAATGGCGAACAAGTCGCCCGCGAGCTGCATTGCCGCTACCCGGCGCTTAAAATTGTCGCCTTGAGCGGTTACACCGATCGCCAGTTTGTGCGTGCGATGAGCAAAGCCGGCGCCAAGGCGTACGTGGTGAAGTCCGCTTCGGGGCGAGATTTGATTCATGCTCTGCGAGCGGTTGCGAGTGGTAAAAACTACTTGTCCCCGGAAGTGACCGGCGCCGTTATGACGCTCTGGGAAGATTCTGTATCGAGTGACGGCTTATCGCAGCCGAATGTCCTGGGCAAACGCGAGAGACAGGTATTGCAATTTATTGCCGAGGGCTATCGCAGTCCGGTGATTGCGGAAAAAATGGGCATCGCGGTTGCGACCGTGGAAGCACATCGGCGAAATATTCTGCGTAAATTGCAACTGCATAGCGCCGCCGATCTGACGAGATATGCCCTACGTCACGGCATTATCGCGTTATAGGCGCGGCAGAAGGTTGCGGGATCTCGGTGATGGCGAACGGCGCTCCAATGCCGTGCCGCTCTCGGCCCAGTCTTTGAAGGCGCCCAAGTTGTAGACTGGCGCGTAGCCCACGTCTTCTGATGCGCAATTAAGCGGACACCACCAATACCGCTGCTGCGGCGGATGCATCACAGGCGCCCACATTGAAATAGTTGCAATCGTGAAAAACGGCCTCGAACTGGGCGAAATGGAAGTCTGTAACGAGATCTTCATTTGCACCGCGCTAAATATCGAGGATATTTTCGCGATCTCGACTCCAACGGGCACTCGATAAACCGATGAGACATAATTCTTCGGAAGCATTCTCGAAGCATGAACACCGACCCTTGGCGACGGTCGTGATCATCAATTACAACTATGAAAAATTCGTCGCGGCTGCGATCGACAGCGCCCTCGCACAGTCTTATGAACCGCTCGAAGTGGTTGTCGTGGATGATGGCTCGACCGACGGCTCGCGGACAATCATTGCAGGGTATCAGGATCGGGTTCGCACGGTCCTGCAAGACAACGGAGGGCAAGGCGCGACTTACAATACCGGGTGGCGAGCCGCACATGGCGAATTCGTACTGTTTCTTGATTCCGACGACGTGCTCGCGAAAGATGCCATCGCCAAGGTGGTTCAGGCGTTCGAAGGCAACGACGCGGTGAAGGTGCAGTTCTACCTTGAACAGGTCGATCGGAATCTGAAGCCGCTGGGCTTCCTCTTGCCGAGCTACGATTTTTCATCCATGACAACACGTCAGCAAATCGCCAACTACGGCAACTATGTTGGCCCCCCGGCCAGCGGAAATGCGTATCGAAAGTCTTTCCTCGATGAGATCATGCCGATTGCGGACGAAGAGCTGTATCGACACGCTCCTGACGGCTACACGACGGGTTTGGCCGGACTCGATGGCGGCGTCCTATCGATTTCGGAAATCTTGGGATACTACCGTGTGCATGGCGATAACTATGGCGGAGAGAGCGGCATCAAATCGCTCCAGCAACTGCATCACATGTTCATGCGAGATATCAAGCGAGAGGATTCCCAGCACGCCTTCGGAGAACATTTCAACTTCCATTTTCCGGCAGACCGCTCGCGCTTCTGTCCGGGCCATACCAAATTGCGCTTGCTGTCCCGTCGCCTTCGCCCGGACTTGCACCCCGTCAAGTCTGACAAGGTTTTCTCTTTGGTTCTCTGCGGGCTGGTTTCCGCATTCACATATCCGCATCTTGAGCTGACTAAGCGATTCAGCGTTGCGATTGGATTTATCGCTATGGGGGCATTGCCTCGTTCCATGCTGCACACTTATTTCGACACCATCGCGACGCCGCAGAAGCGCAAAAACGCGATTCCCGCCGCGCAGCAGCTGAGCCCGAATGGGCCGCAGCCGTCGATCGATCACGATTAGATTGCAAAGGCCGGTGTTTCGGCAGATGGTTCACCGACTATCGACACCCCGCTACCCCTTGGCCTGACCCCGAAACGGCAATTGCCGGATGCGCTTGCCCGTGGCGGCAAAAATGGCGTTGGCGAGTGCAGGTGCCGTTGGCGGGACACCGGGCTCGCCGAGTCCGCCCATCGAGGCATCGCTTTCCAGGAAATGCACATCCACGTCTGGCGCTTCGGCCAGTTTCAAGAGTGGGTAATCATGGAAGTTGGATTGCAACACCGCGCCTTTGTCGAGCGTAATGGATTCATCGACGCAGGACGACAAGGCCATGATGATGCCGCCCATGATCTGCGCGGCGCCTCCATCCGGGTTGACCACGCGACCACAATCCACGCTCGACCACACTTTGTGCGCATGTGGGCGACCATCGTTGCCGACAGATGCTTCGATCACGTGCGCGACGATGGTGTTGAACGATTCCACCATGGCAATGCCGCGCCCGCGCCCGGTGCTAAGCGGCGTGCCCCAGCCACTGCGCTTCGCCACATCATCCAGCACGGCCAAATGACGCGATCCCGGCCGCAGATGCTTACGCCTGAATTCATAGGGATCTTCGCCGGCCGCGTAAGCCAGCTCGTCCATGAAACTTTCGGAATAGAAGCCGTTTTGGTTGGAATTGACCGAGCGCCAGGCGCCGTCGTGTTGGTTGGTGGCAAATTGATAGTGGCGCAGCGCAAAGGCCGGAATGTCGTAGACAAAGCGCGTTTCTCGCGTGGCATCCTGTGATTGGGCATAGTCGGTAGTCCAGCCGGCAATCCGTCCGTCCTTGTCGAGCGCAGCCTTCAGATGGGCCGACGCCTGCGGACGATAGGTGCCGTGCTGCACTTCCTCCTCACGCGACCAGATCAGCTTGACCGGATAGGGCGTTTGCTTGGCGATTTGAACCACCTGGCCAATAATTTCGCAGAATCCTGGCAAGCGACGACCGAAGGCGCCGCCCATGATCATCGGGTGGAAGGTGACATGATCCGTGCTGATCTCCGCCGCCTCGGCCGCTGCCTTGCGGCTGTGCAGCGGATCCTGCACACCACCCCACAGCTGAAGCTTGCCATCCTTGAAATGGGCGGTGAGTGCGAAGGGCTCCATCATCGCGTGATGGATGAATGGCACGGCATATTTGGCCTCGACCAGCTTGAGGCCGCTTGCCGCAAGTGCGGCCGGCACGTCGCCATGGCCGCTTTTATTGTCCGGCTTGTCCGTCTCCATCTTGGCAGCTTGCGCCGCCGCGATGGAGGCTGATGACAGTGCTCCGTGTCCACCATCGGAGAACTTGGGGGACAGTGCCCGCAGTCCAGTCAGCGCCTGCCAGTAACCCGTGGCGATAACGGCTACCGCATTGTCGAGCTTGACGACTTTTTCCACGCCCTTGATCGCCATCGCGGGCGCAGCATCAACACTGTCGAGTTTGCCGCCGCGCACCGGGGCGGCCATGATCGTGGCCACGCGCAGATCGGGCAGCTGCACATCCATGCCATATCGGGCGCTGCCATCAACTTTTGGTGGAATATCCAGCCGGGGGATCGGCTTACCGATAAAGCGGTAATCGCCGGCTTCTTTGAGCTTGGGCTCGGCGACAAGCGTCATTTCAGCGGCGTCCGCGGCCAGCTCACCATAACGCAGCGATCTGCCGCTCTTGGCATGGATCACTTTACTGTTTACCGTGGTCAACTCGCCTTCGGGCACGCCTAAGCGCTTGGCAGCCGTGGCAATCAGGGCAATGCGTGCTGCGGCACCCGCGACGCGCATACCCGTCTGGCCGGTCGCACGAACGGTGGACGATCCTCCGGTGACCTGCAACGGAATGTTGCGCGCGATCATGGCGAAAGTGGAACCCGTTATCCCTTGCAGAAAGGGCGGAATGGAAAAGGGCAGCAATTCCCCGCCAAATCCCTTCGCCAGCGGCGCGTTGGCAAATGCCACATTCACCGGCGCGGATTCGAGCACGACTTTTGACCAGTCCGCGTCCAGCTCGTCGGCCGCCATTTGGGCAAGCCCCGTGAGTGATCCTTGGCCAATATCGACATGGGGCGAGAAGATGGTGACGGTGTCGTCCTCGGCAATGCGGATCCACGTCTGGAACACGCCGGCCTTGTCCATGGCGACCAGCTTAGCCGCCCTGCGTGTTGCCGCTCTTTCGGACCAGGAAACGGCAAACAGGCCGCCGCCGATCAATGCCGTACCACCGATCAGAAACACTCTGCGTTTAATGCCCACTATGAGTCTGCCCGAGCAGCGGCAGCTTGGCCTGTGGCCGCAAGGATGGCCATGCGGATGCGCGGATAAGTTCCGCAGCGGCAGATATTGGTCATCGCCTCGTCAACGTGGGCAGGGCTTGGCCGGCCGGTCTTCTTTATCAATGCGACGGCGGCCATGATCTGGCCCGACTGGCAATATCCGCATTGCGGGACTTGCGCATCGATCCAGGCCTGCTGCACCGGATGGAGTGTCCCATTTGGCGCCGCAATTCCTTCAATCGTGGTGACGGATTTGCCGGCAACGGAGCCCACAGGAATTCTGCACGAACGCGTGATTTCGCCATCGACATGCACGCTGCACGCGCCGCATGCGCCAATGCCACAGCCAAATTTTGTGCCGGTCAACCGCAGTTCCTCGCGGATAACCCATAGCAGGGGCGTATCGGGATCAGCCTCGATCGAAAAGGACTTACCGTTCACCTGCAAATCAATGGCCATCAGCGTTCTCCCCAATAGGTGCTTTATTTTGTTTTGCCACTTCGAGCACGTCGTGGCCATCGTCCCTATCGTCAACTGCGCTACCCGCATCGTTATATTGGATCACTTAAGAACCAGGGGCAAACTCTATCGCTGAGTTAGGCCGAAGGCGGCGGCGTTCGCGAGTCGTCCGTAGCCGCCGTGCCGGCGTTCGATGGCCTGTACCAGAGGCACCGCTGAAAGTCTCCAGCGCAAACAGTACACTGGGCTTAAGAATCGAAGTTGCGCCGCCGATGCTAAAAGGAGAGCCCATGTCTCGCATCAATCAATCCAGCACCTTCACGCTTGGTGATCGCGTCGTACAGCGTGTGGGATTCGTTGCTATGCAACTCGCGGGTCCCGATTTGCGGTCCGCGTCATTTCGGCATTCTGAGGAAAGCGCTGCGCCATGCACATTCTGCTATATGCCCTTGCTGCGGCCGTCATCGTAGTGGGATTGGTTGGCGCAATAGTGCCTGTGTTGCCGGGTATCCCACTTATTTTTGCAGGCATCTGGATAATCGCCGGCGTTGATGGTTATCGCCATCTTGGGCTGGGCTGGCTGCTCGGAATTGCAGCCGTCGGTGCAGTGGGATTGGTCGTGGATCTGCTTGCCGGCGCTTTGGGCGCGAAGCGAATGGGCGCGAGTTCGCAAGCGGTATGGGGTGCACTCATCGGCACCGTGATCGGGCTCTTCTTCGGCATACCTGGATTGCTGATCGGGCCATTCTTCGGTGCGGTACTTGGTGAGCTTTCCGCCGGCAATAGCGTTTTGGGTTCGGCACACGCGGGGGTAAGCGCGTGGGTGGGCCTGCTGTTCGGCACGATTATCAAGCTGGTCTCGTCGCTAATGATGGTGGCGTTATTCGGCGCAGGTTGGTGGTTGAACCGTGTCGCGTGATGCCGCGGCATGCTGAGAAGCCCCGCGCTGAGCCTCGCTCAATAAACTCCTTCATTGTTCATTCTCCCAACGCGAGCCTTCGGTATCCTTGCAAGTATCAGCCCTTGTCGTACTCGTCGTGGCGCCGCCACCAGATGCCCGCCTCGTTGCGGCCCAGGGGTCCACGGTCGAGCCACTGGTACGCGCCCCAGAGGGCATCGAGGCCGCGCGCATAGGTAGAGTAGGTGTGATAGACCGCTCCATCTTCCAGCACAAATGCGCTCATACCCGGCCGATCGCGCGTGTAGGTGGGCGCATCGGTTCCGCACATGGCAGCGAACTTGAGAACGGGCTCCGGCGCACTCTTCGCATCCATCGCAGGGCCGCCACGCCGGTAGTTGTACTCGAGGCCACCCGCGCGCTGTTCTTCCTCGGTAAATGAGACACTGAAGTCGGAATTGAACTCGTTTCCGAACGAAGAGCCCCAGGGAAATGTCCATCCCATACGCTGCTTGTAGGACTGCAGCTTCGCGAGGGGTGCTCGCGAAACCGACCACAGCGTCACGTCATGGTTGGCCAGGTGCACGGCGAAACCGTCAAAGCCGTCAGCGATCATGGAGCAGGACGGGCAGCCGGCGGTGTAGTCGGGCCCGAACATGAAATGATAGACGAGGAGTTGTGAACGCCCCCGAAAAAGGTCTGCGAGCGAGGCGCTCCCTTCCTCGGTGTCGAATCGATACTCCTTGTCAACGCGGACCCACGGCAACGCCTGCCGCCGCTGCGCCAGCTCATCACTGCGCCGCGTGAGCTCCTTCTCCGCCTCGAGCAGATCGAGCCGCTCGCCCAGCCACACTTTACGTGTCGCAGTCCTGTGCTTGGTCATCGCTCGTCCCCTTCTGTTGATTGGTGATGAGTTAGATTAGGCGTTGGTTAGCAAGGGGTGGGAGTTACAAGTGTGGCGGGATTCCGATGGACTCGACGAGCACGCTGAAGCCATTGCCCTGGCGCTCCTACGGGGCCCAATCACGGCTCGTTGCGAGGCAGCGGCCGCTGAAAGGTCTCACGGCCACAATTGCGGTACGATTCGGCATGCGTTTGACCTGCGTGATCGGAACCGTCGTCGCACTTAGCCTTTGGGTTGGGACCGGGGTCGCGGTGCCTTCAGATACCGTGCCCGCCACTGCCGGCCCGAATTCGCGTGCTTCCGTTCTGACTGCGGAACAAGTAATCCAGATCTTGGACGAGACGGTCGACTGGTATCGAACTCTGGGGACACAACAGCAGAATGCCACGCAACCCAGCGATTTACTGATCTTGTTTGCGAATCGACAAACGGCCGATCAAGTGGTTAGTTTGGCAATAGAGCTCGCGCGTGCGAACGCCGAACTTCTCAGTAGCGAGGCCAGTGCAGGACAAAGCGCGTCAGATGCGTCTTCCCCTCGATCGCTTAGTCAGCAGCAATCTCAATTGGATGCGCAGCGCGCGTCCTTAGAAGCGGAAATAACCGGTCTTAAGGAGTCGCGCTCCACCGGAAAGGGTAAGCAGGATGTCTCGGCGAAGCTGACAGAACTGCAGGGCGAGCTCGCAATGCTCGCAGCAAGAAGAAATTTGCTCGACACCATGACGGCATTTACCGATCAAAACAGCCCCAAACAAGCCAGCGTTAGTGCGCTCAAAGCCCATATTGATGCCATTGCCGCGACGCTGCCGACTTTGAGCGTAGCTTCCGGCTCCACCGCCGTCTCCGGCGCGGCACAAACGAGTGCCGTACCAACGGCAATTCCGGGCGGTAATGAGATGAAGACGGCCACGACGAGTTCCGGAATATGGGACCTTGGAGTAACGGCGGTAAACCTGCACAGAAAGATCAACTCGATCGATGTTGTGGATCAGCACACCGCGTCGCTAGCCAAGACGTTTCTTGAGGTCAGCGATTTGCCCCTTAGACAGTTGAAGGCGTATTCCGCGCGCAGCGACGCACTTGCCGTGCAGGCGGACAAGGCCAACGGCGCAGCACTTGTCGCCCTTCGAGGAGAATTCGATACGCTGGCTTGGCTCTTCAAGCAGACCTCGGCGATTCTCCTGCCGTTGAGTAAGGAGCAGGTGCTGCTGATGCAATATCGGCACAACTTGGACAGCTGGAGAGAAGCCACACAACGCCAATACTATGAAGCCTTAAGAGCGCTGGGAGTCCGCTTGGCGATCTTGGCGGGTATCTTGGCGGCCGTGTTTGTTCTCGCTGAGATTTGGCGGCGCGCCGTGGATCGATATGCCCACGAGGCTCGGCGCCGGTATCAGCTGCTGTTGATTCGCAAAATAGTGATGTGGACGGCGGTGATTGCAATAGTGGGATTGAGTTTTGCCACCGAAATCAGTGCCTTCGCTACTTTTGCGGGGCTGCTCACCGCCGGTGTGGCGGTGGCCATGCAAAGCGTTTTGGTGTCGATGGTCGGATATTTCTTCCTCATCGGCAAATATGGGATTAGAGTCGGAGACCGCATACAGATCGGCACTGTCGTGGGCGAAGTCATCGATATTGGATTGGTGCGAATGCACTTGATGGAGCTCCATTCCGGCGGCCCGCTAGGCCCGACCGGGCGTGTGGTGGCCTTTGCAAACCTCATTGTGTTCCAAGCATCGGGCGGTTTATTCAAGCAGATTCCCGGCGTGAATTTGTCGTGGCACGAGAGTACGGTGGTATTGCCTGCGGTCAGTGACTACTCGGCTTTGAAGACCAGGTTATTGACGGCGATCAGTCGGGTGGTCGAGGAATACCGGGACGAGTTCGTGCGGCAAGCGAACGCGATCAAGGAGTCCACGGCCTCGATTTCCGTGGATGACACCCAGCCGCAGGTTCAGATGCGTCTGGTTGGCGGCCGGATGGAGGCGCTGATCCGGTACCCAGTGAACCTCAAACACGCTGCTGAAATCGATGAACGGGTCTCTGAAGCCGTGCTCAAGACCCTCGCAGCAAGTAGTACGACGTAAGGCTCCCGCATGAGATTTCTGCCGCTCATCTGGTCTGGCATCTGGCGCAAGCCTGGACGGACAATCCTCATTTTCCTCCAGGTCAGTGTCGCCTTTGCGCTGTTCGGCGTGCTCCAGGGGCTCAAGACAGGCGTCGAGCATTTGATCGGTGAAGCTCGCGCCGATCTACTGATCGTACACGGCGGCCTAGGTCTGATGGATCCCTTGCCCTTGAGCCTGCTTGAGGGCATCAAGTCGATACCCGGGGTCAAGGTTGTCGCGCCCGTGGAACTGTTCGGGGCCATCTATCAAAATCCCAATCAAAAATTGGGGGTCGTCGCGATCCGACCCGATGAGGGCTGGCTTTCGGCGTTCACCTTCACGATCGCGCCCGACTACGTCGCGGCTTTCCGCACCATGCGAACGGGAGCCATCATCAGGGAGGGACTGGCGAAAAAGTACGGCTGGAAGATCGGCGATCACATTCCCCTGATGTCCACCTCGGCGCAAATGAACGGATCGACGGACTGGGCATTCGATGTGGTGGGTACCTACACCGACAGCGACGTCGGTGGTGGAAAAGAGACTCTGCTCGTCAATTATGCGTACTTCGATGAAGCCCGCTTCGCCGGCAAGGGCACCGTCAATCATTTCAACGTCGCGGTTTCCGATCCGCGACTGGCGGTGAATGTGGCGGATCAAATCGACCGGCGTTTCGCGAATTCCGCGAACGCAACGCAAACCGATTCGTTGCGTGAATTGGCTCAATCGCAGCTGCAGTCAATCGGCGATCTGAACTTCCTGATCCGGGCAATCGTGAGTGTAGTGCTCCTGGCGCTGCTGTTCGCGACCGCCACGATGATGATGCAATCGATCCGCGAGCGCACGCCGGAGTTGGCGGTTCTCAAGACGCTTGGCTTTACCGACGGCGCGGTATTTCTAATCATACTCATGGAGGCCGTGGCGGTCTTTGTCGCCGCCGCCGCGTGCGGATTGGCGCTCTCACTGTTGGTGTTTCCGTTTGCCTCAAAGATCGTACCGGGGCTGTCGGTTCCTTTGGTCGTGGTCGCGCTTGGCCTGATATGCGCCGTGTTGGTGGCAGTCATCAGCGCATTGCTCCCGGCAGTCCAGGGCGCAAAGTTGAATGTCGCTACGGCACTGGCAAGGCGCTAGCGCGGCCGCATGAATTTCACCCGGCAATTTCTCAGTATTTTGCTCATGAACCTGTCGGGAATCCGACAGCGGTCGGCGCAGGTCCTGACGATCATCATCGGCGTCACGTGTGCCGTCGGTGTATTGGTTTCCATGCTGGCGATGGGCGCCGGCGCGCGCCGGCAGGAGATGGGCGACGTACGCGCCGACCACGCCACACTGATTACTTCAGGGGCGCGCTATCTGCAGAGCAATATCTCCCGGGACGAAATCGCCGCCATTCTGGGCCTGCCGGGCATACAAAAGGGTGCTCAGGGTGAGCCCATCGTCGTGTTCGAGTCCATGGTTCCCATCGAAGGCCGCAGGCGCGTGACGGGTAATCGAATCTATTTTCCGCTCGTCGGAATTACTTCAACCGTGACTCAATACCAGCAGATGCGATTCACGGACGGCCGCATGTTCAAGCCGGGTCTGCATGAACTGATCGCCAGCAGCCCCTGCGTTCGGCAATTCACCGGCTTCGAAATCGGCGATCGACGTCCGATTCACGGCAGCGACTGGACCATCGTCGGACATTTCGAGCAGGGTAAGGCGCAACAATGCGTGGTCTACGCCGACGTCGATAACATCATGTCCATCTTCAGCCGCAACAGCTACGGCGCGGTATCAGTGCTGCTGCGATCGCCGGCGGATTTCGCCGCATTTCGCGACGCCGTCAGCGCCAATCCGGCCCTGAAACTCGAAGCCCAGCGCGAAAGCGAGGTGGCGGAGGAGGGATTCAAAGAACTGAACGCCATCCTGAATTTTGTCAGCTACTTCGTCGGTACGATCATGGCGATCGGTGCGACGCTGGGCGCCGTCAATTCCTTGTATGCAATCGTGGACTCACGGCGCAGCGAGTTGGCCACATTGCGAGCGATCGGGTTCGCTTCCGGCCCAATCATGCTCGCCGTCTTGGTTGAGTCAATACTATGGGCGTTTCCCGGAGCGCTGCTCGGGGGTGCCCTGGCATGGGTCCTTTTCAACGGCTTATCGGCCAGTCCGTTCGGCTTCAGTTTTCAACTTGCGGTAACCCCATCTCTCGCCGTGCTTGGCATTGTGTGGGCGTTGGCGATGGGCTTTGTCGGCGGACTCCTGCCTGCGTTGCGTGCGGCCCGAGTACCCGTGGCCACGGCGCTGCGCGCGACTTGATGTTGAGCGGCGGGGTCTGACGATCGGGGTCTTCTCCGCAGTACGGCGCGCCACTTGGGGTATTACAGTGACTTTGACTCAGCGTCTTTTGCTGCTGTCTTGGGTCGTCATGGTTACGACGCCCGCGATCGCAGGCGCCGACGCGGAGTTCACCGGCTTGCACAGCGATGTGGTGTTTTCGGACTATTTTGCGCTTTCGCGCAGTGCGGAATTGCAGCACCGTCTCCTAAGTCCCTTAAATGCAGCTCAGGTGCGTAAGAGTTTGGCGCACTCGGCCGTGGCGCTGCGCGATCAGCCGATCGACCTGGCGCAGGAGCGATTTACTGTTTACGTTCCGCAGAACTCGCAGGCCCAGGGGTTTGGGCTACTGGTGTACGTACCGCCGTGGGAGAACGCGATGCTGCCGCGAGGTTGGGCGGAGATCTTGGATCGGCACGGCGTGATTTTCGTCAGTGCTGCGAATTCGGGAAACGCGGCAAACGTTCTTGATCGCCGCGAACCCCTGGCGTTGCTGGCCGCGCATAACATCATGCAGCGCTTTCGTGTGGATCCGGAGCGCATCTACATAGGCGGATTTTCCGGCGGATCGCGAATTGCGCTGCGTCTCGCGCTTGGGTTTCCGGACGTCTTTCGAGGAGCATTGCTCAACGCGGGAAGCGATCCGATTGGAGATGCAGAAACGCCGCTGCCGCCGGCCGAACTGTTTTCGCGCTTTCAGGAAATGACGCGCATCGTGTATGTCAGCGGTCAAAATGATGCCGTCAACGTGGAGAAGGACGCGGCCAGTGCCCGGTCCATGCTCGGCTGGTGCGCGTTCGATTCGTACCTGGAGCGATCGCCTTGGGTGGAGCATGAAGTGGCCGGCCCAACTGCGCTCGACCGAGCGCTCGTCATGCTCGATAAACATGCGAAACCCAATTTGGCCAGGTTGAACAATTGCCGTTCCCACATCAATCAGGGGTTGGCTAAAGAAATCGATCAAGCAAGCGACCTTCTTGCCGCCGGCAATGTCGACGGGACGCGCCGGCTGCTCAACAAGATCGATGCTCACTACGGGGGTCTGGCCGCGCCGCGAAGTGTGGACCTCGCGGCGCGTATCGATGTGACGAATTGACCCGACGCAGCTAGAACGTCGCGCTCACACGGACGTACCAGAATGCGCCGTTGAAGCCGAACGGGCCGCCCGTTCGCGGGTATAGCTCGCCGTCCGCTTCTCCGCCGGTTGTTGAGTAAATCGGAGAGGCTTTGGTGTTGGCAATCTTGTCGGGATATTCATTGAAAATGTTGCGTCCGCCGATCGCCGCGGTGACGTTCTTTAGCACCTGATACCCCAATTCCAAGTCCGTGGTGTACGTGGCCGAGAAGAGTTGGCCCGGATAGTCGTTCTGGTCGCGGAATGTGCCGTAGTAATTTTCGCGTGCCACCACGCGAATCGGCCCCCAGCCGTAGCTTAAGTTGAGGTTCGCCCGATTGTTGGGGGCATAGTGCTGGATGTCGACGATGCGTGCCGCGCTGATGACGAGGGGGTCAAATTTCGTGACGTCGGTTTTGTTGTAGTTATAGGCGAAGGACGTGTCCAAGGTGCCCAGGCTACCGAGCGACAGCGGATAGGTCGCCACCAGGTCCACACCCTTGGTTTTGGTGTTGAACCCGTTGGTGAAGTACTGCACGGTGCCGCCGGCGCCGACGTAGGCGAGAGCCGGAAGCTTGATGATATCCGCGTTGGTCACGTTGAATTGCTGGGAGATGCCGATGCGGTTGCGAACCGTAATCTGGTATCCGTCGATGGTGACCAGCAAATTTGTCAGCGGGGTCAGCACAATGCCGCCGCTTATGTTGGTCGATTCCTCCGGTTTCAGCGGCTTGGCCCCGTAGAATATGGCGTCCGCGCTGGTGACCGGGTAAGTGCCGATTTGCACCTGAGTCGTGGTGCCCGGAAGGAAGGTGGTGCTCAAGGTCTCGACGTTATTCTGCCCGGGTGTGGGCGCATGGAATCCGGTGCTCACGGTGCCGCGCAAGGCCAGCCAATCGACCACCTTCCATCGCGCCTGAGCTTTTCCGAGCGTGGTATTGCCGAAGGACGCGTAATGCTCGAAGCGTCCGGCGAGCCCGAGCGTGAGATTGCGGAACACATCCGCCTCGACATCCAGATAGCCGGCGTAGCTGACTTGCGAGGCGTCAACCGGGGCAGAAATGCCGCCATAGCCGTTGGAGGCAGTCGATTGCGTGGCGGTAATCTGGTTACCGTTGGCATCACGATCGGCTGTGCATGCGCCGGCCACGCAATTATAGAGCGGCTGCGAAGCATACGGGCCGGCCGCGAAGGAGGCCGCATCGCCAAGCAGCTGCTGATAGTTCTCGTCGCGCCATTCCATGCCGCCCGCGATCGAAATCGGGCTCGCCAATCCAGGGACCTGCCAGGGATAACTCAGGTCGAGATTGAAGTTGTTTTCCTTTTGAATGAACTTGCCGTCATAGAAACTGGTGGGCGACTGCGGCCCCAGCGACGGATTGATCGAGGTCCGCAAGGACAGCGCCACGGAGTTTTGCGCGGTCGTGCCCGACACGTCGTAATTGATACCCCAACGGTTCGTCCCTTTGTAACCCACTGCGCCGAAGAACTGCTGCGTGACGTCGAAGAAACGCGGCGTAAAACCCGCCGGGTAGACTTTACCGAAATTGAAGGTGTTCGAATCATTGATATACCCGCCGGTTGGGCAACCGGTGAGCGTGGGGGTGCAGGGATCCAGAAAAATGTTGTTGAAAGCGGGATGGTTGCCAAAGGTATTGCCGCTCGAGTCGGTGACCGTCACCGGCAAGCGATAATTGAAGCTCTCGTTCATTTGAATGTTGGCGTAGTTGGCGAAGAAGTAGATCTGATCGCCGTTGTCGAGTTTGATGCCGGAATTCAGAAAGGCCTTGACGCTGTCGGAGGGCGGCGTTCCCCACTGCTGCACGGGACCCGGATAATTCGGCAGTTGCGAAGCGAGATTGGGAAAGGTCTGCGCGAAAGCCAGCGCCGAAGGGCGCGTCGGGTTGCGAATGGTCTGTTCGCTCTTGGCCCATTCGGCGCTTAAGTTCACAAAGCCATCACTGCCCAAGGGCAACCCCACATTCGCAGCTAACAGCCCGTCTCCCCCGTCGCGCGGGAAACCGGTCGGAAAGTATTTACCGTAGCGCCCATCCACCTGGATGCCGCTGGGACTGTTTCGAAACTGATAGTTGAGTACGCCCGCGATGGCATCCGAGCCGTACTGCGCCGAGGCGCCGTCACGCAGAATCTCGAGCGACTTGACCGCGATTGACGGGATCGAATTGAGGTCCGGGCCTTGCGAGCCGAAGGCCAATTCGGTCTCGCCGCCCTGGTAGACCTGCACGAGCGCCGAGCGGTTCATGCGTTTGCCATTGAGCATGACCAGCATCTCGTCCGCCGGCAGGCCGCGCAAGGACGGGGAACGAACGAAGCTGGACGCATCGGAAATAGAGTTCTGCCCCACGATGAAGGAAGGCACCAAATTGGACAGCGTATCGAGCATGCTGGCAGCAGGGTAGTTCGCCAACTCCTTGCCGGTGATCACGTCGATCGGCGCCGAGGACTCGGCTACCGTGCGGTCCAGACGCCTCGTTCCGGTGACGATCAGTTCTTGGAGGTCGTTTGCGGAAGCTGAGTTGCCGGAGCCCGAGTTGGGACTGGTCTGGGCGCCGGCCGAATTCCCTAACATGATTAGAGCGAATGCGATCCAGACAATCAACGTGGTTTTCATGCAGGTTCTCCAGAACGAGATGGGAAATCTTGGTTAGTCGCAGGTGGAAGTAGCCGCCGGCGAGCGGGGTGTCGCCGCGCGCAAAAGGCAACAAAATCGAGGCGGCGAGCCTTGAAGTATTGACTGATCCCAACGATCATCGAAGGCCCTCCTTGGGTCTCTCGCGCACAGCACATCGCGCCTGCAGCCTCAGGCGCACATCGACTCTTCGTATTCATCCCCCGCCAATCAATGGCGGTCCGCCAATCAACGGCGGTTCTTTTTTATTCCACTGTAGTGTAGAACCGAACTTCGTTGTCCGCAACCACGGTGTGAACGTCAGTGGTCGATGGTGAAAGGAGCGGTCGATGCAGTGGTTCGAGCAGCGCCTTTGCGCTCGATCGCGACGAACGCATGATTGCGCGCGCGAATGCGGCAGAGCTGCCGCTGCGAATCTAGAGGGTCGAGGGGCCCACCGCGAAAAGCTGCGACTCAATGTGCTGAAACGCTTTGAACTCCAGAGCATTACCGCTCGGGTCCATGAAGAACATGGTCGATTGCTCGCCTGTTTGGCCCTTGAACCGCGTGTACGGTTGCACGACAAACTCAACGCCGGATCGCTGCACGCGCTGCGCCAATTCAGCCCATTGCTGCGGACGCAGCACCACGCCGCAGTGAGGCACCGGCACGCCTTGTCCATCGACTGGGTTGTAGTGATTCGACAATTTGCCGGCGCGGCCCAGATCGGGATTCAAGTGACAGACGAACTGATGCCCGTAAAGATTGAAGTCCACCCAGTGCGCGGCGCTGCGCCCTTCCGCGCAGCCGAGGATGTCCTTGTAGAAGCGACGAGCTTCCTCGATGTCGCGCACTTGTACGGCGATGTGAAACGGTGTCAGCGATTCATTCACGGCAATCGAGCATAGCATCCGCAGTCCATGAATAAAAAGGCGCCCGCGAAGTCGCGGGCGCCCTATGCCTAAACCGCCCGCCGAACGCGGCCGTCAACGTCGGACGGAAATGCCTCGCGGCGATCATTTCGCTGCGATGGCTTAGGAGGCGATTCCTTCGATCCAGGTGCGCCTGACCTGCAAGTCATCATCCAGCAGCGCAAGATTTGCGCGGTAGCCGGGCGCGATTCGCCCAAGCTCTTTTTCCAGCCCGAGGAACGCGGCCGGATACTCGCTGGCCATCCGCGCGGCCTGTGCGATCTCAAGTCCCAACAGAGACACCGCATTTCGAACCGCGGTGGCCATGTCGAGTCCGGTGCCGGCCAAGGTTCCGTTCTCATCGCGGCACACGCCGTCCTTGACATGGATCGTGCGCCCTTGCAGCACGAAGCTTGGCTCAGGCGAACCCACGGGAGGCATGGCATCGGTGACCAGCATGAACTTGTCGTGACGCTTGCAGCGCAGCGCGAGCTTCAGCATCACCGGGTCCACATGGTGCCCATCGACGATGATGCCGCACCAAGTGTTTGCATCGAACAGCGCGGCGCCGACGATGCCCGGCTCGCGTGGCGCGAGCGGCGCCATGGCATTGAACAAATGTGTAAAGCCGCGCACGCCGTGCGCGATCGCCGCCGAGGTCTGTGCAAAATTGGCGTCGCTGTGACCCGCGGAAAGCAAGATACCGCTTGCGCTGAGCTGCGCAATCATCCCGGTCGTGGTCATTTCCGGTGCCAGCGTCAATACCGTGCGGCCGCCGCGCAAGCCGCGCAATAAGGAGATCACCCCGTTGTCCAACCGCCGCAGATGCTTCGGATCGTGCACGCCGCGGCGGGCCCAGTTGAGGAACGGACCTTCAATATGAATGCCGAGCACGCCCGGCAGATGAGCATCAAGCGCGGCTTGCACCGCGGCGATTGCCTGCCCGATGGTGTCGAGATCATCGCTGATCAGCGTCGGCAAGAAACCCGTGGTGCCGAATCGCCGGTGTGCTGCGCCTATCGCACCGATTGACTCAAGACCGGGATCATCATTGAACAGCACGCCGCCGCCGCCGTTGACTTGCACATCGATGAAGCCGGGCAGCAAAAGCTGTCCCTCGAGATCGACGATGATGGCGTCACGGCAGCGCGGATCCGCTGCAGGAACCACGCCTTCGATGCGTCCTTGCGCGAGCAGGACGGTATGCCCGCTGACGATTCGCTCGCCGGCCAGAATCCGGCCATTCACCAGTGCAGTGCGCACTACACGGTCTCGGTGATCTTGCGCAAATGGGGTGGGTGATCCGGATCCAGACCACGCCGCACCGCCAGCGAGGCGATCATTCGATAGGCGCTCTGCACGAGCAGGATGGGCGCAATTTCCGCCGCCGCATCCACCGTCGGCAGCAGCGTAGCGCCCGGGACGCTGCCGCCGGCGAGCAGGACCGGCACGCCGCGACGGGTGAGTTCCCCGGCGAGAGTTTCAAGTCCCGAGAGTGTGGCGTCGCGCTGCGCGAACAGCAGTGCCGGAAATCCCTTGCCAAGCAGCGTGTACGGGCCATGCCGCAACTCGGCGCTGCTGAACGCCTCGGCATGCATGCCGCAGGTTTCCTTGAACTTGAGCGCAATTTCCTGCGCGGCTGCCAGGCCGAGCCCGCGGCCGACCACGTACAGATTGGCCGCGGATTCGAGCTCCGGCAGCGCCGCTGACCAATCCAGCGCCCAGCTTGAGTCCATGAGATCCGGCAGCTGTTCGAGCGCGCTTTGCAGCGCCGCGTCTTGTGTCCAGAATGCGACCAAGCGGGCGATTGCGGCCAGCGATGCCAGGTATGATTTTGTTGCCGCGACACTTTTTTCGGGACCTGCGCGCAAATCGATAGCCAAATCCGCGGCTGCCATGAGCGGCGAGTCGGCACTGTTGCAGAGCGCGAGAACCGTGGCGCCGGACGATTTCGCCGCCGCGACCGAGGCCAGCAAGTCGGGACTGCGTCCCGATTGGGAAATCGCAATGAACAGGCAGCCGCGCACGTCTTGTGGAACGCCGTACACCGAACTCACGGACGGCGCGGCCGAAGCCGTCAGCACGCGCGCGTGGGTTTCGATCAAATACTTGGCGTAGGTCGCTGCATGATCGGAGCTGCCGCGCGCACAGGTGATGACTGCGCGGGGCTGCAATTTGCGCAGTGCCGCGCCAACGGCCGCGATTCTTGCGCCATCCTGTTGCAACTGCGCGCGCACGGCATTCGACGCATCAGCGGCCTCCTCAAACATATGAGTGCCCTCTGCCGATCGCGAAACTTCCGCGTTCAAGTGCTGAGTTCCGCGACGAAGTCGTACGTGTCGCCGCGGTAGAAGGATTGCGAAAACTCAATGGCTCGGCCGTCGGGCAGCGAACCTAGGCGTTCGACCAGCAGTCCGGCATCTCCGGGCTTGGCCTTCAAGAGTTCAGCTTGATCCGAAGTAATGAGTACCGCGCGAAGCCGCTGCAAGGCGCGCACCGGCCGGTGACCCGCACGTTCCAACGCCTCGTACAGCGAGGCATCGACGGCTTCGAGCGATGGCAATGCAGTGGCGACAATGGTGGCGTATTCCAGTGCCATCGGCGCATCGTCTGCATAGCGAATGCGATTGAAGCGAAACACCGGAGTACCAGGGCTCAATCGCAGCGCCAGCGCCTCTTCCGGCGTCACCGTACCGGCCGCTCTTTTGAGCCAGACACTTCTCGGCGTGCGACCGCGCGCGCGCATGTCCTCGGAGAAGGAGGTGAGCATCGCAAAGTTCTTATCGACGCGCGCCGAGACGAAGTTGCCTGCTCCCTGGCGTCTGACAAGGAGCCCGTCGGCGACCAGTCCGTCCAGCGCTTTGCGCACCGTAATGCGCGATACGGCGAAATCCGTGGCCAGATCCCGCTCCGAGGGCAAAGCATCATCCGGGCCAAGAAGCCGGCTATCGATGGCCTTTCGCAGCACGCGCTGCAATTCCTGATACAGCGGCAAATTGCCTTGACCGTCCAGCGGACCAATTGCTTTAGCGAGCGATGACATAGGCGCGGGTGGCACATCCACGGTGTGTTTGGTCATTGGATAATACCAAATAAATACCACTATGAGAACAACAACTGCACATGCAAGTGGATAATATATTGATTTTCAACATAAACTAATAATTCTTGGTGTCTTTATTACACGGCAGTAGCAAATTCTTATAATTGGTATTATATTGGGTCTTAATTGGTGTGGATGCAAAAGACAACCACCCGGCGGGATGCAGCAACTCTCTTCAAAATTTGGTGACAGGACAGGGGGCATCGATATGAATCGGACAGGGGATATCTATATGAATCGGATCGCCATGGCGGTCAAGTCGGCGCTCGGAATCGCAATGCTCGTGCCGCCATCCTTGGCGCTTGCCGCTGCACCCGATAACACCGCGCTCGAAGAAATCGTGGTCACCGGCATCCGCAGATCCGTCGAATTGTCGATCGAGGCGAAGCGCGACGCGATCGGACTGACCGAAGTCGTGACCGCGGAAGACATCGGCAAGATGCCTGATAAAAACGTCGCCGACTCCTTGGCCCGCTTGCCGGGCATTACCACCAGCGCTGCCGGCGCGAACGAGGGCGGCTTCGATGAGAACGATCGGGTCAGTATGCGCGGCACGAACCCCAGCCTGACGCAGACCCTGATCAACGGCCACAACGTCGCGGCCGGCGATTGGTTTGTGCTCGACCAGGTCCAGACGGTCGGTCGCAGCGTCAGCTACACGTTGCTGCCCTCGGAGATCGTCAGCAAGGTCGTGGTGGAGAAGAGCTCCAGCGCGTCGCTCGTCGAAGGCGGCGTGGCAGGTTCGATCGACATCATCACGCGCAAGCCCCTGGATTTTGGCAAGCAGTTCACGCTCGAAGCATCGGTCGGTGCAGTTTATGCGGATCTACCCTCGAAGACCGATGGGCAATACAGCGCGCTCGCCAACTTCAAGAACGATGCCAATAATTTTGGCGTCATGCTGCAGTTGTTTTCCGAAACCCGGCACCTGCGCCGCGACGGCGTGGAAATCTTGGGCTACGACACCATTGCAGCCAAGGACGCCCTGGGCAACCCCACCCCAATTGCGGCGGCCCATCCGGATCTCGCAGGTGTGCAGTACCCGACCGAAATCGGCGCCGCATTTTTCACACAGAAGCGCCAGCGCAATGGCGGCATGCTCGACATCGAGTTCAAACCGACCGACGATCTGACATTGGATCTGTCGGGCTTCTCCTCGAAGCTGACGGCCACCAACTACAATCGCAATTACCTGATGTGGTCGACGCACTTCGTCAACTTTGGCGCGGGCCAGGGACCCGACCCCGGCTACGTGGTTCAGAACAATACCTTGACCAAGGCGAACTTCACCGGTGTCGCGGGCACCCTCTACGGGGTCTACGATCAGATATCGCGGCCCGATGAAACCGCTACCGCGAACTTCGTCAATCTCGACACGACTTGGAATGCCAACAGTGCCTTGAGCTTCTTCGCACAGGTCGGTTATTCCTGGGGTGACGGCAAAACGCCGCACCAAGATGTGTCCGAGACCAATCCCGGACTGGGCAGCGGCGCCGGCTACCAGTTGAACGGCCTTGGGTCGGCTCCTAACTTCAATCTCGGCAATACGGTCAACAACACGCCGACGCCCGGCGGCGTACCGGTGACATTCGGTTGGATATTCGGTGCCGCCGATATCGATATCCGAGACACGGAGAAATGGGCGAAGCTCGACAGCGAGTTCAAGATCGATAACGGCGCCTGGAAGGACTTGAAATTCGGCGTGCGCTATGAGGCGCATAACCGCACATCCCCGACGGGCACCGCGCAGGGCCCTCTGAACACGAGTCCTTCGGCTTACCCGACGACGTTCTCGAATTACCCATCGAACTTCGAGACCTTCGGCGGCAATATCCCGACCGGGATTTGGTATTGGACCGAGGCGCAGCTGGCTGCGTACAACAATCCCGCCAACGTCAATCGCAACCCGATCACGCGCCAGTACTATCAGTATTTATTTGCCGTGTACGAGAAGGATGCGGCCGCATTCGTGCAGGCCGATTTCAAGGGCGACAACTGGGCGGCGAACATCGGGGTGCGCTACGTCAACACCAAGGAAGATGCCATCAGCTACACGCAGGTGGATCCGACCACGCCAGGTGCGGTGTTGACCTCTGCGTTCGGACCCTTTGCCGGCCTCGAGAAAAAACATACCTATAATGACGTCCTGCCGAGCGCCAATTTGAAGCTCGATCTGACCCACGATTTGGTGGCGCGCTTTGCGGCCGCTGAGACCATGACTCGCCCCGATTACTCGGCGCTCGCGGGATTCACCAATCTGACCCCGCCGGGAGTCGTCGGTAGTGTGGGGAGCGGCACGGGCGGCAATCCTGACTTGAAGCCGATTCGCTCGACCAACCTAGACGCCGGCCTCGAATGGTATTTCGCCAAGCGTTCGCTGCTTTCGGCGACGGCTTTCTACATGGATTTGCGCAACTACGTGGGCTTCGGCTCGGAAATCAAAAATTACAGCACCTTCGGCTCCATATGCCCGACGGGCTGCCCGGTGGACTACAACTTGACGGTTCCGATCAACGCCAAAGGCCGGGTCGATGGCTTGGAACTGGCATACCAGCAGGCGTTTACCGACAACATTGGCTTTATCGGGAACTACACGTATGCGGATGGCAAGCAAACCGGGAATGTGCAGCCCAATCCAGACGGAAGCCCCGGCGACCATCGCTTGGTGGGCACATCGAAGAACACCTACAACGTGAGCGCCTACTTCGAGAATCAGATGTTCAACGCTCGAGTGGGCTACACCTATCGGTCTGCGTTCTTCAGCGGTTTGGATCGCAGCACGGCGTTCTCGCAGGATGCCATCGGCACCCTGTCAGCGGCGCTGGGATACACCATGAACGATCATTTCTCGATCACGTTCGATGCCATGAACTTGAACAATCCGACGCTCAAGTACTTCGCTTTGAACACGACTCAGCCGCGGGCTTTCTACAAGAACGGTTCGCAGTACTACTTGAATTTCCGCTTCAAGCTGTAGGTCGGTGGTATCGGCCCGCGCACGCGGCATTCGGGTAGAGTGTGGATCGTGCGACGGGCCTTAAGTTTGGTACGAAGACCCCGGGCGGCGGTGCAAACCGCCGCCCGCGCCATCGCCCTCGCGTTGATCGCGGCACTGCCGCCGGCGGCGCACGCCGGGGTCATCCCGGCTCCCCTTAGGGTTGAACTCGCCGACGGCGAATTCAATGTCGATGCCGCCGTGGTCCTGCGTGTACCGGCGGGCGACCGGGAGGCCGATGCATCGGCCCGCTATCTGGCCGATTTGTGGACTCGAACCAATGGGTTGACCTTGCCGGTCGGTGCCGATGCGGCGCGAGCCGGTATTCGGACGATCGAGTTCCGGCGTCGCCGCGGTTTCGGCGGCGAAGCCTATAAGATCGAGGTCGCACCGCGGCGGATCCTCGTGACCGCGAGTTCATCCGCCGGTCTGTTCTACGGCGCCGTCACTCTCTGGCAGCTCTTGCCGGCGGGCCTCGCCGGCGGCGACATTCGCGCGCAAACCATCACCGATGCGCCCCGATATTCCTGGCGGGGGCTGATGCTGGACTCATCCCGGCACTTTCAGTCGCCGGCCTTCGTGCGCTCCATGATTGATTGGATGGCGTGGCACAAGCTCAATGTTCTGCACTGGCATTTGACCGACGATCAGGGTTGGCGCTTGGAGATCCGCAAATATCCGCGGCTCACATCGGTGGGCGCGTGGCGCATACCGGCCTCGGTTCCGGGAAGCTCGAGCCGCAAGCCATACGGTGGTTACTACACCCAGCAACAGGTCCGCAGCATCGTCGCCTTCGCGGCAACTCGACACGTACAGATCATTCCGGAAATCGACATGCCGGGCCACGCGCAGGCAGCGCTTGCCGCTTACCCGGAGTTGGGCGCCATTGACAGCCATCCAACGCTCCCGGTCTCGCCCAACTGGGGCGTGCATTCGCACCTATTCAACCTGGAACCGGGCACTTTCGAGTTCTTGCAGAACGTGCTCGACGAGGTGATGCAATTATTCCCTTCACGCTACGTGCACATCGGCGGGGACGAGGCCGTCAAGGATGAATGGAACGCATCGGCCGGCGTGCAGGCGCGAGCGCGGCTACTGGGTATCAGCGACTCCAATGCCTTGCAAACTTACTTCACTCAAAAGATCAGCGGGTATCTGTCTGCAAAGGGCAGACGCGCGGTGGGGTGGGATGAAATCCTGCAGCCAGGCTTGAGAGCGGACGCCGTCGTGATGTCATGGCACGGCGCCTCGACGGCGCGTGCTGCCGCCGTGCAGGGCAATGATACGGTGCTGGCGCCGGATCCCATGCTGTATCTCGATCATCGGCAGGGCCCGTTGGCGACGGAACCGCCGGGGCGAATCGCGATTATTTCTTTGAAGAACGTCTATGACTTTGAACCGTATGACGCAGAGCTGTCCGGGGCGCAACAACAGCACGTGCTCGGGCTCCAGGCGGATCTATGGACGGAACACATGCAGACCGAGGGCCGGGTCGAATGGATGGCACTGCCGCGCGCGGCGGCGCTGGCTGAAGTCGGCTGGTCGTCGCCGCAGCGCAGCTGGCCTGATTTTCTCAAGCGATTGGTGTCGATGTCTGCGCGCTACCGTGCGCTCGGTCTAAATTACGCGGACAGTGTCTTCGGCATCGATCCGCATTTTGCGCATGCCGCAGGGGGCATCCGCGTGACGCTGGCCAACCTGCCCGAGCTGAAGGATGCTGCACTCGATTCCAGCATCCGCTACACGCTGGACGGCCAGGAGCCGAGCGTGACGTCGGCTCGCTATGCGGCACCGCTTCTGCTTGCGGCGGGCACGGAGATTCGCGCCGCCACATACCTTGGGTCGCAGCAGGCTTCGCGCACCTGGATCTCACGTCTGGATGCGCGTACCGGTGCGCGACGCACCAGCCACGAACTCGAACTGTGCAGCAATGGCGTCGGCCTGCTGCTCGAACCGGGCGGCGACGGTAGCAGCGGGCATGCGCCCCTGGCAGTGGACATCATGAACCCGTGCTGGGTCTATCGCGACGTCGATCTCGAGCACGGGCCGCAAGTCCTCGCCGCCGTGGCTGCCCTGCCATTCAACTATGAACTTGGGTTGGATGCCGCCAAGATTCGCGTGGGCGACAATAGAACCCGGGAGGGCGAGCTCGAAGTGCATGTGGACGGCTGCGACACCGCGACCTTCAGCGTCCTGCCGCTCGCAGCGGCAACCAACCGGGATGGAGTCACGGAGCTGCCTGCGACAAGACTGCCGCGGCTCCCAGGCCGCCACGATGTTTGCCTACGGTTTGCACGTCCCCGGCTCGATCCGCTGTGGGCGCTTGACTGGGTCGAGATTGAGAACTAAGTGAGCTCGCTCAACATCATTGCGCCGTTCGACGGCTGGTGCATGCCTCTCGATGAGGTGCCCGATCCCGTGTTTGCCGGGCGGCTGCTGGGTGACGGCCTCGCCATCGATCCGACCGGCGGCATCGTGACTGCCCCTTGCGACGGGGAAATCGTGACATTGCCGGCCAGCGGCCATGCGGTATCCATTCGCAGCCTGCAGGGCGTCGATGTGTTGATCCACATCGGTATCGATACCGTGCAACTGGGCGGCCGTGGATTCGATCCGCGCGTAAAACCGGGCGCCCGGGTCAAGGCCGGCGATGAACTCATCCGCTTCGATCTCGACGTCGTGGCGCGCGGCGCGAAGAGTCTCATGACTCCCATCGTCGTGACTTCCGATGGCGCTGCCTTTCAACATCGCCGGGGCGCCGGTTTGGTCAAGGCGGGCGATCTTTTGTTCTCAGTGAGTATCGATGCATCGCGACCCGGGGTATCGCCGCCTCAGTCGAGCGGCGAGCCTGCGCTGAGCGATCAGCGCACCGTCGTCATCGCGTTGCGCCAGGGATTGCATGCCCGGCCGGCGGCCTTGCTCGCGCGGCGCGCCAAAACCTTCGGTGCACACATTTCTCTCGCGGCACATGGCCGCATCGCGGATGCGCGAAGCGTGGTCGCCATCATGGCGCTCGGGGTGCGCCATGGAGATGAGGTGATTCTTCGGGCAGAGGGAAATGAAGCGGCTGAAGCCCTCGCCGCCACGCTCGCGGGTCTCGAGGAAGCCCAGCGAATGGAGCTGACGCATGAATCTGCGCCTGCCCAAGAGCCGCGCCTCGAGCCGCACCTCAAGCGCAGCGCTCTCAAGGATGGCGAGTTGTCCGGCGTCTGCGCCGTGCCGGGTTTTGCGGTTGGCCGCGCCACGCGCATCGAGCGCCGCGAAATCGAGGTTACGGAACAGGGATCGGGCGCCGCCCGTGAACGAGAGGAACTCGATCGCGCGCGATCCAACGTGCGGCTCAGGCTGGAGCGGGTTCGCAATGCGGGCGGCGCCGCGCGGCAGGAGATCATCGGCGCCCACCTCGAGTTCCTGGACGATCCGACGTTGAATGAAAGCGCGCACGAACACATTGCTCGAGGCAAGAGTGCCGGGTACGCCTGGCGCGGCGCTATTCGGCGCTCCATCGCTGCGCTCGAATCACTCAATGACTCGCGTTTGCGAGAGAGGGCTGATGATCTTTTGGATGTCGAGGCCCATGTGTTGCTGGCACTGGCCGGGGAGGCGCGGCCCATGCATTTGCCGTTGCCGGAGCAAGCCGTCCTTCTCGCCGACGATTTGCTGCCGTCTGAGCTCACCGCGCTGGATGCTCGGCGATTGGTCGCCATCGCCTTGGGCGGCGGCGGCGCGACGTCGCACGTGGCCATCCTGGCCGCTGCCATGGAAATACCCATGCTGATCGGACTCGGCGGGGAACTGCGCAAAATTGCGGATGGGCAAACGCTGATCGTCGATGCCGACGGCGGCACGCTGTACAGCGCGCCCACGGCCGAAGCCGTGGCGAAGGGTAGAGCCACGGTCGAGGCACGACTCGCGCGAGGCGCCGCGCTTCGCTCGGCCGCCGCCAAGGAATGCCGTTCATTGGATGGCACGCGTGTCGAGATCTTTGCCAACTTGGGCAGCGTCACCGACGCCATCGCCGCGGTCGCGAGCGGCGCGGAAGGCTGCGGACTGCTTCGTACTGAGTTCTTGTTCATCGATCGAGAAACGCCGCCCACGGAAGAGGAGCAAGTACAGGCGTATCAAAGTATCGCCAATACCCTCGGGGGACGGCCGCTGATACTGCGCATGATGGACGTGGGCGGCGACAAGCCGCTGCGCTACTTGCCGCTGCCGGCCGAGGCGAATCCGGCACTGGGACTGCGCGGCGTGCGCACCGCGCTGCTGCATCCGAGCTTGATGCGTACGCAATTGCGCGCCGCGCTGCGCGTGCAGCCATTTGGCGTCATGCGTTTGCTGATTCCGATGGTCACCGACTTGTCGGAAATACTGGCAGTACGACGCGTCATCGATGAACTGGCCGCCGAACTGAAGCTCGAGGGCCGCGTCGCGCTGGGCGCAATGATCGAAACGCCGAGCGCCGCACTGACAGCAGCCATTCTCATTCAAGCGGTCGATTTCCTATCGATCGGCAGCAACGACCTGACCCAATATACGCTCGCCATGGATCGCGGCCACTCTGAACTCGCGCGGCGAACCGACGCCTTGCATCCGGCGGTGCTGCAGCTGATAGCGGCCTCAGGCATAGCGGGCGATGCCGCCGGCAAGCTGGTGGCCGTCTGCGGCGGTGTGGCCGCCGATCGCACGGCAGTGCCGATATTGCTGGGTCTGGGCGTTCGCGAGCTCTCGGTGGTGCCGTCAGCGATACCGGCGCTCAAGCGTCAGATCGGCGGACTGCGCATCGAGGAGTGCCGCGAACTCGCGAAGCGCTGCCTTCACTTGGGTTCCGCGACCGAGGTGCGTAGCCTGATCGAGCAAGCTGTCGGGGATGGGGGAGAGACATCATGAAATTCCGCTTTTCAGGGTTCCAGCAGCTGGGCCGCGCCTTGATGCTGCCCATTGCGGTGTTGCCCATCGCCGGTTTGCTGCTGCGCTTGGGTCAACCGGACCTTCTGAACTGGACGGCCATGGCCGCTGCCGGGGGAGCCATTTTTTCGAATCTAGGACTGCTCTTCGCGGTGGGTGTCGCGGTCGGGCTGGCGCGCGAGAACCACGGCGCAGCCGGACTCGCGGCACTCGTCGGCTTCGTGGTGACGACGCGGGCGGTCGAGAGCCTGATGCATGTGGCACCGGGCTCGCTCTCCAAGCTCAGCATTCCGGTCGGACTGTTGTCCGGCATCGTCGCCGGCGTCGCCTACAACCGCTACAGCAACATCACGCTCCCCAGCTACCTGAGCTTTTTCGGCGGACGGCGCTTCGTGCCCATCGTGAGCGGCGTCGTGGGCTTGGTGTTGGGCGTCCTGATCGGCTACGCATGGCCCTTCCTCGAACACGGCATGGATGCGGCCAGCCAGGCCATTTTGGGGGCCGGATCGCTGGGTCTTTTTGCCTATGGCGTCTTGAATAGAATACTGATCGTGACGGGGCTGCATCATATTCTCAACAATTTCGCGTGGTTCATCGTGGGCGACTACCACGGCGCGACCGGCGATCTGAACCGATTCTTTGCCGGCGATCCAAGCGCCGGGGCGTTCATGTCGGGATTCTTCCCGGTCATGATGTTCGGCCTGCCGGGCGCCTGCCTTGCGATGTATCACACGGCTCGGCCGGAGCGCCGCGCCGGCGTCGCAGGCCTGCTCCTGTCATTGGGCCTCACCTCGTTTTTGACCGGTGTCACCGAACCGGTGGAATTCACTTTCATGTTTCTCGCCCCGGTGCTGTACGCGCTGCATGCGATAGCAACGGGTCTTGCCATGGTGATCATGCATTTGTTCGGCGTGCATTTGGGCTTCAGCTTCTCGGCCGGCCTGTTCGACTACGTTCTCAATTTCACTCACGCCCAGCGCCCGCTGCTGTTGATCCCGATCGGCGCCGCGTATTTTCTGCTGTATTACACGGTGTTTCGCGTCTGTATCGTGCGCTTGAATCTCTCGACACCCGGCCGGGAAACCGACGATGTGGCGCAATCCTTTGCGCCCATCGAGGCAGACAGTCGCGGCAGGTCCTTCGTCGGGGCGCTGGGCGGCGCTTCAAACCTCACCGAAGTGACCGCCTGTACGACGCGATTGCGCTTAGGTCTCATCGACAATCGCGCGATCGACGAGGCGGCGCTCAAGCACTTGGGTTCGCGTGGATTGCTGCGCTCCGGCGCCACGGGACTGCAAGTGGTGCTAGGGCCCATTGCCGACCAAGTGGCCGGTGAAATCCGCGACGCCATGCGCGTCGGCGCCGGGACTCAAGCCGCGCGGCTCGATGCGCCGCCGAGCCAGGACGCGTCGGCGATGCTCGCGGCGCTCGGCGGCCGCCAGAACATTGCCGACCTCGAGATTGTCGCGGGGCGCTTGAGCATGAGCATCGCGGACTTGAAGGCGGTTGATGAGCGTACGCTCGGCAGGCTCGGCATTCGCGGTGTGGCGCATCCGTCGGCAGGCTCGATTCAATTGCTGATTCCAGGGTCCGCGGAGGAGTGGGCGCAGCCGCTGCGGCGGCTGCTGGCCTGATCGGCCGGGAGAAAGAACATGAGCGACACGGCTACTCTCTATAACCGTACTGCAGAGGAGAGCATGCGCGGGCAGGCGCGCCGATCGGCCTTGCCGCCGACGGTGCGGCGCATCCTGGTGGTGGGCGGCGGGACCGCCGGCTGGATGACGGCACTGATTCTGGCGCGCTCACTGATCGAGCAGGGTGTTGAAATTACGGTGCTCGAGTCGCCGATCGTCGGCATCATCGGCGTGGGCGAGGGCTCGACTCCGTGGCTGCGGGGGTTCTTCGATAGCTTGGGGATCGAAGAGGCTGAGTGGATGCCGGAGTGCCATGCTACTTATAAGTGCGGCATTACCTTCGACGGTTGGTCGACAAAACCAGGCTGTGAGAGCTACTTCCACCCGTTCGGCTCGATGCTCGACAACCTCACCATGACTCAATTCGTCTCCAACACGGATGCCAGAATCAGGGGTGCCGATGTCTGCGCCGATCCTGATCGGTATTTCATCGCGGCCCGCCTGGCGGCGAAGAATTTGGCGCCGAAGCCCAATGAGCATTTTCCCTTCGACATCTGGCACGGATATCACTTCGACGCTGTCTTGCTCGGCCAATTCCTGCACAAGAAGGCGTTGCAGCGCGGCGTTCGTTATCAAACCGCTCACGTAATCCAGGCGAATCTCAATGAACAGGGCGCGATCGCGTCGGTGAGTACCCAAGAGGGCACCACCATCGGCGCCGACCTGTTCGTGGACTGCACCGGTTTTGCGGGGCTGCTCATCAATCAGGCGTTGAGAACCCCGTTCGTCAGTTTCGCGGAGAACCTGTTCAACGATGCCGCGGTTGCCATGCCCACACCCATTGGCGACACCGTGCCCTCCGAGACGGTCTCCACGGCCATGAAGCATGGGTGGGCATGGAAAATCCCGCTCACGCAGCGTTTCGGCAATGGTTATGTGTATAGCTCGCAATTCTGTTCCGCCGACCAAGCGGAAACTGAGCTTCGCGAGCGGCTGGGATTGCTGGATTCGCAAGTAACGGCGCGGCACCTGAAAATGCGAATCGGGCGGGTGACTCAGCACTGGAATAAAAACTGTCTGGCGGTCGGCCTGTCTCAGGGCTTCATTGAGCCCTTGGAGGCAACCGCGCTGTTGTTCATTCAGCAAACCGCAACTGCATTTGTCGACTGCCTCGAGCAAGGAGACTTGAGCGAAGCTGCGCAAGCGCGATTCAATACCCGCGTCAACGAGCACTTCGAAGGCACGCGCGACTACATCGTGACGCATTACAAAACAAACAGTCGCAGCGACACGGAATATTGGCGGGCCAACGCAGCCAACCTCAACCTGTCGGAGCCATTGAAGCAATTGCTCAATCTCTGGATGTCCGGAAATAGCATTGCGCCCACGGTGCGCAAACAGACCTTGGGGCGCGGCTATCCGGTATTTTCATGGTATTCGATCATGGCCGGCATGGGCATTTTCCCGGACGCGAAAGACTTGCATCCACCCACGGCCCAGGATGTCACCTATGGCGTTGCGGAAATAGACAACCTATTGGAGCGCAGTGCCGCCAACTACCGCGATCATCGCGAAGTGTTGAGCGATATTCCGCCGCGGCGCAAGGGCCAGACGCTCCAGGTGTACTTCTGGTGACGCAGTGCTCGTCCCGGTGAAGCGGTGCTCGTCCAGATGAAAGAGTACTCAGGCCTGAGCGTTGATGAAATCCGGCGCGATGTTCTGCCCGACAAGCAGCCGGCGATATTGCGGGGACTGGTCCGCGACTGGCGAGCGGTTCACGAATTTCTCGATTCGCCCGCGGCGCTGGTGCGCTATTTGCAGCGGCACGACAGTGGTGCGCCGGTGGATGCACTCATGACGGCGCCCGAGATCGAGGGTGAGATTTTCTACAACGCGGCGATGAGCGGCTTTAATTTTCACCGCAACCGGCTGCCCTTGTCGGAGATCGCCGCGCAAGTGTTGCGCTACGCGCAGTTTCCCAAGCCTCCCGCGGTGGCGGCGCAAAGCGCTCTCATACGCGATTGTCTGCCGGCCTTTGGGCAGGAAAACAAATTGCCCTTATTTGACGGCACGGTGCTGCCGCGAATTTGGCTGGGCAATCGCATCACCACGCCCACGCACGTCGATGAATGGAACAATGTGGGCTGCGTGGTGGCGGGTCGGCGGCGGTTCACGCTGTTTCCACCGGAGCAGATCGCCAATCTCTACATCGGTCCGCTGGACTTCGCACCCACGGGCGCAGCCATGAGCCTGGTGTCGCTGCGCAATCCGGATTTCGAGCGGTATCCGAAGTTCCGCGACGCCTTGAGCCAAGCGCAGACGGCCGAATTGACGGCGGGAGACGCCATATTCATTCCGCCCCTGTGGTGGCATCACGTTGAATCGCTCGATCCGTTCAATGTGCTGGTCAATTACTGGTGGCATGATCCGCTGGGCGCTTATTCCAGCGCCGACTCGGCTTTCGATGCGCTGCTTCACGCCATCTTGAGCATCCGCGCACTTCCGCCCCAGACCCGCCGCGCCTGGGCTGCGTTCTTTGAGCAGTACGTGTTCAGCGCGTCACTTGAGTCGGGACATATTCCGCCCGAGCGGCACGGCATATTGGGCGCATTGTCCGCGGAGCAGCTTGCGGCGCTGCGCGCCCACCTGGCGGGAAAGCTCAAGCCCTGAAGGACTGCAGAATCGGCCCGACTCGCAGCGGGCCGATTCTGCGGGGTACTAAGCCGCGGGGCTGCCTTCCACTTGGATCTGCAGCTTCACTTCTTGGTTGAAGCCATATTTATCGCCGTAGTTTACGCCGAAGTCGGCACGGCTAAAGGTCGCAGAGGCTTCCGCGCCGCACACTTCCTTCTTGGTCATTGGACTCTGCATGCACTTGAACGACTCAATCGTCAAGGTCACCGGCTTGGTCACGCCGTGCATGGTCAGGGTGCCCTGCGCTTCCGCGGGTGCGGTGCCGTTGAATTTGGTGAATTTGCCCGAGTAGGTCGCCGTGGGATATTTCGCCGCGTCGAATAATTCAGCTGATTTGGCATGCGCATCCAACTTCGCCATGCCGAAATTGATCGAGCTCATATCGACGGTCACTTCGATGGAGCCGGACTTCGCGTCCTTGTCGTAGACGACCTTGCCCGATGTGGTGTTGAATTTACCGCGCCATACCGACAGGCCGCCGAAATGGTCGGCCGAAAAACTCGGATAGGTATGGGCGGGGTCGAGAGTGTAGGTAACCGGCGCTGCGAACGCGCTCGCGCCCACCAGCGCGGCCATTGACGCCAAAACAATACGGTTCATTGAGGGCTCCTTGGAAGTCGTACGGGTATAATTTCGAGTTGCCGCAACGGCATCTCGGGCGCAGATCATAGCCGAAAGCCATGGCCTGCTGAGGGCTTATCTCCTTATGTGCTTATGCAGGGGTCTTCTGATGGAACTATTCGATGCGATTGCCTCACGCTCAACGGCCAAGGGCCTGTCCGAGCCCGGTCCCACGCCGGAACAACTGGACCGGCTGCTGCAGGCGGCCGCTCACGCGCCGGATCATGGACGCCTGAAACCCTGGCGTTTCATTGCGGTGAACGGCGCCGCGCGCGAGTCCTTCGCCAACGCGGTGGCCGAGGCAAGGCGGGACCAAATACCCACATTCACCGATGAGCAGATGGAGCTTGAGCGCGAGAAAATCAGGCGTTCGCCGAGCATTCTGGTCGCGGGCTGCGCGGTGAGGAAAGATATTGCCAAGGTGCCGGAAATCGAGCAGGTGATCGCCGTCGGCGCGGCGGTGGAAAATCTGCTGCTGGCCGCCAATGATTTAGGCTACGGCGTGATGTGGAAGACGGGCCCCGCTGCCTACAGTGCGAGAGTCAAGGCGGCCATAGGCCTCGCGGCAGACGACCACATAGTGGCCATTCTGCATCTTGGCACCAAGGTCAAATAGGGTGGGGGCGCAGCGACGCGGTCTTTACCAGCGCCCACACCGATAGTCCGGCGACGAGCCCCAACTCGCGCGTGGCCGCTTTGGTGACTCGCGCCAAGATGATCGTGCCGCCGATGTCGATGGCGATCAAATCCGAATCCTCATGGTCATCCGTGACTGCCGTCACCACCCCGGTCAAGCTGTTGCGGACGCTCAATTGTTGCGGCGCTCGCGTTGCGACAATGAGATCGCGCGCCAACAGTTGGACCCGGAGCTTGGCGCCCTTAGCGGCTTTGCCAAAGTGGACTTTGAGTTCGCCATGACCCACCTGCACGCGCAACAGTCCGCTTTCGGGATCGGCGCCCAAGACGGTGCCATCGACGATGGCGCCCACTGCGTCGGCACCGATGATGGCGCGCACCCCGGGATTCAAGCTCATGTCGCTCAAGTTTCCCTGAGCGGTGGTCGTGCCCGATTCCATCAGAACGAGATGCGTGGCCAGCCTCAAAACATCGTCGAAATCATGGCTGACGTACACCATCGGGATCGCCAACTGGTCGCGCAGTGTTTCCAGGTACGGCAGCAACTCTTCGCGTCGCGACGCGTCGAGGGATGCCAACGGCTCATCGAGCAACAGAAGACTTGGCTGCGACAGCAGCGCCCGGCCGATGGCCACGCGTTGACGCTCGCCGCCCGAGAGCTGGTGGGTGCGCCGATGCATCAGCGCGCCCAAATCGAGCAGGTCTGCGACCAGATCCATGCCCACATACGCGGGAACCTTTGCCCGGTCCTGCGCGTAGCGCAAATTCGCTGCGACGCTCAAGTGGGGAAAAAGCTTCGCATCTTGAAACACGTAGCCGATGCGGCGGCGTTCAGGCGCCACGTCGATATGCCGCTGCGTGTCCAGCAGAACAGCATCATCGAGCACGACGTGCCCTGAATCGGCTTTGAGCAACCCGGCGATGACATTGATCAGTGTGCTCTTGCCGCAGCCGGAACGGCCGAACAGTGCGACCACTCCCGGAGTGGGCAACTCGAATTGCGCCGCCAGCGCAAAGCTGCCGCGACGCTTCTTGACAGCGACTTTCAGCATCACCGGCCCAGCATGTGCCGCACGCGGCGCGCGAACCACTCGGACAGGAGCAGTCCGGCCAAGCCTAAGACGCAGGAGATCAGTGCCAGGCGGGCCGCGGCCACATCGCCGCCCGGTGTCTGTAGCGCCGTATACAAAGCCAGCGGCAGCGTGCGCGTCTCGCCGGGAATGTTGGACACGAAAGTAACGACAGCGCCGAATTCGCCGAG
>DASQPK010000030.1:0-40825 GCA_035643995.1 Steroidobacteraceae bacterium | reverse complement strand
ACCGGCAAAACCATGTAACCAAACATCTTGTTGCGCGCCGCCCTCCAAGCGAAATCAAGGTTAGAGTCTTCGCGGCGACACCGCGCGAAAATTACCAAAAACAATCTATCCAATAGTTTCACAAAAGTATTATTAGCCAAGCTGTAACAACACAAATCCAAACGCGCTTATTGTAGACGCTCTTGGGGAGCACTCTGCTTGTTGTTGGGGTGGGAAGGGGAACGTCCGCTTCCTGGCAACGATTTCAGCGCGGTCACAGCCCGCTTTTGGCCGCTTATCGCCGGTCAGTTCTCTGTTCCCGTGTAGACCCCAAAGCCGATCGGGTAAGTCGCGCGATTAAGCGGGAACGTAGGTCAATCTAATCACGCCCTCGCCAACGAGATCGCTGGCTACGAGGCGGAGCGGCGGCCGGGGACCGGCGAAGAATGGCGTGCCGTGACCGAGCACGAAGGGGCGGAAATAGAGTCGATACTCATCAACAAGACCGAGGTCGGTCAGGCTTCGCGCCAAGTCTGGTCCGGCGACGTCAATCTCACCGACGAGCCGGGCCTTGAGCTCGCGCAGCACGGTCCCGACGTCATTCTGGACCAGCGTGGCGTTGGGGCCGACTGCCTTCAACGAGCGCGACACAACCCACTTTGGTCGGCTTCGCCACGCCGCCGCGAAGTCGAGATCCTCCGCGTCCCAATCGGGCTGGTCTTCGTCCCAATAACGCATGATCTCGTACGTGCGGCGACCATACACACAGCCAGCTAGGTCGCGCACGTGCTTCACGAAGTGACGAGAGAGCGCGGGGCCAGGTGGCCCCATTTCCAGGTGGTCGACATAGCCGTCCAAGGACTGCTGCAAACCGAATACAAGCTTTGCCATGTTCTTTACCCCTCCGTTCGTCTCGAGGCTTTGTGTAGACGACGAACCGCCGTATTGGAATTCGACAAATTGTTACAGAGTTTTTCCGGACTGCGTTCAAAGCAGCCCGAGAGACCCCTCCGCCGGGAGATGCTTCAAAGAATGGCAAACGCTTTTAGGCAAGCCGCCGAATGGCGAGTCGGGCAGAAGCAGCCATAATCGGCGGTACCAATCGATCAGAAATACAATCGCTTAAAGCGTGGGAGACGGGCTATGGAATTGACACTTGACGACCAGACGAAGGACGCCCTTACGCATTGGGGTAAGATCAGATAGCCAATAGTGTGGGTTGCGAAGGAGCGACACATGTCGGATATCACGGGGTCGACGTTCGTGCTTGCCGTCAATAATCTTGATGCATCGACGAAGTTTTATTGCGAGAAATTGGGCTTCTCCGAAGATTTCAGCGTTGAAGGATGGTCGTTTCTGAGTCGGGGAGCCTGCCGGCTTCGAATTGGCCACTGCCCCGCGGCTCAGCCGATGTCCAAGTGCCAGGATCATTCTTGGTTTGCGTATCTTCATGTCCGCGACGTTTCTGGCTTCTATCAGGAGGTCCTGAAGCAGAGCGTAGAAATATGGCATGAGTTAGAAGACAAGCCGTGGAGAATGCGTGAGTTCGCAGTCGTGACGCCGGACGGCCATCGCATCGTGTTCGGAGAACAGATTACCTAGCTCGCCATTGGAGCCGATCGCGCCGACGCCGACTAACGCGTTGTCTCAAGTATCAACTTGCGTTTCGAGAGGTTTGCACTCTCGCTTGCGATTTCATTCGGCGTATTGCTGTTGAGGCAGCCCATGCGTATATCCGAGTTAATCGCTCGAAAATTGGCTTGCTATCGATGGAAGCTCTTTTAGGACTGCACTCTGGAGCGCGGCTGCCTTGATATTCACTTCCTGGGACGTAAAGCCGGTCAATACCATGGACAGGGCGTTGATGCTGACGCAGACGTCTCGCGTTGATTGCGCCAAATCGTACTTTGCATGTTGATCTGCGTCCGTTGCGGACGGTGAGGCTCGGTCGCGGCGGGCGAAGATGTAGATCCAGACGCGCTGATCCATTGAAGCAGGTGGGCCGCTGATTTTGCTCAGCGAGATCGGGCCGTCGGCGTCAAAGATCGTCGGGATGGGACCCAGTGATTCGCGCGCACCGTCGCAAAACGCCGCGTTGGTGGTCACATTCAATTGATCATGGTTGACGGCCGCGCGTATGTTGCGATCGGCTGCGAAGGTCAGCCGAACGACGTCGGTATGCGTTGCGATGGCTTCGTTGAACACAGGGTCTCGCGGTTGTGTGGGGTTGATGCGCTGTGCCGTTTCAAAACGCAGCGACATATGGCCCAAGTAAGCACAACCGGCAAAGGACAAGAATAGAACGGCGGCAGAGATAGACGAGGATTTAGATATCAGGGCGATCCTCCGAAATGATGGCCGTTTGTTTCCGTCCTTTTCAACACAATAGCCTTGACAATGATTGACGCCACGACCCAAGTCGCAGAACCCGAAACTTCATCGATTCGGTTGCGACATGCACGCCGGGGGGACGTATTAAGGTAACTGCAGCTGTGGGGGCGTCGGTCGCGTCCTCGCGATGCGCAGCCTATCGGATCACCAGTGGCCGTTGAGAATCCGCGCAACGGCGGGCGCGGAAACAAAACTCTCCCGCAGCGGCTCTTGCTCTGACAATGAATTGGCCAGCCGCAGGATCGTCAGGCGACTGATCTCGCCGTGCGCAGCTGCCGCTGCATGATGCCCCGATTCCTCGTCGATGCGCGCTGCGGTCGCGTGGATTCTCCAGGCGGCCAAAGGCACCTCGAACCCTTGCACGGTGGCTACCGCCCTGGCGATGCAATCTTGGGCCCGGGGAAGATCCCGGTTTTCCAGGGCCACACGAGAATTGATCTCCCAGGCAAGTCCCTGCCAGTGGCGATCCGCAGTGGCGAGCGAAATCTCGAGAAAGCGTCCAGCCTCCTGTTGCGCGCGGCTGCGATCGCCTGTCGCGAGCCACAACTCGGTCATGCCGGCCGCGATAGGCATCCGCCAGTACCAATCGAAGAATACCGTCTGGCGATCCATCGCGGTGCTCACCAGCGCAAAGTCTTGGAGTGCGCGCGCGTAATCGCCCAAGGCGGCTGACGCCAGGGCTGAACAAATCAACGCATTGCGAACCTGCCTCGGAAATCCTATTGGCGCGTCTGGAGCGGGGCGAAGTGCCGAATTTCGTGTCAGCGACAGGGCCGAGTCGCAAATAGCCAGGACACCCTTGAAGTCCATGGCCTGAAGATGCAGCCAGGCTTTCTGGGCCAGCAGCCACTGTAGGTAATGGTGGTTGGCGTTCCTTTTCGCGCCGGCGATCGCGGCAGCGTACTCTTTGAGCGCCTCGGTCCACTCTCCGAGGTAGATGAGGCTAAATGCCGCCAGGGCGCTGGCGATTTCATACTCGATTCTCGAATTGGGGTTTGCCCCAAGTTCGAGCAGTTTCGCACGCGCCTCGAGCGCGAGCCTCCGTGCCTCCCGATATTCTCCGGAACACCATCGAATGAAGCTGTCGTCCACCAGATCGGCAACGCCGGCGGGCAAGCCGTGGTGCTTGCCAAGCTCCACGAGTCCTTCGCGGAATTCCAATGTATCGTGAGCGTTCCATCCGCACACCGACAGGCGGCGGAAGGCGCAGGCGGTGCGTGTCCGCGTGCGCATGACCGGATCCTGCTGCGCACTCAGTCGCAGCGCGCGCTGTACTGCTTCCAGGCAGCCCTCCGCACTGATCAACGATAAAAAAAGGGACAGATCGACCAGCGCCCGCGCTTGTATATCGATCAGACCATAGTCTGCCGCCCGCGCAACCAGGCGCTCAAGGGTCTCAATGACGCGCACATCCCAAACCGCCCAACGATGCGCGGCGAGCAATGCAAGCAACTGCGGCTCCGTCCGCGTACGCTGCGCCTCGGGCAGATTGATCACCAGCTCCAATGCTCGTGTGAGCATCGAGTCGGCTTGCTCATGAGCGTAGCGGCGCCCGGTGATATCCGCCGCACACTGCAGGTACTCGATAGCCCGCGGCCACTCGGCAGCCTGCTCGAAGTGGTACGCCAGCTCCGGCACAACCTCCTCGATATCCCGGGCGTGCAGCATCGCCAGGCGCTCGCCAATCAGGCGATGGAGCCTGGCTCTACGGCCCTGCAGCTGGCGGTCATAGAGAACATGACGGTATAGCGCATGGACGAACTCGTAGCGCTCTGCCGCGCTGCCGTCCGGAAAGGTCTGCGTGCCCACCCATTTCACAATGTGATGTCGGCGAGACAACTCTTCGTAGAGATCCTCCAGATCGCGCGCCTCGGTCTCCGCCGCGCCACTGAGAAGACCTGCGGAGAATGACGCGCCCGCGACACTCGCCAACTCCAATGCATGCTGTTCCTGTCCGGACACCCGCTCGAGCTGCGCTTCGATCATGTGACGCAAGTCGTCCGGCACTTCGAATTCGATTTGCGCCAGAGGGGTCTGCAGCTCCCACCGGCCGTTTGCATGGATGAGAAGCCCGCGCTTCCTCATGTGCTCGAGGGCGGCCACCATGAAAAGCGGATTGCCGTCGCAGTGGCGGTGCACGAGTGCGGATAGTCCCGCCGGCGGGAGACTGGAGGGTGAGCGGCGAGCCAGATACTCCTCAATCTCCGTTTCGCTCAAGCGGCTCAACTCGATCTTGCGGCACAGTTGGTGAACCAAGAGATCCGGAATCAGCGCTCTAATGCCAGGAGTGCAAAGCTCCAATGACCGGCACGTGGCAAGCAGCATGAATTTCGCGGGAGAGCGGCGGCGTGCCAGCGAAGCGATGAGGTCAACGCTGGAGTCATCCGCCCATTGCAGGTCTTCCAGCACCAGCAGCAGCGGAGTCTGCGCGGTGATCGACTCCAATGCTTCACCGAACTCGCGCAGCATGCGCTCACGGGTGGCACCCAGGATTTCGCGATGCAGCATCTCGCGGTTCTCCTGGGTGAGAAGCGCTGGAAGTTGTGTCACCCAAGTCGGCGCTTCCGCGAAGAGGATCTTAGCGATCGGCTCGGCCCGCGGACCGCGGCACAATCGTCCCAGGGCCTCGAGCATAGGACCGTATGCTTCCTTGTTTCCATAAGTTTCCATGCACTGCCCATGTGCGATGCGAACTGACTTCTCGGTGAGCGCGGCCTGCTGTCGGAATACCTCTGCCAGTGCGCTCTTGCCGATGCCCGGCTCCCCGGTGATGAACACGATCTGCCGCTCGCCGCGTGCGGCGTGTTGCCATGCTTCGTACAGCTCCTCCAGAGCCCCGCCGCGCCCGACCAATTCGCTGGGCGCCGCTCTGCCCGATACGACCGGCTCCGGAGCAACGGATTCAGATACCGGAGCGATGAACCGATAGCCGCGCCTGGGCAGCGTCTCGATGAACAGAGAGTTCTTCGGGCGGTCGCCGAGTGCGGTGCGCACTTCGACGATATGTTTCTTCACCGTCTGCGGCTCGACCACACGGCTCGACCACACGGCCTTGAGCAGCTCATCGTGCGTTACCAGGCGCCCGGCGTGATCGACCAGATACGTCAGGACCGAAAAGGCCTTCGGCGCCAGCAGAACGCGCTCTTCGTGCTCCGCTTCAGCCCGCCTCCACAGGCACTGGTTCACGGAGTCCAGGCGGAATCGAGCAAAGGACTTCATCGGCAGCCTCGGGATCCAAACCCGCGGAAACGGATTCGTTACCGAATGGTAACACCGAGCGAACCACTCCCAGAGCATTGGCACTTACGCTGTACGAATGAAACGCGGCCCTCTTCCACCCAATCTATCGGATGGCGGGAACATTGAATGTCGCTGATTAACAACGTTCTGCATCGCGCGCACGTGAAGGCCACCGCGGGCCGGGATCTGCGGGCGGTGTCCTCCGACGGTCTGTTGGACCTCAAAGTGACCCCGCGGCGCGAGCTTGGCGGCGCGGACGGACGCGGCGTTGAGCCCGAGCACCTGTTCGCGGCCTGCTATGCCGTTTCCTTTCTGGCGATGATGAGGCTGGTGGCAACGCGCGACGGCATCGCTTTGCCGACAGGCACGGAGGTCGAAGCCATTGTCGGCGTGGGGGCGACGCGGCGAGGATTCGAGACTGAGGTCGAGCTGAAGATCCACCTGCCAGGGCTTCCTCGGACCGAGGCCGATTCGCTGGTCGAGAAATCGCACGCGGCATGTCCGTACTCGAACGCGACTCGCGGCAACGTCCCTGTTCGTCTCGTGATCGGCTGAGTGGAGATCCCCGTGCCGAATCATGATTCACGTCCGGGAATGCGCCGCCTGGAAACCGGCGCACCGGTGTCGGCGGCCGCCGCCGGGAACGATCTGGATCAGCTGCTCATTGCTGCCATTGCGGCCGGCGATGAGGCCGCATTCAATGAGATTCATGCGCGTTACTACCCCCGCGTTGCGCGCTTTACTCGGCGAATCACCCGATCCTCCGAGCTGATCGCGGAGATCACCAACGACACGCTCTGGGCCATCTGGCGGTGCGCTCCGAGTTTCAAGGGCAGTTCGAGAGTTTCCACCTGGATCATGGGCATTGCCTACCGCATCGGCCGTAAAACGCTGCGAAGAAGAAGCAACCGCGAGGCGCATGAGGAACCGAACCTGGATTTCATCGAAGCGGCGCATGAACCCTGGTCTGGGGGCGACGACCGTGAATGGATCGGAGCCGCGCTGATACAACTGGCCGAGGAGCAACGAACCGTGCTCGAGCTTTTCTACCGCTTCGGGCACTCCTGCGAGGAGATAGCGGTGATGGTCGATTGCCCAACCAACACCGTCAAGTCGCGCATGTTCCACGGACGCCGCAACATGCAACGATTGTTGCCGCGTCTGGCAGGCATTGAAGCTGGTTGATGGGGTAACCACCGGCGTGCCGGACGGACACTATGAAACAAGATCGCTCCAACTTCGCGCTGCAATCCACCATCAGCTCGCAGGGTCAATTTGAGCTCAAGCTTGAAGCGATCAAGCTTCATGCTCCCGCACCGGACGAAATTGTCGTTCAAATCGAAGCCGCGCCCATCAATCCCGCAGATCTGCTCGGCATTTTCGGACCCGTGGACAAATCAACGCTCGTACCTGGTGGAACCCCCGACAGCCCAACTCTTCTAGGACAGGTTCCGGAATCTCGACTCTCATGGGCGGCGGCGCGTTGGGATCGCAAGATTTTCCTCGGAAACGAAGGAGCGGGAACAGTCGTGGATGCCGGAGGAGACGCGAAGGAACTCATCGGACGTAAAGTCGCATTCCGGGATGACACCTATTGTCTCTTCCGCATCCTGAAGGCCGCTGACTGTCTGCTCCTTCCCGAGGGCCTCTCCGCCCGAGAGGGTGCCGCGGCCTGCATCAATCCACTCACCGTTCTCTCGATGATCGAGACCATGCGCCGACAAGGTCACGAGGCCATCGTGCACACCGCGGCCGCCTCTAACGTAGGTCAGATGCTCAATCGCGTTTGCCTCGAGGACGGCGTCGGGCTGGTGAATATTGTCCGGGACTCACGCGCGGCAGAACTCCTGCGGGGAGCCGGCGCCAAGTACGTGCTGGACAGTGCCAACCCAGATTTCCAGCATCACCTCATTGAAGCCCTCGGCGCCACGGGCGCTACAATCGCCTTCGACGCGATCGGCGGCGGGCCCCTGCTGTCGCAAATTCTGGCCGCGATGGAGACCGTCAATCTGCGACAGTCCTCTGCATTCAGCCGATACGGCTCCTCCAAGCTCAAACAGGTCTACGTGTACGGTCTACTCGATCCCGGTCCTAAGGTTATCCAGGGGAATATCGGCACCGCGTGGTCCGTCGCCGGGTGGCTGATGTCCTGGTCTCTGCAGAATTTCGGTGCGGAAACCGTCACGCGAATGCGTAAACGCGTCACTGACGGGTTAAAGACGACCTTCGCCACCCATTACGGGACTGAAATCCGCTTGCCCGAGATGCTTGATCCGGAGTTGGTCAAACGTTACGCAAGGACGGGCACGGGCGAGAAATTCCTGGTGAAGATGGGCGGCTGCTAAAATATGCCTCCAAGCGATTCGATCTCATGCTCGGTCAGTACGCGCCATCCGCCTTTGGGCAAATCGCCCAATTGCAACTCGCCGACGCGCACCCGCACCAAACGCAGCACGGCAATGTCAAAGGCACGCAGCAGACGGCGTATCTGCCGGTTGCGCCCCTCGTCGAGCGCGATCTCGAGCCATGCATGCTTATCGCCGCTGCGCAGGCAGCGCGCGGATTTTGCTGCCAGCATTTCGCCGTCAACCCTCATGCCGCACTCGAGATTCTTGAGCAAGGCCGCGTCCGGCAAGCGGTCGATTTGTACATGATAGGTTTTGTCGGGTCCGGAAGAAGGGTGGGTGACGTGCGCGGCCCACATGGGATCGTTGCTGAATAGCAAGAGACCCTCGCTGGCCTTGTCCAGTCGCCCAACCGGTGCGAGCCATGGCAGGGCGGCACCGGCGAAGCATTTATAAACGGTTTCGCGGCCCTGCTCATCGCTCGTGGTGGTGACCAGGCCTCGAGGTTTGTTGAGCATGACGACCAATCGCGCCGGCATGTCGTCCCGGCCGGCCACTGCGATCCGGTCGGAGCTTGGGTTCACCGGAAATTCGGGATCCTTGACGAGCCGGCCGTTGACGCGAACCTGGCCCGCACGCACCCACTTTCCGGCTTGCGTGCGGGAGCCCAGGCCTAACTTCGAAATCATCCGCGCCACCCCGTATCGAGGCGGCTTCGAATTCATGGAAACAGCGACACCGCCGCTTTTGATACCGCACCCAGAGCACTGCCGGTGCTGGGGTTGCCGAGAACCACGTAGAACACGTCGGTCCGCTTTCGCGATGCGTTCGGCAGAAGCTTGATAAAGAGACTCACCGTGTGCACGCCGGCGGGAAAAGATATCGTCGCAGGCGCCTGCGGCGCGTAGTCGGTGCCGGCCCGCGCAGAACCAGGCTCGGTCCACCAAGCGAAACTCGTACCGCCTTTTGATCCCGACGAACGGTGGACGCGGATTTCGGTAAATTTCTCGCCGCGCCGAATGGAGTACGAATCGGAGACGATACCGATCTTCTCCGTCCTGTCGATCGGCCGGGCCGCGGTCAGTGCGCCGGGAGTTCGGTTCTTGACGGCCGCCTTAGGAGGTACCGGTGCCGCCGCGGCAGGTGCTTGAGACTCTTCCGCTTCCGCAGCCGCAAGCGCGCGCTCCACATTCAGGGGAGCAGTCGCTACAGGATCGGCTTCGACGGCGACCCTCGGCGCTTTCGGCCGGCTCATCACCGCCCAGGCGATGCAGCAGACCAGGACGGCAGCGGCCAGCGCGATCCATCCGGACGGCAGATTGCCCTTCACCAATGGCAGTGTCTTCGATTCCTCCGGATCCGGTACGGGTCCCAACGCTTCGCTGCCCAAATCGAGATCTGCCAGCCAATCGCGCACCCCGCGCGGCCGATCTGCGCGATCCCATGAAAGAGCCGCCGCGAGCGCCTTCCATTGCCGCCCCGAAAGACCGGGTGGACGCTGCGGCGACATCTTGAGCGCGCGCGCCTCGGTTGAACGCCGCTGCTGGAACGGGTGCTCTCCGGCCAGCAATTCGTAAGACAGGCACGCGAGCGCAAAAAGATCATCGCGCGGATCCGGCTCGCGGCCTTCCAGCAGCTCGCACGACGCGTAGGCAGGCGTCAATGTGGGGGCCGACTCACGCGATGTTCCAAAATCGAGTATGCGCAGTTCCCCATCGTTGGTGACCATCACGTTTTGCGGTTTCAGGTCACCGTGAATCACACGGCGGTCATGTGCGTGCGCGAGACCGGCACCCACCTCGCGAATGACCGCCCAGACATAGTGGCGCGGCAGCAGCAGCGGATGAAAATTCTGAATCACGCTGAACAGGCTTTCTCCGTCAATCAACTCCATGGTGAAGAACGAGAAATCGTGATCGAGATCCAACTCGTAGACCTTGATGATGCTGGGGTGCGCGAGAGCCTGCGCCGAATAGAATTCGCGGCGCAGTTTCGACACCACCTCTGCCCTACCCCGGGTCTGCTCATGCAATATTTTTATCGCCACACGGGCGTCAATTTCGGTGTGCTCACGGCGCGACCGGTCGAGCGCCCGGTAAACGGTGCCCATCCCGCCGCTGCCCACCTGACCTTCAATCACGTATCGGCCGCGCAGCACAAAGCCGCTGCCCGGCCGCGCCGGTGCGGGTGGCGGTGCCGATGCCGGTGCCGGTGCTGTCGCCGGCGTCTCGCGGCGAACGTCGGGGGCCACGCGCAACAGGTCCACCGAAATCCCCTCGCCCGCGGTCGCGTTGTCGCGCTCGGCGATCCTGGATCGAATGGAGTGGAATAGATCATCCGTCTCCAGCGAGTCGTCGATTGGGGTGCGCCGCTGTTGCGTCATGGGTGTCTGCTGAGGTCCATTTATTGGCCGAAGCCTACATCGTAAGTGACCATAAGACGCAATACCGATCCGCACAAAAGCGGCGCATTGACCCCGAATATGTGCGTATGTGCGCTAAATCACATCCTTGTGGGGCCTCGCAGCGGGTGCCAAACCGCAGGGAGGATGTTTGGCCAATCCATAACCAATTGGTTATGTTTGAAACCCGCTACAACGCCTCGCTCAAGGTTTCAGCGCAGGCGCGAAAGGCTTCACGCCAAGTTCGCTCCACAGTTCAGCCGGGTAGTAGGCGTCGCCGTCCTGCATGACGAGGGCGACGTTGCGGATGGTCGATATGTCCTGCGTCGGATCCCCGTCGATCAGTATCAAGTCGGCGCGCTTGCCGCGCTCGATGGAACCTCGATCGGCGAGCACTCGGGCATAGGTCGCCCCGTTCCAGGTGGCGATGCGCAGCACCTCGTTCGCGGGAATTCCTGCCTTGACGTACAACTCGAGTTCACGCTGAAACGCGAACCCCGCGACATCGTCGGTGCCCGGGACGATTTGAATGCCGGCGCGGTGAAAACGCGCAACCGCCTCGAGCATCTTGGCGTAGGAGGCGCGCCATCGCGGCGCCATCTCCTTGGTGATCTCGCTCTCGCTCTTGAACAGCTGCCGGTGCAGCGTAATCGGAAGATGATCGCCGATTGCGGCCAACGATGGGTTCACCTCGCCGGGCATCTGCGTGAATTGCGCCTCGAACGCGGTGAGCGTGGGGTCGAGGACCGTCTTGTGTGCGACGAGCAGCTTGACCAAATCCTGGAACGGCTGCGCATCGAGATCGAGCGAATTCGCATTCTCCGCGATGAGCGTAAAGCGCTGCAGCGACCGGGTATCGGTATCGGGCTTGACATAGAAATTCAGCAACACTTGATTGATGTGCTGAATCTCATCGTAGCCGTCCTTGACGGCATCCTCGGCTTTCATGAAGGCCGGAATATGGCCGCTGACGCGCAAGCCGCGCCGGTGCGCATACGCGGCCGTTTCCTTTACCCATTCCGGCTTGAAGGAGTTGTAGATCTTGATCTGCGGGTAGCCCCGCTGCGCATAGAAATCCACCGCTTGCTTCGCGGCATCGAGGCTGTCGACCAATATGCCGCCGCTCGCGTTGAATTGGCTCTTGCCTTCGATGAAGCCGGCTGGAACCACGTGCGGCCCGATCGACTCGTGGCGATCGAGACGGCCAAGCGCCTCTGCCAGGACCGCGTTGTCGTTGCCCATGTCGCGCACCGTCGTCACGCCCGATGCGAGATTCAACAAATAGTCTCCCGGGGAAACGTGCGCGTGCATGTCGATGAGGCCGGGCAGCAGTGTACGGCCTTGCGCATCGATGACCGTGCCGGGCGTTTGGCTCGGCGAGCCGGCCGGATAGACCGCGCCGATGCGGCCACGATTGACGTACACATCCTGTACGGGACCCAGCACGGCATGCTCGGAATCGAACACTCGCGCATTTCTGATGAGGACCGGCTGTGCCAGTTCGTGGCGATCGCGCTTCGCGATATCGCGCTGGTAAGCGCCCTGCGCTTCCAACTGCAATTTCTCGAGGGCGTCGGCCTGCGCCTCCCAGCCTTTGAGAATCAGCTGCGCAAAGCCCGGGAAGATCGTGGCGAAGGCGCGTTCACCATCGGCACTCATCCAGACGTAGCTCGGTTCAAGGTCCGCGCCGCGTATGGCATACAAGGTCAATGCACGCGCCTCTTTGCCGTTCGTCACGTTGGTATCGGTGAGCTTGACGATCGACAATTCGCCGCCCGGAATTCCCGGCAGCTTCAAGCTGGATTCATGGATCAGCGCGCGCACCATGATGCCTGTGACTTCAATGGTCGACTCGATCGGCACGTACAGCGCCTTGCCGCTGATCTTCATCGAACCGTGATCGACTTTGCCGGCCCACTTGGCTCGATCGCCCTTGCGCACGAAGCGCTCGTCGACCAGCGAGCCGAAGGTCGACTTGCCCGTAATGGCAAAGCGCCGCAGCGTGCCATCGCCTGCCAGCACGAGCTTCTCCTTGTAGTCGGGACCGCGTCCGTTGTTGCGATAGCTGAAGTCGGTGGCGATATTGCCGTCATCGCCGATTCGCGTGACGTGTTCGCCGCCCGCTCGGCCGGAAAAAAGCATGGTGTAGCGATATTCCGTTGCCGCCTGCGCCGCCGAGAACGCGCAACCGGCGAGCAAAAACATGCCCAACTTGAGGCCTGAATTCATCCAAATCTCCCATTCGAATTACTGCTATGCACGCGCTATCGCCGGCAAAGCATAACTGCAAAATGAACAATCGGCTTACCGCCGTGACTCCGCTTGGAAAGATTTCCTCATGCGGTACCCCGTGGTTTTGCGCTTTGCGGGATTCATGTAAAATCATCGTCCGGCGCAATAAAACGGCTATTACAAGGACGTTTCATATGTCCAATCCGATCCGGAATCGACTCAGTACTGCGTGGGTTTTGACTGCAGCGCTCCTCGGTGGATGCGGTGGCGGAGGCGGTGGAGCTTCAGCCGGGCCGCCACCTCCCTCCTGGGTGCAAGGACAGTTCGCGGCCGAGTCGACATTCGCGGCCAAGTGCGTCAATCCACGCACGGGTGTCGATCCCGGAACGAAGAAGCCGTATCCGGATACCCAGGGCACGCTGCTCGACGAATTGAATTGGCTGCGCTCTTGGACCAATGATCTTTACCTGTGGTTTGATGAAGTCAAAGATCAAAATCCGGCAAGCTTTGCGACAGACGCCAGTTATTTCACCGCCCTCAAGACCACGGCGCTGACAGCTTCCGGAAAACCAAAAGATAAGTTTCACTTTACCTACCCAACGGCCACCTGGGAGGCGCTCGAGGCGTCCGGAATACAAGCCGGATATGGGGCGAATTTCGTGGTCATTGCGGGAACGCCTCCGCGCAACGTCGTCGTTGCCTATACAGAGCCTGGCTCCGAGGCGGCGACCGCCCCCGCAAGCCTGTCGCGCGGCGCACAGATCCTTGATATCGACGGCGTTGATTTGGTAAATGCCACCGATCAGACCAGCATCAACACGCTCAATGCAGGACTTGCGCCGCAAACCGTCGGCGAGAGCCATACCTTCACGGTCCGCGACCCGGGCTCAATGGCGTCGCGAACGATCACCTTGGTGTCGGCCGACGTCATGGTGTCCCCGGTGCAGAACACGCATACGATCACGGCGCCGAGCGGGGCGCTCGTTGGCTACATGCTCTTCAACGATCATCTCGCGACCGCGGAAAACGCGCTGGTCACTGCGTTCACCCAGCTTCAGAGTGCCGGCGTGCAAGAGCTGGTTCTCGACATACGTTACAACGGCGGTGGGCTCCTCGATATCGCCAGCGAGGTCGCGTATATGGTCGCGGGGCCGACGGTGACTACGGGGCAGACCTTCGAGTTGACCCAATTCAACAGCAAGCATCCGACGGTCAACCCGGTGACGGGCGGGACAATCGCGCCCGTTGGCTTTCATGCGACGACGCTGGGATTCTCGGTGATGTCTGGCCAAGCGTTGCCTACCTTAAATTTGCACCGTGTGTTCGTGCTCACAACTTCCGGAACTTGCTCCGCGAGTGAGTCCATCATCAATGGCCTGCAAGGCGTCAACGTTCAAGTGATTCAAGTTGGCTCGACGACGTGCGGCAAACCGTACGGGTTCTACGCACCTGATAACTGCGCTGTCACGTATTTCTCGATTCAATTCAAAGGCGTGAACGCCAAGAGCTTTGGCGACTACACCGACGGATTCACCCCCCAAAATACGGTGGCGACCGAGGGAGTGCCGGTGCCGGGCTGTTCAGTTGCCGATGATTTTGCTCACGCCCTCGGAGACAGTGCGGAAGGGCTGCTCGCATCGGCGCTTAGCTATCAAGCGACCGGCGTGTGTCCCGTCCCGCCCAGCGGCTTGGCGCCGGTACCGCCACTCTCGGCCGGCGCTTACGTGCCGCCGATGGCGAACGGTACAGTCATCAAATCCATTTGGCAGCAGAACCGTATTCTGCGCCGGGCCGTGACACACTGAAGACTACTTGCGCGCGGCCAAGATATCGTCCAGCAGCGCGCGCGCCGATGGTTCGCGTTCCAGGTGCGGATAGCGCAAGCCATCGTGGTAGTCGAGTTTGAGGACTCGAAATCGATCGCCGTTCTTGACGATCAGTTCGATCGGAAGCTGGGTCGTCCGCGCCGATCGGATCGCATCCTTGAGTACTTCGGCGCTGTAGGCGGCGCCGTTCACGGCCAGCAGGACGCTGCTTTCCGTAAGCTTCGCCTTGAACGCGGCGCTATCCCAGAGCACTTCCATAACGGTGCCGTCCTTGTCATCGAGTTCGACACCGATGGAGAACAGCAGATTCACGCGCTTGCTCTGATCGTCGTGCTGCTTTAAGTAGTCGCTTGGCGTGTCGGAAAAGACCAGCTTGTAGCCGCCGCGCCGCAGTCCCTCCAAGGGCGCCGGCGTAGCCGTAGTATCGAGCCGTGCGCGCAGAAATGCGGCCCAGTCGTAGGATTCCACGCTGTTCAATGCCTTCACCAAGTCTTCGAAGGTATACGTGACGGTGGTGAAGCTGCCATCGTCGATGCCGAAGAAGGTGCGCGCGAAGTCGTCCAGCGAGCGCTTGCCCTGCGAGCGCTCGCGGATCAAGGTGTCGGCGTCGAGCCAGATCAATTCGCCCTCCGAGTAGTAGTCCTCGAAGCGCTGCCAATTGCGCCAGGACATGGGGCGGCGCGGATTGATGATCTCGTCGTTGGTCGTATCCTGCAAGGCGCGCCAGCGGCGACCCGCTTGGACCTCGTAGTACGCTGCCGTGAGGGCGAGCTGATCGAGCGCCTGCTGTTGGGTCCACAGGCCGGAGCGAGCGGTGAGCACCTGACCCCAATACTCGGTCTGCCCCTCATACACCCACAACAGACTATCCCGCATCGGCACTTGGTAATTGGGGGTCCACAGGTCCGCCGGACGCCGGAACTTGCCGTTCCAAGAGTGAGTGAACTCATGCGCCAGCAGATCCCGGCCGAACGCGGTTTTGCCCCATTCGGTCAAGGCCTCAGGATCACTGCCGTCCTCGCTCGACTGATGGTGCTCGAGTCCGTTCTGCTGAATCTGATCGCTCAACGAATACAGAAAATCGTAATGTGCGTAGTGGCGCGAGCCGAAAACCTTGTAGGCCTGCTGTACGAGATTTCGGTGCGCCTCGAGTTGCTCCGGTTTGATCGCCAGAAGCTCGGGCCGGTCGGCGAACAGGTTCAGATGCACCGGCGCCGCGCCGTTGGGATCGAGGTCGAGCCGCGCCGTATATCGGCCCGCATACACCGGACTGTCGATAAAAGTGTTCAGGCTGACGCGCTTGAATGTGGTCTGCCTACCGCTGGTGCTCGCGGTTTCCAGCGCCGATCCGAATTTCCAGTCGGCGGGCAACGTGAGACTTGCTTCCACCGGAATCTGCCGCGTGAAGTAGCCGGCCGGGTAGAGGACAAGAGCGTTCCACTCGAGCAGCAGGATATCGCGGGTGATCTCGATGGCGCCGACTTTGAGGCTGGTGGGAGAGAGGTAGTCGAAATCGATGTCGATCGATTTTACCCCGGAGGCCGGATGCACGTGAAACGCGTAGACATCGACGGGATCGCGCGTCCAGGACACCGGCGCACCGTTCGCGCTTATCCTGATGCCCGCGAGCCTGTCGATGGGACCCTCAGGCGCATGCGTTCCCGGCAACCACTTGGGATACAGCAACACCGTATCCGTGCCGACTCCGCTCAAGCTCTCGTGAACGCGCACGATTCGTCGCTCGAGATCGGATGCATCGACTTGAAGGCGAATTTCGCCGGCATATACCCTGTCCTTGGGCGCCGCGATCGGCGCCGTGGAGGCGCTTAGGGTAGGGCCGGGGCTTGCGTTCGCCGTGGCGAACGAGAACGCCGCGCAATAGATCGCCATGGACATCAAAATTTGCTTCATCGAATTGCCTTCTGTGTTGTATTTTTTGCTTGGGCGGCGCGGACTCCATGTTATCGCCGGACCTAAGCAGCGTGGGAGAATACTTTATCCTTCGAATCCCGCCGGCCTCGCCGCTGCCACGCCAAACTCACGTTCGAGAGCCACGCCGACCCGCCCGATAGTACCCTCGTCGAAAAGACGTCCGATCAAGGTAACGCCATGGGGTACGCGACGCGGCGGGTTGAACTTCGGCAGCGGTTTCGCGGCATCCGGCGCCCAATCGCTGCGCGCCTCTGAGACCTTGACGAAACCTGCGCGCAGGGTCAGCGAAGGATGTCCTGTGGCGTTCGTAATGACCAGAATTTCGTCCTGCAGCGATGGCACCAGCAGCAAGTCCACCTGAGAAAAGACCCGCGCCATTTCGATCGCGACCTTGCGACGCAATCGATCGGTTTGGACGAAATCGACCGCCGAGAGGAATCTCGATTGCCGAAAGATATTCGGCCAGGCGTCGGGAACCTGCATTTTAAGTTGATTCAGGCCGCCGCTCAAGGTCAGCTCTTCGAAGGCCGCCGCCGCCTCAGCGAAAAGAATCACATTCAGCGAATCGTAAGGCCAGTCGGGGATCGAAACCTCGGTCGCTGTCGCGCCAAGTTTCCGAACTGTCTCGAGCGCGGCGCGGTCCACGTCGGTGGCCTCCTTCATCCACTGAGGAAAATAGCCGACGCGCAATCCGCTGATGGGCGCGGCCGCGTCATAGTCGAGCGTGCTCGGCACGCAGGCTACGTCCTGGCGATCCGGCCCTGAGATGGCGCGCAAAACCAGCAACGTGTCTTCGACGCTGCGCGCCATCGGCCCCAGTTTATCGAGTGACCAGCAAAGCGTCATCGCCCCCGTGCGCGGTACGCGGCCATAGGTGGGACGCAATCCCGTAACACCGCAGCGCATGCTCGGGGCCACGATGCTGCCGCCGGTCTCGCTACCCACGGAAAAGCCAACCAGACCCGCCGCTGTGGCGGCGCCCGGCCCGGCACTTGATCCGGAAGATCCCTCCTCGAGGAGCCACGGATTCATGGTCTGGCCTCCGAACCAGATATCGTTGAGCGCGAGCGCCCCGAGGCTCAGCTTGGCAACCAGCACGGCACCGGCCTCGTGAAGCCGCCGAACCACGGTGGCATCCGCCTCAGGTTTGCGATTCCGAAATGGCTCGGCACCATAAGTAGTCGCAATTCCGGCCGTATCGAGCAGATCCTTGGCCCCCCAAGGGATGCCATGCAACGGTCCCCGATATTTTCCGGCCGCAATCTCGGCATCTGCGCGTTTTGCCTGTTCAAGCGCCAGCTCGCGCGTCAGTGTGATGACACACTTGAGCTTGGGATCGAAGCGTTCCAACCGTTTCAAATAGATCTGCGTGAGCCTCTCGGAAGCGAGTTGCCGCGTCTCAATCCAGTGCGAAAGTTGCGTCACGGACGCAAAGGCGATGTCTGCATCGCTGGTCGGCAGACGCCGCCCCTCGACCTTGCTGCGAACAAACCGGTCTCGACCGGGATCCATCTTCTGCCCGTACTGATTGGGTTCCCATTGCGAAGCCGGTGCAAGTGCCGCTTCCAACCGTATCTTCTTCGGTCCCGTGCGCCGCTCATAGAGGGGGGCCATGGCGGCTCGCCAGCTACCGGCGGCGTCATGAGACTCCTGACTGCTCAGCCCGACCTGCATCAATTTCTCAGCCTCCAAGAAAGTGGCGGCGGAGACCTCCGGTCCCACAGGCGGCGAGGTGGCAAATGCCGAGGGTGCGCCGGGAGGTGGAGCGGGAGGTGCCGGGCTCTGCGCCGCAGTCACTTCATATGCACCCATGGTGGCGCCGACAACACCTAGGGATGCGCGGGTTAAGAAACGCCTGCGTGAGTTTTTCAATGGACCTCCTGATTCTCCCATCATTCTAAGTGACTTAAATGCAAAGGCTCAACGATGGGGTGCACTGAGGTGTGCCGGCGTCGTCTAAACGTCCCGCAACCCATGGGTTGCGTGCGATTGGTGTCGATCGCACCGGCGAATCGGGAGCAGATCGCTCGATTGTGACCAATTCGTCTTTCCGGCCGTTTTTTGAGCAAATACCGCTGACTCTGTGACCGGGCGTTGCGAATTCGAGCGCCGCAGCAGGTAGTGTCGCTATCCCACAGGTCAGCAAGGCCCTCGTGCATGGATTTCGATTTTTACCGCCGGACGCATCCGTGGCTGACCGGTCTAGTGGCCGTCTGCCTATACGGCGCGGTCGGGCATTCGGCAGAAGTGCCCGTGCGGTCCAAAGAACTCCAGGCTCTGGTCGAACAGTACCGGCGGCCGACAACGGTGCCGGTCCCGGCCAACAACCCGATCACTCCGGAGAAAGTGGCGCTCGGTCAGGCGCTGTTTTTCGATCCACGACTGTCCGGCTCGGGAGTAATCGCCTGTGCGACGTGTCACAACCCCGGGCTCGCATGGGGCGATGGACTCCCCAAAGGCATCGGTCACCTGGGGACGCGCCTGGATCGGCACACGCCGACGATCCTCAACGTGGCCTACGGCGAACCGTATTTCTGGGATGGGCGAGCCGCCACCCTGGAAGAACAGGCGAAGGGACCCATGGAATCCGGCAAAGAGATGAACCTGCTGGCGTCGGACTGCGTGCGGCGCGTTCGCGACATCCCCGGCTACGCTGCCGCCTTTCAACGCATCTTTCCGGCGCAGCCGATCTCGATCGACACCATCGCCGCGGCCATCGCGACCTTCGAACGTACGGTCATCTCGCGCGATGCACCCTTTGACCGCTGGGTCAACGGTGAGACCGCAGCGATCTCCCCCGCCGCGCTTCGCGGCTTTGTCCTGTTCAACGGCAAGGCCAACTGCGCCGTATGCCACCAGGGTTGGCGGATGACCGACGACGGCTTTCACGATGCCGGCCTTCCCGATCGGGATCGCGGCCGCGCATTGATTGCACCAGGCATCGAACAGCTGGAGCACGCGTTCAAAACGCCGACTCTGCGCAACATAGATCAGCGCGCGCCTTACATGCATGACGGATCGCTCGCCACTCTGGGTGCCGTCATCGATCACTACGATGGTGGGTTCGTGAGGCGCGCCAGCCTGGACAGCGACATGCGGCCGCTCGGTCTGACACCCGCTGAGAAGCGCGATCTGCTGGCGTTTCTCTCCACGCTGACCAGCGTCGACGCGCCGATCACCGTGAACGTTCTTCCGCAGTAGCGATTTTCCACACAAAGACCGTCATGACCATTCGCGCCGTTCTCTCCTGCCTTGCCGCGACCTTGCTCGTCACCTCCACGTTGGCGGGTGATTCCGTGACCGTCGGGCAGAAGGGTCTGCGCTTCAGCACTGCCGAGCTGACCGTGGCCAAAGACCAGATCGTGACATTCATGAACAACGACACGACAACGCACAACATCACGGTTGTCGGGGAAGGTTTGAGCATAAACGGCGGGCTGCAGAGCCCGGGGGCCGAGTTCCGAGTGCCCTTTGTCAAAGCGGGCACCTATACCGTCAGCTGCGGCATTCATCCCAAGATGAAAATGACGGTCACGGTCAAATGACAGCCATCCCAAACGCCGGGCTGCGGTGAAATACCCCTCGCCCTTGCAGTTGGTCCACTGGGTCATCGCGCTTCTGGTGGCCAGCCAGTTGACGCTGGCGCTCGTTCTGCAGCGGCTACTGTCGCTGGAGTACGGGCAGCTCGCCCTTGCCCTGCACCGACAGGTGGGCATTGCCATACTGCTCTGTGTGCTGCTCCGCCTGGGACTGGCCTTGCGCTATCGCGCGCCCTCGCCTTTATCGGCTCTGCCTGCCTGGCAAGTACTCGCGATGACGAGCGTGCATCGTGTCCTGTACTTCCTGTTGCTGCTACAGCCCCTGGTCGGCATGTGCATATCCTGGGCGCGCGGCGTCACGGTGACGGTGTTCGGACTCATCACGTTGCCTGCTCCGTTCGACATCTCGGACATGGAACGCGATCGAATGACACAGGCGCACACCGTCATTGCGGCCGTGCTGCTGACATTGATCGCGCTGCACCTCGGCGCGATCATTTTCAATCGACGGGTCAGGCGGCTATCGGTCATGGACCGAATACTCCCCACAGCGCCGGTGCATTCCTTCGTCAACAGGGTACCCATCGCGATCCAGCTCCTGCTGGGATTTGGTCTCGTGGTCTGCGTTGCGCTCGGCACCGGCATTCACTCCGTCTCAACGTACCGCGAGTTCAGCCGGCTGACCACCGCGTACCAGGACAACGAATTGGCGGCGGCGGCCGACACGCAGACAGCCCAGCTTGCCTGGAAGGAGATCGTCGGCATCGCGACGGCGCCGCGCTCGATCGAGAGCGACACCCCGCTGCGCGTGCTCGCTGATGGTGCCCGCTCCAAGCTTGGTAATGCGGCCACCCATACAAGTGCCGGAGGCGTCCGCGATGGTCTTGTCATGCTTGCCGGCCGGGTCTCCGCCGCCGCTGCCGATCCAGGGTCCGTGACGGCGTCGATTGCTCGTGATGTCGACAGGCAGTTGCAGGACCTCATCGATGCGCAGCGCGGGGCGGCGTTTCAATCCCGCACCGACAATGCAGAACGAATCGCGCGCGGACATGACGTGATCGTCCTGGCGATAGCTCCGATGGCGCTGCTCGGCGTGGTGCTTGCCTTGATACTCGCACGCAGCATCTCGGGCGCCGTCGATCGCATGCGAGTGCTCGTTGGCGGCATCGAGGCCGGCGATAGTCATGCCGGCATTCACGTGATCGGGCGAGGCGGCTTCGCCGCCCTGATGCGCGACATGGTTTCGATGCGCGCAACGGTTGAACTCAGAAGCGCGCAAGCCGCAGAGCACTCCCATGAATTATTCCGCCGGCTGCAGGGGGTGCTCGATGCGGCAACCGAGACATCGATCATCGCCACCGATCTGCGCGGGATGATCACCATGTTCAGCGCCGGCGCAGCTCGGATGCTCGGATACACATCGAACGAGATGGTGGGCCAACATGACCTCTTGCTCTTTCATCTGAAGGACGAATTGGCGGACCGTTCGGGTGAACTTGCCGCCCAATTCAACGCTTCCGTCGAAGGCTTCGACATCGTCGTCCATGCGGTGCGCAATGGCCGGCGCGACACGCGCGACTGGACCTACGTACGCAAGAATGGCTCGACGTTGCCGGTGACGATCGACGTCACGGCGGTCTGCGACGCCGGCGGATCCGTCACCGGGTTTCTGGCAGTTGCTACCGATATCACCAAACAACGTCAAGTGCACGAGGCCCTGCAGGGCGCCAAAGAGGCGGCTGAGTCCGCGAGCCGGGCCAAGAGCGACTTTCTTGCGAACATGAGCCACGAGATCAGAACGCCGCTCAACGGTGTCATCGGCATGACGGGACTGCTGCTCGATACGCCCTTGCGCGACGATCAACGTGAGTTCGCCGAGATTGCACGCTCGAGCGGGGAGTCGCTGCTCGCCGTATTGAATGACGTGCTGGATTTCTCCAAGATCGAAGCAGGTCAGATGGCCTTGGAGCAGATCGACTTCGACCTTCTGATGGTCGTGGAACAATCGGTGGACGCCATTGCGCTTCGCGCCGGAGAGAAGGGGCTCGATCTCGTCATCGATGTGGATCCGACGCTGCCGCGGGGCATGCGCGGCGATCCCACCCGCCTGCGGCAGATCGTCCTCAACCTGCTCAGCAATGCGGTCAAATTCACCGAGAAGGGCGAGGTGCGTCTCTGCGCACGCCGGCAACGGGCTGCCGATGGACAGGTGCGAATGCGCGTGGAGGTCATCGACACCGGTGCCGGGCTCAGCGATGAACAGCGCTCGCGCCTGTTCATGCCTTTCACTCAGGCCGATGCGTCGATGACGCGGCGCTTTGGCGGGACCGGCCTGGGCCTGTCAATCTGCCGCCGGCTCGTCGAACTGATGAACGGGTCGATCGGCGTCAACAGTACGCCGGGATCCGGTTCTTGCTTCTGGTTCGAGATCGCGCTTCCGCTTGTCCCGTTGGCAGCGTTGCCCCCTGAAGCGGTCGATCTGGAGGGTTGTGAAGTACTGGTCATTGACGATCACCCGGTCAACCTGCGAATCATCGAGGGCCAGCTATCTTCCATGGGCTGTCGAGTGACCGGCGCCGCGACGGCCGCGGCGGGCGAGGACGCCTGGAAGCAACTCTTGGCTGCAGATCGCGCACCCGATGCCGTGCTCTTGGATCACGACCTGCCGGATCACACCGGCCCGTGGCTGGCGGAGCGTCTGCGACGCGATCCGGCCGGCGCACATGTGCCCATTGTCCTGATGACCTCTCTTGGAAACCGGGTTCGGGACACAGCGCAGGAACGGATCATTGACCGCATCATGACAAAACCGGTGAAACGCAGCGCACTGCTGCAATGTCTTCAAGAAGTGGTGGGCAAGGCAAGAGCGACGACCGTACTCGCGCCGGCTGCGCGCGGCGGCGAACTGAGGGGTCTTAAGGTGCTGCTTGTCGAGGACAATGCCGTCAATCAGAAGCTGATGTCTCGGATTCTCGAGAAGCTCGACGCCGATGTGACCATCGCCGATAACGGAGAAGTGGCGATTGCAAAACTGACGTCGACGCCGTTTGAAGTCGTTCTAATGGATTGCCAGATGCCCGTGCTCGACGGGTACGAGGCAACACGACGGATCCGAGCGGGCGCCGCGGGCCCGTCGACCAAGACGATTCCGATCATAGCGCTCACGGCACACGCGCTCAGCGGCGACCGCGAGCGATGCATGGCGGCGGGCATGAACGACTACCTGACGAAGCCCATCGATCCCGGCAAGTTGCGCATCCTGCTGAGACTCGCTCGCAGCGCGGGATCACGACGGCTCGAGCCAAGCGGCGCGGTTGACGCCGCGACGACCGCCTCAACCATGTTCGACGAGGCGGCACTGCGACAGAAGGTATGAGAGAGGGATCTTCTACGTGGAATTGGGGTCAGGATCCAACGGCAGACCAAGCGTCGAGATAAATCGCCGTATCGGTGACTCGGTCGATTCGTCTGATGCGGACTGGGCAGGCCGCGAAGACGGATCGGTCGATCCCCCCCCGCACATGTTTGGCCAGAGTTCGATGGGCAAGGGCGCCAGTAACATCGACGGTGGGATCATCGCGTTGAACTGCACCAACGCCGCTTTGGTCTTGAACTCCGCGCACCCATACCCTGGCATGCAGGAGTCACAGCGATTCGAAACCAGCGCTCGATTTTTGTAACAGCAGAGACCGACCGGGTTCGCAGTATCAGGCATCGCCCCATTATCATAGGTTGGTCGTCTAAGCGATGTCTGTTTGATCTGGCTTTCACCGTAGGAATAATCTGACAGCGCATTTGGCGCAATCCGTCATGCCGGCGCATCTCGGGCCTCATTGCGCCGGCATTTTGAAAATTTTACCGATCGCTCACCGCCGATGCGCGGGTTCGGCAGCTAAAGCATGCTGCGCTTATGCGCTCCGGGACATATATTTCTGTTCGAAAATCTCGACCGGCACGGGCTTGCCGAAGAGATAACCTTGCATTTCGTCGCAGCCCAGCAAGCGTAACTGACGCAGTTGCTCCTCTGTCTCGACACCTTCCGCTACCGTATTGAGCTTGAGTTCGTGCGCCAGATTGATGATGACCGAGACCAGCGTCAGTCCACCTGCACCTGACACCATCTCAGTCACGAAGGAGCGGTCGATTTTGAGCGTGTCCACCGGCAGTTTTGCCAGGTAGCTGAGCGAGGAGAAGCCGGTGCCGAAGTCGTCGATGGCAATCGTGACGCCCAATGCGCGAATCGCGAGCAGGCTGACAATGCTGTTATTGACGTCCTGCATAATCAGGCTTTCCGTGATCTCCAACTGAAGTCCCGCGGCCGCGTCTGCGGCAACACCGATGGCCTGCTGGATCTCCGCGACGAAATTCTTATTGCGCAGTTGGAGCGGCGACACATTCACTGCGATGCGCACGGTGGGAAGACCGTCAGAGCGCCAACGCTGGTGGTCTTCAATCGCTTTGCGCAGCACCCAACGCCCTACATCATGGATCAATCCGGTTTCTTCGAGGATATGAATAAAGCGGCCGGGCGGAGTCAGGCCCGACACGGGATCGTTCCAGCGGATCAGCGCCTCGGCCCCCGTCAGCTTGCCGCTTACAAGGTTTACCTTGGGTTGGTAGTGAAGCACGAATTCGTCTCTTTCGAGCGCTCGTCGCAGGCGATTTTCGATGCCCAGACTCATCGCCACGGTTTCAATCATTTTCTGTGCGTAAAACAGGTAGCGGTCGCGGCTCGTCTTGGCCTTCTTGAGCGCGGCCTCCGCATTCTGGAACAACGTATCGGCGTCAGTGCCATCATCCGGGAAAACGGCGACGCCAATTTTGGCGGCCAACCGGTACACCGCATCGTTCAGGCTGAACTCATTGTTCATAAAAGCCGCGATCGTTTTCTCGAGCACCCGCGCCACTTCGGCCTCGAACCTGACTTTGGGCAGTACAACGGCGAAATGGTCTGCATCGATGCGCGCGACGAGATTGACGTTCCCGGCGTTCTGCGCCAACCACCCGGCAACCTGCTTCAACAGCGCGTCACCGGCCGGCCTGCCCAGGCTGTCGTTGAATTTTTTGAACCGCTCCAAATCGATCAGAAACACGGCGAGCCTGTGTCCATCGTCGGCGGCACTCAGCATGTACTGCGTGACCCGCTCGAGAAACGCCCGTCGGTTCGCGAGTCCCGTGAGCGCATCGTAATAAGAGAGGCGATGCAGCCGCTCCTCCCTGTCGAGATGATCGATTGCATACGCGACATTGCCGGCCAGTTCGGTCAGGAGAGCCAGGCCCGCCGCGTCAAAGAATTCCGGTTTGCTGGTGTACAGCGTGAATACGCCGATTGCATTGTCAGAGACAATCAGCGGAATTACGGCTAACGAACGGACACCCGACTCGCTCAGCATCCTGCCGAATACGAGCCTTTCGTCGGTCTGTACGTCGTTGGAGACGACTGCCGCTTTCTCCCTGATCGCGTGCGCGGCCAGCGTTTTTCCTTCCAGCGTACCGGCGCTCGATGCGAAATGGCTCTTGATTGCAGCCATGATCGACTCGCCGCGGCCCGCCCACGCCACCGGAACAATCCTGTTCTCGCCGGGATCAACGATGGCTATCCACGCCATTTCGAATTCGCCATGCTCGACCGCAGTCCGGCAAGCGCGGTTGAAGAGGTCCCCGCGCTCACGCACTCGTACCATCGATGCACTTATGCCGGTGACCATTGCGTACAGGCGATTGAGGCGCTTGAGCTTGTCTTCCGCCGCCTTGCGTTCGGTTTGATCCCTGGCCACCCGCCAAGCGGAGACGGCGGCGATCAATAGTGCCAGGACGCTTCCCACGATCAAGGCGGCTTTGGTCGCGCGATAGCGGTTCACGGCGGTTGCATTGCGTTCGCGCAGCAGCTGTTGCTCTTCCGCCTCTATGTCATGAGCCACAACGCGAAATGCCTGCAGAAGCGGATCGTCCTGCCCGCTGCGAATGAGGGCCGCCGCCTCCTCGGCAGCCGGTGTGCGCCGCAATCTCACGATGGCGTCATCACGTTGGGCCATCTGTTGCAGTAAATCGGCGATGTTGCTCAGGCGGCGTTGCTGACGTGGGTTATCCGCGGTCAGTGCTCGCAGGGTTCTTTGTTCGTTGTCAACCAACGAAGTATTGGCGCGCGACCATTGGAGAAATTTGTCGGCGCCGCTCAACGCCAAATTACGATACCCGCTCTCAATATTTTCCGTCCCCATGCGCAGGTTCGCGAGATGCTCGAGCACCTCATTCGTGTGCTGTGCCCATTGGGCACTTTCCGCGGACGCGAGAACGCTGCGGTAAGCGACGATGCCGACGATAAGAAGCACCATCATGACCGCGCCGAACGCGGCCTGCACATTTAGAGTGAGTGGCGATTGCAATTTCATCTGAAATCCGTGTGAATCAAGGGCCGGTGCGCACGATAGGCCCCGGTCTTCTATTTAAACAGCAAATTGTGCTCAATAGCGCCGGATGTCTCTAGGGCCCGCTCCCCCAATCTACCTTGGTCTGTTCTCCTACACTGCCCCAGCTCCTCCCGTTGCCAACGATCGTCAAATAGGAAGCATGGTTCAGCGCAGACTCCATTGTTCCACATCGAACTTTGCGGCGCGAAGTGCGGATCAGCGCATCGGCACGCGCGTTATCCTGGTTGGTCGTACTCGAAATTCGGCTGCTTGTCCTTGAAGGTGGTTCCGAATGAATAGACAAGCCCGACGTAGAGAATCCGGCCGCGAACGGTGCGCTGGTATTCCTGCGTGAATGCCGGCGAGGTGGAGAATCTCTGCAAGCGCTGGCCGTTGAACAGATCCGAGACGGTGGCCAACGCGGTCAATTCCGGCCCCAGCTGGTGCTTGTAGCCGAGATTTACGAGGTTGATGGCGCTCACATATCCCTGCGGGGTCAATCGCTTGTCGGTGCGAGTAAACGTGATCTGCGCAGAGTCTGCCGTTGTCGGCCGGTAATCGAGCTTGGCCTTCGCATTGAGACCGGTGGTCGATTGCAATCCTGCTATTCCGAGCGCCGTCGCATCGATCTGGCTGTAGAAAAAATTGCCGCTGACGCTTGCGTTGAGCTTCGGGAGAATACGGCCGTTCGAGGTGAATTCGAGTCCGGCCGAATCGTTCTTCGGCAGATTGGTCTTCGTCGTCAAAGAAAGACCGTTGCCGAGATATTCGGTCAGGTCGGTTACGCTGTCGCGATTGAGGCGGTAATACCCGGTCAAGCCGAAACTTACGCCCTCGCCTTGGAACCCGTAGCCGGCTTCATAGGACTGTGTGTACTGGGGCCTGAGGTTGGGGTTGCCGGCGACCAGGTTCGGCGTGTATTCGTGATCGACGTAAGGGTTCAAGTTGCTGGGATCGGGGCGAGTTACGCGGCGGCTCGCGCCGAAAGACAGTGTCGAGTCGTTGGACAGACTGCGATCAACATGCAGGCTCGGATAGATTTCGAAGTAACTGCCGATGGTCGAGATGCCGTCGGTCAGCTGCTGCGCATCGGTACGAGTCAACTCCGCCCTCAATCCACCGAGCCAGGTCCAGGCGCCCATACTCGCTTGATAGCTTGCGTACGCCGCGTTGATCTGTTGCCTAAACTTGAAATCGTTGGTGAGATTCGGGTCGATGGTCTGTGCGCCGCTCAATGGATCGACGTTGCTGCCGACATTTCCGAACCGGAAGTCGTCCTGCTCAAAGGCATAGCCCAGTTTCAGAGAGCGCGTCCTCGAGACCGGCAGCGCATAGTCGGCGCCGAACTCGGTGGTGCCGTGATCTTCGTGGAAGGTGAGGTTGTTGAAGAAGGTCGCCGACGGCGGCACAAACGAGTCGTTGGTGTAATCGTAATGTTCGAGCTGTCGAGATGTGGATCGATGCAGCGAGAACTCCAGCGTCTCGTCAGGCCGGCCAAGCTTTTGAGTAAACCGTAGTTTCTCATCGTAGTCCGTCTCCGGGTCGTGCCCGGAACTGAAGCGCCTCGAGGAGTTCGTTTCAGCTCCGGCTGGAGTAGCGCTGTCGTTGAGCTGCGTGTAAGTGCGCAGACCCCCGCGATCGGCCCACTTCACCGACCCGCTGATGGACTGTCGGTCATTCAAGGCATAGTCGGCGGAAAGTCCGAGCGTCGGCACCTCGCGACGAAGCCTTTCGTTGATGGAACTCTTGGAGTCGATCAGCACCCCCGTCGTCGGGTCCGGCGCCCTCACGTCCGACTGGATGAGTCGCTGCCGATAGTCCTGTCGATAGCCGGCGGTGGCGGAAACCGTCAACGGCCCGGAACTGTAGCCGCCGTCTGCTCCAACGACGTAGCGGCCGCCGCTGCCGAGGCTGGCTTGAACCGAACCGGATGCGCCTGCCGTTCGTTTCTTGCGGGTGATGATGTTGATCACGCCGGCGGCACCGTCGGCCTTGAACTGGGCGGGAGGGGTCGTGAGAATCTCGATGCGTTCGATGTCCTTGGCTGGGATTGATTGCAGATTGTCGCCCGCCGATGAACCGGAGAACTGCGTCGACGGTTTGCCGTCGATCAAGATCAGAACATTGCGGTCTCCGCGCAGCGAGACGATACCATCCGGATCCACGTCGACAGACGGGATCACGCTCAAAATATCACTCAAGGTCCCGAAGGTGCTTTGCACATCCGCTGTCACGCTGTAGATCTTGCGGTCTATCAGCGTCTCGACCGAGAGTTTTTCGGCGCTGACCACGATGGATTCGACTTCTGGCGGGGCCGGGGCTGGGGCCGGGGGCGACGACGGCTCCTGCGCCTTGGCGACGGAACACGCGGCCATAGTGGCTACAGCCCACAGGCCGATGGAGCAAACAAGTGGATACATTGAGCGGGCAGATTGGGCGCGCCCAACCGGAATGTTGAAAGTCACCGACGCCACTTTATAGTGAAGACCCCTCGCGCGCACGCCATCCTGGCGAGCGAATCCAAAACTTTGTGCTGCAGAGTCCCTGCAGAGTCCATCGCCGGGATCGCCGGGATCGCGGCATCCGAAATCCGCTTCGACCGGGACGCGCTGATCGAACCTCGATGAGGATTGCGTATTTGATCCTAAGAGCGAGTTCATTTTCGCTTGATTGCCGCCGCCGCACGCCCGGAACGCAGAATTTGTGTCTGTGGATAACTTGGACTTCCAATTGCGATAGCATCGGGGCCTTCAGCAGCGCGGAGCCATCGAGAAATGAGCAATCAGGCAATAATCCCGCAGGAGCCTGCCAGTCCGGAATCGGAGATTGAACTTCTGGCGCGCGAGACTGACACGCCGGTCGAAATCGTTCATGAAATCTACACGACCGAGCGCGCGAAACTGGATCGGGCTGCCAGAATCAAAACCTATGTGCCGGTGCTCATTCACCGGCACGTGAAAAAACTCTTGCAAACGCGACGCGGCTCAATTCACTAGTTGCACACACTGACCTTGGGAGATTGCTTGGGCCAGCGGTCCTCCCTTTTCGGGTAGATTATTCTGATTGTCGAAACGAGCGCCGGCCGTTCGTCGTAGATTCGTACTGAAGGGAGAAATTTCGATGAAGACCCATGCAGCCATCTCTAGCCGCGGCGCAGCCGCCCTTCTCTTGGCAACCCTCTGCTTGCACGGCGGCCTTTCGCAGGCAGCCGAGACGGCAGCGCCGCCCGCCATGCCACCCGCGCCGGCGGGTCAGTACCAGATCGATAAGTCCCACGCCAGCCTGCTGATGCGCGTGAGTCATTTAGGCTTTTCCACCTACACGACGCGCTTTAGCCGCTTCGATGCGCAGTTGACGTTCGACCCGAGCAACATTCCTGCCTCAAAGGTCATCACCACCATCGACGCTTCATCGTTCGAGATGGACGCGGCGCCACAGATGTGTCTCGACATCATGAAGGGACCGCAGATGCTCGATACCGCCAAGTTCCCCCAAATTGTCTTCAAGTCTGAACGCATCCGGATGACGGGCGCAAAGTCGATGGAGATCTCGGGGACGCTGACGCTCCACGGGGTCACGCGCCCGTTGGTGCTCACGGCCACCTTTAACGGGGGCTATGCCGGGTTGCCCAATATGGACCCGCATGCTCGCATTGGGTTTTCAGCACACGGTTCGTTCAAGCGCTCGGATTTTGGCATCACATTTGGCATACCCGCCCCGGGCACCACGATGGGAGTCGGTGACGTGATCGACTATTCGATCGAAGCGGAGTTCACCGGTCCTGCGCTGGCTGCCCCTGCCGCCGAGGCACACTGAGGCCGCGATACTTGCGGGGATGGCCGCCTCAAGACCTTGGGAATGCCATCCTGCCGCGCACCCGACTGACATGGTGGCTTTCATCCTTGCTCGCCGTGGCGGCAGTTCCGAGCCGGGCACAATCCAACTTCACGTTCCCCGCCTATGCGCAGGACCCCGCAGGTCAAACGCAAACAGTTGAGGTACGCGTCGCAACCGAGCCCGGCGCTGCCCGTCGCTTCACGCTGACGACATCGGCCGACCAGCGCGACGATGGCCCCAAGGTGCGCAGCATCGTCGAAGCACCGAACGCACCGGCCGTGCACAGTTCCAGCCTGCTGTTCGATGCACTTTTTGCCCAGGCCATCGATGATGCACGCCTGGACAGCGTGAGCTCGATCCGTGACGCGGCCTACAACGCAGGTCAACCCATCGTCTGCGAATGCTTCCAGACCGGCGAGAAATGGACCTACGTCTGGACGCGCGACTTGAGTTATTCGGCGAACTTGTCGCTCGCCGTGCTCGACCCGCTCCGCGTCCGAAATTCTCTGCAGTTCAAGATCAGCCCCTTTCGCAGTGGCCTCGTTGCGCCCCCTGAGTTGCCTGCAGGCACCTTGCAGATCGTCCAGGATACCGGTACGGGCGGCAGCTGGCCTGTGAGCAGTGACCGTACGGCTTGGGCGCTCGGCGCAGAGGCAGCGCTCAACACGCTGCAAGAACCAGCGCGAACACGTTTCGCGCTCGAGGCCTATCGTGCCCTGCGCGGCAGCGTGGAGGCGGATCGTGCGGCTATTTTTGACGCGCGCGATGGCCTTTACAGCGGTGAACAGTCGTTCCTGGACTGGCGTGAGCAGACCTACGCGCCCTATGTAGTGAAAGATCTCACCCAACTGGCGCAGTCAAAGGCACTGTCGACGAATACGCTGCAGTACCGGGCGCTGCGCCTCGTGTCCGGCCTTGCCAAGGACCGCGGCGACGCAGCGCTCACGGCTCGATATGGGCGCTGGGCCGACGCGCTCAAGATCGCGATCAATCGCCATTTCTGGCTCGCCGGCGACGGTCTGTACGCCAGCTACTTGACGGCCGATGCACCGGCCATCCCGGTGGCCAAATTCGACCTGCTGGGCGAAGCCCTGGCAGTGACCTCGGGCATCGCTGATCCCGCGCGGGCCCGCGACATTGTGGCTCACTATCCGCACGCGCCGCTGGGTCCTCCGGTCTACTACCCAGAACAGCCTGGCGTTGCGATCTATCACAATCGCGCCAACTGGCCGTTCGTGACTGCATTCGATCTCGAGGCGGCCGCCCAGGTCGCCAATGTTGCCGTCGCCGACAATGCGTTCGACTCATTGGTGCGGGCGGCGGCCCTGCATCTGACCAACACGGAAAACCTCGAGTGGCTGACGGGACGTTCGCAATACGATGATGGGCCGGTCATCAACTCCCCGCGACAGCTGTGGTCGGTCGCGGGCTACATCGACATGGTTGCCAAGGTCATCTTCGGCTACCGCGTGGAAAAGCGCGGGTTTCGCATTCGGCCCTTTCTCACCGCGCACATGCGCGCCGCCCTCAGCGGCGATACGGCAACGTTGGCAAACCTGTCTTACCAAGGCCGGGGGTTGACGATCGAATTGCATCTGCCGCCGGCAGAAGCGGCCGGGTACTACCCGCCGGCGCAAATCACGCTCAATGGACGTGCGGTGGCCGGCGTGATCACCTCATCGGAACTCAAACCCGAGAACAGCATAGTCGTAACTTTCCGCCCAAGCAGGACAGGTGATGATCGCATCCGTAAAGTCGCCGAGGTCGCGCCGAATTCGCGCGACGATCCTCGGGTGTTTGCGCCTCAGGCACCATCAATCGACCTTGTCATGACCGGCCAACACGCGAGCCTTTCCATCGAGGCAGTCACCTCTTCCCCTCAGGCACTGCGCTACGCGATCTGGCGCGACGGTGTACTCAAGGTGCAGACCATGAGTGCCCGCACGTGGCTCGATCCGGAGCGCCTGACGCCGCAGCGGCGTCATTGCTATCGCGTGGTGGCGAGCTACGCCGAGAGCGGCAATGCCTCGCATCCCTCCGCGGCGAATTGCATCGGTGGCGCAACCAGAACCATCAGCTGGCCGGCGCTCGCGCCACCGGCCGGACGCGTTGCCGGCAACGATTCCGCCGGCTTGAGTTTCAAGGTGAAGAGCGCAGGCAGCTACGCGCTGTCATTGACTTACGACAACCACGCCCATGACATCAACACAGGCGTAACGAATGCCGTGAAACGAATTGAACTGCTGAACCGGCAGGGCCGGATCCTCGCAACGGGCGTGGTGCAGATGCCGCACATCCAGCCCGAAGGCGCTGCACACCCATACCGGCAATCCACGGAATTGCGCCTCTTCCTGGCTGCCGGTGATTATGTGCTGAAGCCAATGGACTACTTCAACATGAGCTATCTGCAAGCCAACGCCGGCTACGCTCACGCCGGAGGTCAAAGCGGTCCGTTGAACGACGCCGTCGTGAAGGGATTGCAGATCACCAGCGTGCCCTGACCGGCTGCTTTTTTGTTGAATCGGTGGAACTAACCGGTACACTGCGCACGCGTTCTGTTCGCAAGTGACGATGCGTGATGCGGTCAAGTGAGTAAGGAGTGTTTTGAATACAGACTTGAATCTTGGTCCTAAGCGGCCCGCCGAACCGTCGATTCCGTCGCCTGTCGATATTCGGTATGGACAAATCGGTCTGATGCAATTGCGTATTCGAACAACGGATACCGGCGTGCTGCTGGATGAGTTGACCGGACGCATGAATACGGCACCGAATTTCTTTCATCGAACTGCCGTTTGCATCGATCTAAGCGAGCTCGAGAAAGCGCCGGAGGCGCAAGAGATCAAGGCAATCCTCGAAGCGGTACGAAGAGCGGGAATGCTCGCGGTCGGATTGGCGGGCGCTTCTGTGCAAATTGAAGCACTCGCAAACGCCGTCAACCTTCCGATACTTTCAGCTTTCCGGGCGGCGGGCATTTCCGCCGCTGCGGTTGAGCCCGCGCAGCGAGTTGCGACAGAACCCGTGCCTTCCGAATTGGGTAATGCAGCAATGATTCAGCAGCAGACCGTGCGCTCCGGCCAGCGGATCTATGCGCGCAATCGTGATCTCGTCATAACCGCCGGTGTCGGTGCCGGTGCAGAGGTCATCGCGGACGGCTGCGTTCACATTTACGGATCGCTCCGCGGGCGCGCGATGGCCGGCGCGCATGGCCAACTCAACGCGCGAGTATTCTGCCAGGAATTTCACGCGGAACTGGTTTCGATTGCCGGTGTCTTTCGGGTCTTCGAAACGATCCCCGCCACGTTGGCCGGCAAGCCCGTCCAGGCGTGGCTCGATGGTGAGGTCTTGCATTTCGCACCTGTCGGCGGCTGAGTCAAGCCGCCGCACATCACCCATGGTATTCGGCAGCCAAACCAACCGTAAGGTCAGCTGCTGAAGGCTCTAAAGGAGAATTGGCATTGGCAGAGATTATCGTTGTTACTTCAGGTAAGGGGGGTGTCGGAAAGACCACTACCTCCGCCAGCATTGCATGCGGACTCGCGCGGCGGGGCAAGCGTGTTGTCGTAATCGACTTTGACATCGGATTACGCAACCTGGATCTGATCATGGGGTGCGAGCGGCGCGTGGTGTATGACTTTGTGAACGTAATCCAGGGCGACTGCTCACTCAAGCAGGCATTGATCAAGGACAAACGGATCGAGACGTTGTACGTCCTCGCGGCATCACAAACTCGCGACAAGGAAGCCCTCACCAGTGAAGGCGTGCGGCGCGTGCTCGATGAGCTTGCCAATGACGGCTTCGAATACATCATTTGCGACTCGCCCGCGGGCATCGAAAAGGGCGCACACCTTGCCATGTATTTTGCGGATCGTGCGGTCGTCGTTGTCAATCCGGAGATTTCCTCCGTCCGCGACTCGGATCGAATTCTCGGCCTGCTGGCCAGCAAGACCTCTCGAGCCGAGAAGGGTAATGGTGGAGTAAAGGAGCATCTGCTGTTGACTCGCTATAACCCGCGCCGGGTCGCCAGCGGCGAAATGCTGAGCGTCGACGATGTGAAAGAGATTCTAGGGCTCGATGTGATTGGCGTCGTACCCGAGTCGCCCGATGTATTGTCCGCATCCAATGCGGGCCTGCCCGTCATTCTCAACGACGTTAGCGACGCGTCTCATGCCTATGAGGATGCCGTCGCCAGACTGCTCGGTGAGACGGTGCCGTTGCGTTTTGTAACGGAACCTAAAAAGGGCATTTTCGCGCGTATTTTCGGGAGCTGACATGGGTCTACTGTCTCTATTTCGCAAGGCACCGTCATCGGCCAACCTGGCTAAAGAGCGGCTGCGCATCATTGTCGCGCAGGAACGTGGCGCGCGTGGAAGTCCGGACTTTCTACCCTTGCTGCGCCGCGAATTGCTCGAGGTGATCCGCAAGTACGTGAATGTGGATCCGTCGGCGGTGCAGATCACGCTTGGCAACGAGGATGGCCACGAAGTGCTCGAACTGTCGGTTTTCCTGCCGGAAACCCAGCGCATCGCGTAGCACCCGCAACAATCATTCGGACTTGGCAGCTATCGCGATTTCGTTGGAACGATTGCGCCCGCCAATCCTGGCGTGGGACGATTCCGCGAACACGAATTCACAGGAGCTGTGGGATGAACGGACGTGTGGCGTTGGTCACGGGCGGCGGCCGGGGGATCGGGCGCGAGGCGGCGCTATTGCTGTCGGCGGCGGGAGCGCGCGTGATGGTCGTGTCCCGCAGCGTGGCGGAACTGGCGGCCGTCGGCCTCGACTACGTCGCGGCCGACCTCGGCACCGCCGAGGGCTGCGCGTTGGCCGTAGCTGAGACCGAGCGGCGACTCGGGTCGATCGACGTGCTGGTCGTGAACCACGGCATCGGCTCAGCACACGAGCGACTGGTGTGGGAGCAGGATCCCGAGGTCTGGCGCGAGACGATGCGCATCAACCTCGACGCTCCGTTCGAGCTCGCGCGGCTGACGGTGGGCGGCATGTGCAACCGCGGCTTCGGCCGGCTCGTATTCACCAGTTCGACCGCCGGCGAGAAAGCGGAACGCTCCGGCAGCGCGTACACCGCGTCCAAGCATGGGGTCATCGGGCTCGCGCGCGCCGTCGCGCAGGATGCAGGGCCCTTCGGCGTCACATCCAACGCAGTGCTGCCCGGCTGGGTGCGAACGGAAATGGCCGAGCGCTCAGCAAAGACGGAAGCCGAACGGCGCGGCATCAGCGTCGAGCAGGTGTGGCGCGAGCGCGCCGACATCTACCCGCAAAAGCGCGTGCTGGAGCCGCGCGAGGTCGCGCAGGTGATCGCGTTCCTCTGCAGCGACGCCGCCGGGGGCGTGAACGGCGAGGCGATCACCGTGGCTCTCGGCGGCATTTGGTAGGCGTTCCGAATGCTTTGCGTAGCTTCAAGGATGCCACTCAGTCGGACTTTGCAGCTTTGGCTTTGGCTTTTACCGCATCCAGATGAGCGTTTGCCTTGTCTTTACACGCTTTTTGAGCATCACCTTGCAGAGCCTCGCACGTCGCGAGAGCGACTTTTGTTTCGCCCTCAGCTTGAGTAACGGCGGAGTCCACTACAGCGCCGACACTCTTGTCGGCCGCCCTGGCGCCCGCATCCGCCCGGTCTTTGGCGGCCTCGGCCTCGACTTGCTTCATTTTCTCATCAGCCTTGGCGTTCTCCTCCACCGCATCACTCTGGGCTTTGGCGACGTCGGTTTGAACCTTTTCAGGAGATTCGGCCTTGTTGCAGGCAGACAGGCCTACCAAGGCGCTCGCGAACAACGCGCAGCATAACGCTAGTCTCATTTGAATCCTCCGGATTTCCACTCGAAGGGTGGAATGTCAACGATGCAGGATACGCCTGCGGTTAGCGCGATCCACCCCGCAAAAGCCCTAGTCTGCGTGGGACGAATCCTATACTGCGCGCCGATGTGCGTGCTCGACCGGAGCGCTTCTTGGAGACCGCTTCCGCTCGATGGCGCAGGCTTTTGTACTACAAATCCGCAAGTCGACGAGTTAACCTACAACCTGGTTTGCCTCGGGACAAAAGCGACATCCCTATAAGGGAGACAAGGGGGGGCTCATGCATAAACATCCTGGCTCAAACACCGTATTTGAAGCTGATGTCACCAGCCGTTTCGGCATTCTTCCGAATTTCTTCCGCTCGGCTCATGCGGCGCCGGAACTCATTGAGCAGCTCTGGGGTTTCGCAAAGGCCGGTTATCTTGATAACCCCATGCCCTCGGTCTTCAAGGAGCGGCTGTTTGTTTGGCTGTCTCGATTCTGTCCGATGCGCTACTGCATCGTGCGGCACGTCGGATTTCTATTGGGCGAAGCACATGGGCGGGCGGCCGGGGATGCGAACGCACAGCCGCAAACTCTGCACGAGGTGATCACCCTGCTTCGCCGTCCGTCTCCCTGGATGCGAGATATGGCGCCGGTCTATGCAAACCTGGAGGCGGCATCTCGCCCCGATGGGCGGTGGCCCGCGGCCGGCAGCCGGTTAGAAGACGAAATTTTCGCCTGTGCGGCTGTCATGTTTGTTGAGCCGGCTCGATGCGATAGCGCCAGAGGCGCGCTGATTCGCGCGCTGGGGCTACGAGACTTTGAATTCCTGAGCGGATGTCTTGCCTTTATTCGCACGGCACACTACTGGACAATGCTGCATCCCGAGATCGAATCGGAACAGGACATGCTGGCACTCATGCGCGGCCACGAAGAGCTTGCCCGGTTGCTGATGGAGGATTCGGAAGCGGATCGTTGCGAGATGAGTGTGCGAACGTTTGCGGAACTCGAGTCTCTGCGAGAACTGAATGAGCGCCAGGAGCTGCAGAAGGCCAAGCAGGCGCTGGAGGAAAAGGATCGCCAAAAGGATCAATTTATAGCGGTTCTCGCCCATGAACTGAGAAACCCGCTGAGTGCAATACGCACCTCTGCATACGCGCTGCGTCGCCTGCACCTTCAGGATGAGCGCGCAGCGCCCCTCGTTGAGCGAGTCGACCGTCAAACCACGGCGATCGCCCGCATGCTCGAGGATCTGTTGGATGCCTCACGCATGGCCTTTGGAAAAATCTCCGTCCACGTAGAGCCGTTTGATTTGCGGGCATTCTTGTGCGAGGTGCTCGATGAGCATGAACCGCATGCCCGCCAGGCCGGCCTACAATTTGATTCAACGATCACGGAAGACACTTGCCATGTCAGTGCTGATCGAATCCGGCTGCGACAAATCCTCGATAATCTATTGTCGAATGCAATCAAGTTCACTCCTGCCGGCGGCAGCGTGAAGTTGACTCTCGCCATTGAGAATGACACAGCAGTTGTTTCTGTTCGCGACAGCGGCATTGGTTTCGAGAGTGCATTTTCTGAAAAACTCTTTGAACCGTTCGTCCAGCAGGAGCAAGGACGCGATCGATCTGCCGGCGGCTTAGGACTGGGATTGGCTATCGCCGCGCGGCTGGCGAATCTTCAAAACGGTTCGCTGACCGCGTCAAGCGATGGGATCGGTCGCGGTGCGCAATTTACTTTGACGATTCCCATTGTGCCCCGGCTCGATGATGGTCCGCGCCATGGCGGTCCGGTCGAGCGAATCAGTCCCAGGTCTGTGCTTCTGGTAGAAGACAACAAGGATCTCGCCGATGGGTTTGCCGAATTGCTCAGATTGCACGGCGCTCAGGTACGCGTCGCTTATGATGGTCCGTCGGCTATCAAGAGCGCGTTGGAGGCCGTCCCAGATATCATCTTGTGCGATTTGGGATTGCCCGGCGGAATGGACGGATTTGCGGTGGCGCGCGCCTGCCGCGCCGAGGCATCGCTTCGAAGAGTTCGTTTGGTGGCTGCTTCTGGCTACAGTTCTTCGGGAGATCACGCGAATGCCATCACCGCCGGATTTGATTCCCTGATGACCAAGCCGATTACCGAAGAATCCTTGCGCGAGCTAATTCATTGAGCGGCTGCTCCAGAACAGGCAGTTGGAGCTAAAACGCCTTTTTTTGGTTCTTGCGGTTCAAGTGGAGGCGCCCTTGCCCGCTTCTCAGGCATTATTTTTAGGTCTATCGTTCCCAAAATATGAAAGCGGCCGTCATCACACGTTACGGATCACCGGACGTTATAAAGATCGCCGACGCGCCAAAGCCGGCGCCCGCGGCGGGCGAAGTCTTGATCCGGGTCCACGCGGCGACGGTCAACCGAACGGATTGCGGTGAGCTGCGACCCCGCATCATCGGGCGGCTGTTCTTCGGGCTGCGCCGGCCAAGGCGCACAATTTTCGGAATGGATTTCGCCGGCGTAGTCGAAGCCGTGGGCGCTCAAGTCATGTCGCTCAAGGCGGGCGATCGCGTCTTCGGCATGTGCCCTTTGCGGCGCAATGGCGCTCATGCGGAATATGTTTGCATCCCCGAAACAGCGCCAATTGCCACCATGCCGGCAAACATGCGCTTTGACGAAGCGGTGGTCTGCGAGGGCGCTTTCTATGCCAACTCGGGGCTGAGAAAATTCCACGTCGGGCCCGGCCACAAAATCCTGATCTACGGCGCCTCCGGCGCCATCGGCTCCGCGGCGGTGCAGCTTGCGAAAGCCCATGGCGCCGAGGTGACCGCGGTCATCGCCACGCGACATCTCAATCTGGTCAAATCCCTCGGCGCCGATCGCGCCATCGACTATACCGCCGAGGATTTCACCCGCATCGGCGAAACCTTCGATTTCGTCTTCGAGGCGGTGGGGAAATCCAGCTTCTTTCGATGCCGCAAACTGCTTGCACCTGGGGGGACGTTTATGGCGACAGACATCGGACCCTGGGGGCAGTACTTGCCGCTGATAGTCTGGTCGTCGATCGCAAAGAACAACAAGGTCCTGGTTCCTCTGCCGCCCCGAGGCAGCGGGCAAGCGTTTGTCGAGTACCTGAAAGGCCGCATGGAGGCGGGTCAGTTTCGTGCGGTCATTGATCGACGATACCCTCTCGATGCGATCGCCGACGCTTACCGTTATGTTGAGACCGGACAAAAGACCGGCATCGTTGTGATTGATGTCGCGGCCGCCGACGAGAGCGCGCACATGGCGCAAGACAGTCGGACCTAGCGCATTCGCAAAGAAGTATCGCGATCTGCTCGATACAGCTTCATTCAGGTCTTCCTAAGAAATTGCGTCGGCGCTATTTTCAGTCTCGAGCACCTCAGGGGTTTCTTGCCTGGTCATACACTTCCCGGATAGCGCTGATCACCGTCTCCGGATCGTCGAACTGAATGTATTCCGAGCTATGGTGGGCGAATATCTGTTTGGAATTCGAAGACAGTGCGAGCCAGCGCGCCTGCGCCTGCGTGATCTCATGCTCATAGTTCACACGGTCCGGCACGTGCGCCGGCACGCCGTGATTGCCGCTGGTGAGCACGCGAATCGGCCGCGAGCCAAACGAGCGCCTATGCTGCTGCAAATAGGCCTCGTCCTGTGTCATCTGCTCCATCTCCGAGGCATAAGCGTCGTACATCGCGATTTTGGTTTGCGCGATCTCCAACAGCCTGGCATTCAATTCCGGCGACCATTTCGCCTCCGGCAACCCGCGAAAAAACTGCTGAGCACAAGTCTTTTGCGAGTCGCCAGGGCCCGACCCCAAGGCTGGCAGCGGCTTGTGTTCGGCAATCGCGTTACGGCAGTCACGCAACTGAGAAACGAATCCCCCGCGCCCTCGACGGTCCTGTTCCTGCATCACAGCCGGTTCAAGGTCGGTCGCGTCGGCGTCAACGAGTACCAGCCCGGCAACCTCGCGCATGTGCAGATCCGCAAAAGTGCGTACGTTGTCGCCGCCAAAGGCGGCCCCCACCAGAATATAGGGCCCCGCGATGCCGGCACGATGCAGCGCGCTGTGCAGTTCCTCGGCTATGCGCACGCTCGTGCGCGGCATGGGACCGGGATCGCTAAACCCTGCCCCGGCACGGTCATAGCTGCACGCGCGCGTCCACTTTGCGATCTGTGGCTGCACCGTTGACCACGCGGGTGCCCAGTCTTCAAAGCCGGAATCGAAGATCACCGCGGGCGAGCCGCTCCCCATGCAATAAAGATTCAGCCGAAATCCGTTTACAGGAACGAGTTGGCCAGGTTGCGCATAAAGGATGTCAGCGGGAGAACTCCCACCACTCGCAACTTGCAGGCCAAAGGCCGACGCCGCAGGGATGAGCATTGCCAATAGAAGGCCTGTTCTCAATTGCATTATTGGCTCCTGGAGGGCTGTCTAGCGTGTCGCTTCAAAGCTTACCAAATGCGGCGTTCCGTGAAGCCTGGAGCGCTGCGTGCGAATAGAGTGGACTCCCGGCAGCGTCGTCGAGCTAGTGCTGCGCAGTGATGGCAGTGCCCGCGGCGGGTGCGAGTGTGGCCAAGAGCGAAGCCCCGAAAGCTATTAAAGCCAGTACCGTGCGCATGCATTGCCTCAGCTGATATAGTCCGCAAGCCCGTGGCATCATACTGTATATAACAAGACATGCTGATCGACCGTAGAACCGTGATAATCGGCGCGGCCACGTTGGCCGCCGTCAGAACTGCTGAGAGTGCCAAGGCGGACACAGCGGAGGTGCAGATGAATACGCCAACTGAACGCGTACTGGGCATCGGCGGACTGTTCTTCCGGAGCCGCGAACCCAAAAAATTGGCGCAGTGGTATGAACTCAATCTCGGGATTGACCATCGAGTGTGGCAACAA
>DASQPK010000029.1:0-15500 GCA_035643995.1 Steroidobacteraceae bacterium | reverse complement strand
CGCATCGTGGTGATGGACCACGGCCACAAAATCGCGGTCGGCACGCATGCCGAACTGCTGGTGCATAGCCCGCTGTATGCGCGGCTGGCAGCGCTGCAGTTTGCCTCAGCCACCACTGAATCGCTCGCGCTGAGTGCTACTTGATCAGCCTTTCGGCTTTCATCGCTTCCTGAACCTTCGGCCGGTGGGCGATGCGGGATTTGAACTCGGCCAGCACCGGCCATTTGCCCAGGTCGATTTTCACGTGCCCGGTCCAGCTGAGCAAGGTGAATAGATAGGCATCGGCCACGGTGAACGTATCGCCCATGAGATAAGGTTTCTTGGCCAGAAATCCCGACAGCCAGTCGAATTTCTTGCTCAAATTCGTCACGGCCGCTTCCTTCATATCCGCGGAACTCTCCGGATGGAACAGCGGCGTGAATGTCTTATGAACTTCGGATGTCAGGTAGTTCAGGATCTCCATCAGCTGGTAGCGCTCGAATGTCCCGGCGCGCGGCGCCAAACCGGATTCGGGTTTCTGGTCAGCGAGGTATTGCACGATCGCCGGACCCTCGGTCAGTACCCGGCCGTCATCGAATTGCAAGGCCGGGACCGCGCCTTTTGAATTCACGGCCAGATAGTCCGCGCCGGTTTCTGTTTTTTTGGTCTTCGAGTCGACCTTGACCATGGTTACGGCCACGCCGGCTTCAAGCGCCACGATATGCGGAGACAGCGAGCATGCACCGGCGAAGTAATAAAGTTTCATGACGTCCTCAAGGTGGGGCAGCGGATGATACTACGCGCCTTGCGCCGATGAATCCTTTCGCATAGGGCGAGGCGATGAGCGAATCGACGCGCACGTGACCCCCGCTGGAAGGCGCATGGACAAAGAGCTGATTGTCGAGCGCAATGCCCACATGCAGCTCTTTGCCGGCCAGATGCATGAAAATGAGGTCGCCGGCCTGCAAATCCGTGCGCTTGACCGGTGCGCCAATGCGAAGTTGCTCCGCCGCCGTGCGCGGCACGTAAATTCCGGCTCTGGTTGCTGCGTACTCGACCAGACCGCTGCAGTCGAATCCGCCGGGCGCCGCACCGCCGAACCGATAGGGTTGACCGATCATCGACTCCGCCGTGTGGATCATCAATTGCGCGGGGGAGAGTGGCTGCTCGACCGGCGCTTGCGGAGAATGCACCGGTTCAACGGTGCGCGAGATGCCGTGCGAAGTCGTCGCGCATGCGGCCAGCGAGAGCCACGCCGCGGCCGCAGCAACCGCTCTGAGCAAGCGCGCGTGGTGGACTAAACGCGTGCGGCGGATACCGTCGTGGCGAATGCCGCGCCCACGATGCCGGCTTCCGAGCGCAATGTTCCGACGCATAGACGCGCCTCGCAGTGCAGTTTGCTCATGAACTTCTCGGGCTCTTCGGTGATGCCTCCGCACAGAACGATGAGGTCCGGCCACAGCAGGGCATGCAGTTCCTTGAGCACCAAATTCAATTCATCCGTCCACGCATCCCAGCTCAAGGCTCCCTCGACTTTCGCGCGTCCCGAGGCGCGCTTTTCTGCTTCGCGCCCCGCGACTTGAAGGTGTCCGAACTCGGTATTCGGCACCAGCCGTCCATCGACGAACAATGCACTGCCGATGCCGGTGCCCAGCGTCAGCAACAAGACCGTGCCGGCGACATCGCGCGCCGCGCCATAGTGCAATTCCGCAAGTCCGGCCGCGTCCCCGTCGTTGATGGCGATCACCGGGCGCCTCAGCTGCTTGCCGGCGAGCTCCGCGAGGGATTGTCCGATCCATGCCTTGTTGAGATTGGCCGCAGAACGTACGACGCCGCCGCGGATCACGCTGGGGAATGCCAGCCCCACGGCGTGGTCGCCCGGAATATTCGACACCACGGACTCGAGCGCATGGAGCAAGGCGTCAGTGGAGTCCTGTGCCGGCGTCGGCGTGGAGAATCGCTCGCCCGCGAATGCGCCGGTATTGAGATCGATCAGCGCGCATTTGATGGAAGAGCCGCCAACGTCGACGCCCACGGCCAGGGAGGTGCTTTTCAATCCGAATGCCGCATTTTGAGGTTTGCCCGCGTAGCCTGCATAACAACCCTATAATAACTCCTAACATGGACTCGATTGATACCCAATTCGCGACTCGGCGCAACGCCGCCCTGCAGCCGGGCACGCTGCAAGCGGCGCTGCTGGACCGGCTCACCCGAACTCTCGGCAAGAATCCGGACTCGGCAACGCCGCGGGATATTTTTGACGCGCTGTCGCTTGCCGTGCGCGAAGAACTCACCCTGCGCTGGCTCGCAACCCAACGGCGCGTCTCGAACGCACATGTCAAGCGGGTGTGCTACTTCTCCGTCGAATATCTGCCGGGCCGATCTCTGATCAACGCATTGTCCAGCCTCGATGGGGACTTGGTGCACGAAGCACGCACTGCCCTCAAGAGCCTGGGCTTTGAGCTCGAGGACATCGCCGCCCAGGAAGTCGATCCGGGTCTCGGCAACGGCGGCTTGGGTCGTCTGGCGGCGTGTTTCTTGGATTCCATGGCGACGCTGCATTACCCGGCCGTCGGCTACGGCATCCGCTACGACTACGGAATATTCACGCAGGTCATCGGCACCGACGGCGGGCAGTGCGAGGTTGCCAGCAGCTGGCTGCGCCTGCGCAATGTATGGGAGGCGCCGCGCAGCGATGAGCGCTACACGGTGCGATTCGGCGGCCGCAGCGAGGCGCCGGCGGGGACCCCCGTGAGCGCGGCGCATCGTTGGGTGGGCACGAACGACATCTACGCCATCGGCTTCGATCAATTGATTCCCGGCAATGGCGGCCCGACCGTCAATCACTTGAGGCTTTGGTCGGGGCGTGCGATCACACCGTTCAAGATCGACGCCTTCAACGCCGGCAACTATGCCGCCGCCGTGCAAGATCAGCTGGAGGCGAAAAATCTGTCGCGTGTCCTGTATCCGGACGATTCGACGCCGCAGGGCAAGGAGCTTCGGCTCAAGCAACAGTATTTTTTCGTCAGCGCCAGCCTGCAGGATATTTTGCGCATCCACTTGAGCGAGGGCCGATCGCTCGCTTCCCTGCCCGACTCGATCGCCATTCAACTCAACGATACCCACCCGGCTGTGGCGATTCCGGAATTGATGCGGCTGCTGGTCGATGAGCACGCACTGTCCTGGGAGGAAAGCTGGCAGATCACCAAAGGCGTGTTCTCGTATACCAATCATACGCTGTTGCCGGAGGCGCTCGAATCCTGGCCGGTGTCGATGCTCGAGCGCCTGCTGCCGCGGCATTTGGAAATCATCTATCTGGTGAATCGAGATTTTCTGCGCATCGTGGAGTCGACCTATCCCGGCGAGCCGCAGCGTCTGCGCACGATGTCCATCATCGATGACGGCGGCGATCGGCGCGTACGCATGGCGCACCTGGCCATCGTCGGCTGCCACAAAATCAACGGCGTCGCGCAGCTGCATTCCGATCTCATGCGCAAGCATGTCTTCAGCGGATTTGCCCAGATGTATCCCGAACGTTTCATCAATGTCACCAACGGAATCGCCGTGCGCCGCTGGCTCAAGCAATCGAATCCCGGACTGTCTGCCTTGTTGACGCAGCATCTCGGGCGGGCATGGGAGAACGATCTCGAAGAGCTCGGGCGGCTGACCGGAGCGGCCGATGATGCGGAGTTTCGCCGCCAATTCCGCGGCATCAAGCACACCAACAAGCAAAGGCTTGCCGATGAGGTCATGCGGCGCACCGGTGTGGAAATCGGCGCGCATTTCCTGTTCGACGTGCAGGTGAAAAGAATCCACGAATATAAGCGCCAGTTGCTGAATCTGCTGTACGTGGTCAGCCGCTACCGAAGAATTCGCGAGAACCCGGGTGCCGAGACGGTGCCGCGGGCCGTGATTTTTGCCGGCAAGGCGGCGCCGGGATACGCGATGGCGAAGGCCATCATAAAACTCATCAACAACGTGGCGCGCACCATCGATTCGGACATTCTGATGCGCGACAAGCTGCGCGTGGTTTTTCTGCCTGACTATGACGTTTCGCTGGCGCAAAAAATCATGCCCGCGGCGGATCTTTCGCAGCAGATTTCCACCGCCGGCATGGAGGCGTCGGGAACCGGTAATATGAAGCTCGCGCTCAATGGTGCACTGACCATCGGGACCCTGGACGGCGCCAATATCGAGATTCGCGATCACGTCGGCGCGGAGAATATATTCATTTTCGGCCTCACGGCCGACGAGGTCGAGGCGCGGCGTGCGGCGGGCTACTTTCCCAAGCGCGAGCTAGAGACGAACCCGGAACTGAAAAGCACCTTGGATCTCATCGCCTCTGGATATTTTTCACCCGGGCGCCCGGACGATGCCAAACAAGTCATTGAGCGCTTGCTGGGCGACGCTGAGCCTTACTTGGTGCTGGCGGACTATGCCGCCTATGCGAAGGCGCAAGATCAGGTGGATGCGCTGTACGCGCTGGAAGATCAGTGGAGTCACAAAGCTGTGATCAATTGCTTGAACATGGGCTACTTTTCCAGCGACCGAAGTATTCGCGAATATGCGGACCGCATTTGGTCGGTCAAGCCGGTGATTTGAAAGCTATTCAACCAGGTTCGCCGCGGCCTTTGGGGGCGACGTGGAACAAGCACGGCGTCAACTTCGCCCTGTTCTCCGGCCATGCCACCCGCGTCGAGCTATGTCTGTTTGACGCGCAAAGCGGTGCGGAAACAGAACGCTACGATTTACCCGCGCGCACCGGCGACGTGTGGCATGGGTTGCTGTCGCCGCGACGCGCCGGCCCTGGAACGCACTACGCCTTTTGCGTGCACGGCCCCAACGATCCGCAAAATGGCCATCGCTTCGATGCGACGGTGCCGTTGATCGACCCCTACGCGCGCGAGCTGTCGCTGCATCTGCCGCTGCGCTCGCGCGTCATTGAGCACGCGTTTCATTGGGAGGGCGATCGGCCGCCGACCATTCCGTGGCGCGATTCCATCATCTATGAGCTGCACGTGAAAGGATTTACGCGCCTGCATCCTGCCGTACCCGAGAAATGGCGCGGCAAGTACCTGGGGCTGTCGGTGGCGCCGGTCATCGAGCACTTGAAATCCATCGGAGTGACGGCAGTTGAATTGTTGCCCTGCCAGGCGTTTCTCAGCGAACCATTCTTGGGCGAGCGCAAGTTGACCAACTACTGGGGCTACAACCCGGTCGCGTGGTTTGCGCCGGCAAATGAGTATGCGGTGGATGATGCGGTGGTCGAATTCAAGACCATGGTCAGAGCGCTGCATTCTGCCGGAATAGAAGTCGTCCTGGACGTGGTTTTCAACCATACGGCCGAGGGCAATGAGTCCGGGCCGCTCCTATCCTTGCGGGGCATCGACAACGCGGTTTATTACCGGCTGACCCCGGCAGATTTGCGCTTTTACGAGAATGTCACCGGCTGCGGCAATACGGTCAACTGCGAACATCCGCGGGTGCGCGCGCTCATCGTCGATTGCTTGAGATACTGGGTCGAGGAGATGCACGTCGATGGCTTTCGCTTCGATTTGGCAACGGTACTGGGCCGCGAAGCCGGGGGATTCAGCGCACAAGCGGCGCTTTTCAAGGCGCTGCGCGCCGAACCCGCACTGGCCTACGTGAAATTGATCGCCGAGCCCTGGGATGTGGGTCTGGGCGGCTACCAGCTCGGCCGCTTTCCCGCAGGCTGGTCCGAGTGGAACGACCGCTATCGAGACGCCACGCGCGCGTTCTGGCGCGGCGACGCCGGGAAGATGGGGGAGTTCGCGGAGCGGCTTGCCGGATCCAGCGATCTGTTCCGGCACAACGGACGCAAGCCCACTGCCGGCATCAATTTTGTGACCGCGCACGACGGCATGACCTTGAACGACCTGGTGTCCTACAACGAGCGGCACAACGAGGCGAATCTCGAGAACAACACCGACGGTCACAGCAATGAGTTGAGTTGGAATTGCGGAATCGAGGGACCCACGGACGACGCCGCCATCGTCGCTTTGCGCAAAAGGCAAATGCGCAATTTTCTGGCGACGCTGTTTCTGTCGCAGGGAGTCCCCATGCTGCAAGCGGGCGACGAATTCGCCCGGACCCAGCGCGGCAACAACAACGCCTATTGCCAGGACAACGAGATATCGTGGGTCGATTGGCGCCTGCGCAGCGCCAATCACGACCTGCTGGAATTCGTGCGATCGCTCGCGCGCCTGCGCCGCTCGCACGTGGAGTTTCGCCGGGAGACTTTCTTGAAGGGCGCCGCATCGCGCGCGGGCGTCAAGGACGTGACGTGGTTGAACGTTCGCGGTACCGAGATGACGCAAAGCGAATGGCAGGACTCGGAGCTGCGCACGCTGGGAATGTGGTTCGGCGAATACACGGGTTCCGCGGAACATCTGCTGCTGCTGGTGAACTCGGCGGGTTCCGAGCAATCCTTCGCGCTTCCGGCGGCTCCGGCTGATGGGCCCTGGATTTGCTTGTTTGACACCGCGTCGGAAGGCGTCGGGGCGAGCAGTCTTGGACCGGCACGAAGCTACGCGCTCAAAGCCCACAGCGTCGCACTGCTGGAGTGCTGAAGTGGATACGGCATTGATCGAAAAGCTGGCCAACTTGCGCGGAATCGCCGACGCCTATCATGATTATCGCGGCGAGCTCAAATTTTTCAGCCTGCAAACCAAGAAAGGCATCTTGAGAGCCATGGGATGCGACGTGGACGATGAGAGCGAACTCGCCGCAAGCCTGGCACAAGTCGAAGCAGTGCGGTGGCGCAAGTTGCTTCCCCCCGTGGCAACGTCGCGCGGCGCGCGAATTGGGTTTGACATCAATGTCAGCGCGCGCGAGTTGGGAGACAGCCTGGTGTGGCGCGTGCATTGGGAGAACGGCTCACGATCGAATGGGGTCACTGCGACGGCCGATTGCGCGGAAGTTTGGCGGGGCGAAGTCGCCGGGTCATGGATTACGCGGCGGCGCTTCGAGTTGATGATAGATCTACCCCCCGGTTATCACGAGTTCGAAGCCAGCCTGGCGGGCGGCGCTGCCGAGCGCTGTCTTTTGATCATTTCTCCGCCGACATGCTACGAGCCTGCGGCGATCGTCGCGGGGCGGCGGCTTTGGGGCGTCGCCGTGCAGCTGTATACGCTGCGGTCCCGGGTCAATTGGGGTATCGGGGATTTTGGCGACTTGGAGCGGCTGATTCGCTGGATGGGTTCATGCGGTGCGGGCTTCATCGGATTGAATCCCTTGCATGCCTTGGCGCCCGCGGATCCGGCAAGATCGAGTCCCTACAGCGCCTCGAGCCGGCATTTTCTCAACGTTTTGTATATCGCCGTGCCGGCCATCCCAGAGTTTCAGGAATGCGCCGCGGCGCGCCATCGTGTGGCCGACCTCGAGGTCGCGCGCCGATTGGAGCGATTGCGCGCACTCGACCTCGTGGACTATCGGGGCGTCGCAGATCTGAAATTTGAAATACTGACGCTGCTTCATCAAGATTTTCGCGACAAACATCTGGCAGCGGGCAGCGAGCGAGCACGCAGCTTTTCAAGCTTCGTAGCGCAGCGGGGCACACCGTTGCAGTTGCACGCCCGGTTCGACGCGCTCGATCGCCATTTTCGCGCGACGCTCGGATGCGCATCGGGTTGGATCAGCTGGCCGCCGGAGTTCCGCGATGTGAACGGCGCCGCCGCCGCACGCTTCGCGCTCGAGCATCCTGCCGACGTGGAATTTTATGCGTACCTGCAATGGGTGGCGCATGAGCAGCTGATGAACGCGCAGGTCCTGGCCCGCGAACTGGGCATGCCGATCGGTCTGTACGGCGACTATGCGGTCGGCGCTAACCCATCGGGTTCGGAGACTTGGATGGATCAGGCCAGCTATTCTCTCGGCGCAGAAATCGGCGCTCCGCCGGATCCTTTGGCATTGAGAGGACAGGGATGGGGGATTCCGCCGCAGGATCCAGCGGCCCTGCAAGCGCAGCGGCTGCGAGGATTCATCAGTTTGATCCGCGACAATATGCGCCATTACGGCGCTTTGCGCCTCGATCATGTGATGTCGCTGTGCCGGCTGTGGTGGGTTCCGGGCGGCTGTTCGCCCACCGAGGGCGCCTATGTTTACTATCCGCTGCACCAGTTGCTGACGGTGCTGTCGCTGGAAAGCGCGCGCAACTCATGTTTGGTGGTCGGCGAGGATTTGGGCGTGGTGCCGGACGAGATGCGCCAGGCCATGCCGGAATTCGGTCTGTATCACTACAAGGTCTTGCTGTTCGAAAAAATGGACGGACGGTTTCGACGGCCGGACGAATTTGTGAAGCGCGCGCTGGCGACGGTGACCACGCACGACATGCCGACATTGCGCAGTTATTGGGAGGGCCGTGACATCGAGCTGCGCCGGCGCTTGAATCTGTTTCCGAGCGCCGACATCGAAAACGAAATCGTGCGGGAACGCGCGCACGACCGCGAGATGCTGCTATCGGCGCTGCGAGATCAGGCCCTGAATCCCGCACGGCCGAGCACGCCATCTGAGCCGTTCACTGCGGAACTGGCGAATGCGCTGCATCTTTTTTTGGCGCGTTCATCGACCACACTGGTTGCACTGCAAATCGAAGATCTCTTGGGGATGGTCGACCCGGTCAACGTGCCGGGAACCGATAACGAATATCCGAATTGGCAGCGCAAGGTGTGTGCGGACATCGAGGAGATGGCGGTGCGCGGCGATCTTGCCGCGCAGCTGGCTGAAATCGATCGGGCGCGAGCCTAGCTACTTCGTCGCAACTGGAGCAGAGAGTAGATGGAAACAATCATCAAGAGGGGAGAAGAATAAAATCCGGGAGCTGGGCGGGCAAATCGCACCGTATCGACAGTGTGACCTAAAACGGTGGCTATCGTGTGCCCGGCGGCGTTGAGCAGGCCAGCCACAATGGCGACAAAGAAAAAAATGGGTCGGATCCACCGCGCATTTCGAAATGCGAATGGTGAAAGCGTTGCCAATATGATGATGCTTATCGATAGGCCGATCAACCATTCCCGGAATTCGAAGGTTGGCATCGGCCAAAATCCAAGCTTCGCTCGCAATGCGAGTACTGTGGGATTGTAAACGGATAAAAAACCCGATAGCGCCTCGTCGGTAACGTGGACCGCGAGCGCCACCCACATCATGATCCATGCGACACCGAGCCGGAACGAACCGGATTCACCGTTCAGAACTGGCGCTCTATTTGCGCTCATTCTCGCGAAGTCTAGGCGCGGACAGGAATTTCAGCAAATGCCTGACCAATCATCCTTTCGCCGAGGAGGTCGCCGCGTGGCTGCGCGGAGAATACGTGTTCGATCCAGAGTGCCTGACGACGTGACCGGCCAAGATCGACGTTTGACAGCCCCAGATATCGGGGCAGAAGTCCGCTCATCGATCAGGCAAGACGGGTGCCTTGTTGGCCAGCGCGACCGCTTCGCCGCGTGACTGCACGCCAAGCTTGGAGAGGATCGCCGACACATGACGGTCCACGGTCCTCGTCGAAACGAACAGACGCTTGGCGATCGCGGAATTACGCATGCCTTGGGACACCAGCGTAAGAATCTCCGCCTCTCGACGCGTCAACCCGAGCCGATTACTGCGGGTCGACGTCCGCAAGCCCCGCGGAACTGCGCGAACGCCTTCTGCGCGCATTCGTTTGCGCAGGGCCTGCGCAGCCGGGGCCGCGCCGAGCCGTTCGAGGACTTCGAGCGCCTCTCGCTGTTCGGTTTCGGTGCCGTGCCAGGCGAGCAGGCAGGCGCACTCATAAGAACAACCCAGGCGCCTCCAATTGGCGGCCGCGGCGCGCCAGTCGCCTGAGATCTCCTGCGCGTAAGGATCTGCAATATCCGCCGGTTGCTCTTCAAGCGCGCCAACCCGCCACAACCAGGTTGCGAGTTCGCCCTTCATCCGCGGATCGCGCCGTTGACACACCATTTCATACGCAGGCTGGACCGCCCTCAGAACGCCCTCGCGATCGCCCGCGAGCCACGCGGCCTCCGCTCGGATCGCGGCAAGTGTGCCGACGCGCTGCAGCTCCTGTGTGGCGCCGCCGAGCGCCCACGCCTCTTCCAGTGCAGCCTCTGCCTGCGGGTCGCCGCGGCGAATTCTGATGTGGCCCAGCGTGCGCAGCGCGGGAATGCGTGTGATTGGCGTGGCAAGCGGATGGCGCAGCACGGCCTCTGCATCCTCACTCGCGGCCGGCCAGTCGCCTTGCTCGAAATTTTTACGTGCGCGATATGCCAGCATGTAAAGCCGCAGGGCATCCAGATCGCGCTTTTCGCAATAGGCCAGTCCCTCGCTGAAGTAGCGAGCCGCCTTGTCATAGTGCCGCCAGGAAACGGCCATAGCAGACAAATCATTATAGGCACTTGCCACCTGCTCCTGTAGATTGCCGTCGAGCGCGATACGCAAACTCCGTTCGAGGTCGGCCCATCCTGAAGCGTCGCCCGCAATGAGCCGAGTTAAGCCCAGCGCACCCAATGCATCGCAGAGAATTTCGTTCGCCGCGCGCGGCTCCGCCAGTGCGATGGCGCGCTGCGCCCAGCTGATGGCCGATTCCAATTCGTGAGACTCCATGTCAAGTTGCGCACAATTGCCATAGGCCCTCGCCAATTCGGGACCGGGCGGCAGCGATTCGAGCGTCAACACCGCCTCGGCGCCATAGCGGTTGGCGTCAGCGCGACGTCCGATAAACCAATTTAAGCGAGACAACCACTGCAGCGCATCTCCCTCGCGAATGCGCGCGTCCGATGCCCGCCAGACTTCGAGCGCTGCGCGGCGCGCTTCGATAGCCCGCTCGTGCTGACCGGTCAAATAGCATTCGTACGAGAGTTTTTCGTACAGGCGCGCGCGCTCATCCGGCGCGACTTCTTGCGCATAAACGAGCGCAACCTGATACAGCGAGGCGGCCTCACGATGTGAACCAACCGACGCCGCCTGCATCGCCGCCAACGGCGCGAATTGCAAAACTGCCGCTGCATTGCGCTCCCCGGCAGCATGGTGTGCGAGGCGTGCCGCGGAAGTTTGGGGCCGCGCAGAGAGCGCTGCGAAAACCTTCGCGTGCAGGAGCTGCCGGTGCGACTGCGACAAAGAATCTTCGAACGCGCGCCGCGCGAGTTCGTGCCTAAAGCTGAGCGCGCCGTCATCTGCCAGCACCATGCCTATGCTCAAGCAGCCTTCGATAGCGGTTTCATCGAATGAAACTGCCTGCTCCAGCAACCAGGATTCCGTTTTGCCGGGGACTACGCAGGCCAGCTCCGCGATTTGGCGTGCGTCCGGGGTCAGTCTCATTGCGCGCGCCAGCACTGCGTCGCGCACGCTGACCGGCACCGTGTCGGCCACCGCGGCCAGCGCTTCGGTGACAAAGAATGGATTGCCACCGGTTATGCGGTGCAGATCCGTCGACGATTGGCCGGCCTGCCGCGCAAGCTGAGCAACCGCCGCCTCGGACAGGGGGAAAAGCGACATTCTGTGCGTGGCGGCCCGCGGCAAATCTCCTATGACGAACCGCAGCGGATGCCGTGCTCCGACCTCATCATCGCGGTAGCTTACGGCGAGCATTGCGCGGGTGCGCTGTATGCGCCGGCCCAAATACTTCAGGAGGTCGAGCGTGGCTTCGTCCGCCCAATGCATATCTTCGAAGACTATCAGGGTCTGCGAGCGCTCCAGCTCGTTGAGGGTCGCGGCGAAAATGACCTCGCGATTGGCATTGCTGTTGATGGCGGCCAAGAGTTCGCCCTGTGTCTGACGCGCGATGTCGTACAGCGGGCCGAGGGGACGCGGGGCGAAAAGCGCATCGCAGCCGCCCCACAACACCCTCGCACCGAGCTGTGCATTGGCGAATTCCTGCAAAAGCGCTGTTTTTCCGATTCCTGCTTCCGCGCCAAGCAGAGCAATGCACCCTGCACCCTCGATCGCGCGCCGCAGCCAGTCAGTAAGCTGGGCCAGGCATTTCTTGCGCTCGAGTAACTCCATCGAAAATGCAGTCTCCAGCGATGATCGTACGGGGAGGTTGTAACCGATCCAAAGCGTGCACGCAAAGCGAGTCGACGCCGGAGCTTCGTTCCCCCTGCAATGTGGGTATTCGGCTCGTCTAAATTGGGTAGATCCTCTGATTCGCCGATCTCCCAAGCAAGCCATGATTCCCGGCAGTTGGGTTGCATTGGAGATTTCCACATGTCCCGGTACTTGATCGAACGAGAGTTTCCGGACGGTCTTCACATCCCTCTTGATGAAAGTGGCGCCCAACTATGTCGAAACGTCATCGATAACAATGCGGAAGACGGGGTCACGTGGCTGCACTCCTACGTAACTCCCGATCGCAAACGCACCTTCTGTCTTTACGACGGACCGACGCCGGAGGCGGTGCGGCGTGCCGCAGTGCGCAGTCAATTGCCAATTACGCAAATCACCGAGGTTCGGGTCCTCGATCCGTACTTCTACAAATGAAGTTTGTTTTCTCCACTCGTATAAGCCAATCCCAAGGGAGATCATCGATGAACATTACAGGCCGCTTGATATTAACCATGTTGTCTCTATCAGCTCCTTTCATCGCCATTTCAGGGGAAGCCCCGCCGCATGCCATGACGATGAACGCCGTCGATCACAATTCGCCGCTGGTTAACAAGGTTCACAGAGCAACGGCGCAATTCAGGGACATCAATGCGGCCCTCGCCGCCGGTTTCGTGCAGGCCACGCCCTGCGTCAGCGGTCCGGATTTCGGCGCGATGGGAGTGCACTTCGTATTGGGCTCCCGAATCAACGCCGGGACTCTAAACGCAACCGAACCCGAAGCGCTGATCTACGAACCGTTGCCGAACGGTGCCTTTCGCCTGGTCGGGGTGGAATTCATCATTCTCGCCGGCGTCTGGCAAACCCAGATTCCACCAGGGAGCACCGCCACCCCCGCATTGGAAGGGCATTTGATGAACTTCGTTGACGCACCGAATCGCTACGGTTTACCCGCGTTTTACGAATTGCATGTTTGGGCCTGGGAGCACAACCCCGTCGGTAGCTTTGCGGATTGGAACACGCAGGTGTCCTGCGATCAGCAGCCCACCAGCTGAGGAAGGATCGATCAGATCATTGGCCTTGATCCGGCGTCTATTGCGGGCGTCGCTGGATGTCCGGGTCAAGTGCAGTTGCCGCGGGCCGTTGCAACGCAGCGTCAACCGCGGCACGGGCGAGAAGGCGCGTAGAATCCAGTACCGGCAACGGACAATCGTCCGGCCGGACGAGCAGGGGAATCTCTGTGCAACCTAGGATCACGCTATCGCAACCGCGTACCTTCATGCGGTAGATGACTTCGTTATAGCGAAGCCGAGAGTCCTCGCTGAATATTCCATTGACGGATGCATGTGCTCGCCCATGCGTTCAAGCGAATATGCAGCGATTTCGCGAAAGCACAGGGCAGCGCCCTCAACGCTGCAGGCCACTATGCCAATGTGTTTGGATTCGGTGAGCATATGCGGCAATCATAGCCGCCCGGCGGCCGCCATTTGTGAAGACTTGGACCGAGGCCTAAGACGGGCGGCATGCATCGATGCTGCTGCGGCGCCGCGAGTCAGGTGAGAAATTGTCCGGGATCGATGTCGAAATGATGGGGGCCCATCCGTCTTACCTATAAGAACCACCGGAGCCCGCAGATCAAATCCGTAAGAGGAGTTCAAGATGAGCAGTGATCCATCGCGGCGCCGGCCGCCGCGCATTGTGTCGAGAGAAGAATGGCGTGAGGCGCGCATTGCGCTGCTGGCCAGGGAGAAGGAACTGACGGCGATGAAGGACTCGCTGGCGGCCGAACGCCGCTCGCTGCCATGGGTGCGGATCGAGAAGGACTATGTGTTTGATGCACCGATGGGTCCTAAGACCCTGTCGCAGCTGTTCGACGGACGCAGCCAGTTGTTTGTCAAACACTTCATGATGGGCCCCGGTCAGTCCCGCCAGTGCGTCGGGTGCTCGCTGGAGGTTGACCATCTGGCGGGGATCCGTGTGCATCTCGAGCATCACGATGTCACGTACGCAGCGGTGGCCCGTGCACCGATTGAGGAGATCGAGCTGCTGAAACGCAAAATGGGCTGGGGCTTCACCTGGGTGTCGTCCTATCACAATGATTTCAATTTTGATTTTAATGTGTCGTTTTCGGATGACGAGATCGCCCTGGGCCGCGGCAGCTACAACTATCTGGAGGTGGCTGTGCATCCGGGCATGATCGATCTCTCGGGCGACAGCATTTTTGTCAAAGACGAGGACGGTCAGGTCTATCACACGTACTCGGCGTACGCGCGAGGCGGGGAGCAATTCTTAGGCATCTATGCCTATCTCGACGCCACGCCCAAGGGCCGCGCCGAGAATGGCCCCTATCATTCGCTCACCGATTGGGTGCGGCCCCACAACATGTATGGCCGTGGCGGCATAGTCGAGGGCACGGGCCGGTATCATGCCGCGGATTGCGGCTGCGCGGCTCATCCTCAATCTGTGGCGATGCTTCCCTAGGAGAATTGAATGAAAATCTATTGGATCAAAGCGCAAGCACCTCGACGGGTGCTGGCCCTGGCAAAACATCTGGGCATCGAGGCGAACTTTGTCGAAATCGATCTGATGGCCGGGGGGCTGAAGACGCCGGATTTTGCGGCGCTCAATGCGAATAAGAAGGCGCCGGTGCTCGTGGACGGGGACCAGGTGCTCTGGGAATCCTCCGCCATCATGGCGTATCTTTGCATCAAAGCTGGATCCGACATGTGGCCCGCGCGCAATGCGGCCGAACAGGTCGAGGTTCTGCGCTGGTTGTCATGGAACGATGGTCACTGGGCGCCTGCTGTCGGACCGTTCTATTTTGAGCACGTGGTCAAATCGACGTTCGGCATTGGTCCCCCGGACCGCGAGTCGTTGAAGTCCCTCGTGCCCGAATTGCACAAGTTCGCCGCCGTATTGGACGGCCATATGGCGGGCCGTAATTTCGTCGCCTGCGGGCGGCTGACGATTGCCGACTTCCAGGCGGCCTCGATGGCGACTTATTGGCAAGAATCGGAAATGCCGCTCGATGCCTATCCCAACATCGTGCGTTGGATCGAGGGTCTGATGCGCATTCCCGCCTGGGCGCAGCCCTGGCCCGTGAGGCGAGAGGCCCTGGAATTGGCGGCGAGCTGACGGCGAATTGATCATCGACATTTGCAACTTACGAACTGGAGCACATTGTGAAAAATTATCTGGCGATCTTTCTCGGTACACCGTCTTCACCCAAATTCGCGGAATTCATGGCAATGGAAGAAGGCAAGCGCAAGAAGATCGAGGCGACGGGCATCAAAGCGTGGGGAGACTGGATGCAGAAGCATCAGTCGGTGATTGTCGAGACCGGAGGCCCATTGGGTAAAACCAAACGAACATCCGCGCAGGGCGTATCGGACACCAAGAACAATCTGTCAGGCTTCGTGGTCGTTAAGGCCGACTCCCACGACGCGGCGGCAAAGTTGTTCGAGAAACACCCGCATTTCACGATTTTCCCG
>DASQPK010000028.1:0-3290 GCA_035643995.1 Steroidobacteraceae bacterium | reverse complement strand
TCCTGACCAGCACGACGCGCACGGACAATACCTACACAGCGGGCGTCTCGGCCAACTGGGACATCGACATCTGGGGGCGCATTCGGCGCAATACCGAGAGCAATGTGGCTTCCGCGCAGGCCAGTTCCGCCGCGCTGGCGGCGGCCCGGCTATCCGCCCAGGGTGAACTTGCGATCGATTATTTCGAGCTGCGCGCCCAAGATCAATTGGAAAAGCTGCTGGAGGACACCGTCGTCGCCGAGACCCTGTCGCTCAGGATCACCGAGAGCCGATATAAATTCGGCGTCGCCGCCAGAGCCGATGTGGTCACCGCTGAAACGCAGCTGCTCTCGAGTCAAGCGCAGCAGGTCAACGCCAAGATCCAGCGCGCCGTCCTGGAACATGCCGTGGCCGTGCTGATTGGCAAGCAGCCGGCAGAGTTCTCATTGGCCGCCTCGGCCATGCGATCCGACGTGCCGACGGTGCCTGCCGGCGTGCCTTCCACATTGCTGGAGCGGCGGCCCGACGTGGCGGAAGCGGAACGTAAGATGGCGGCGGCCAACGCCCAAATCGGCGTCGCCAAAGCGGGCTACTTTCCGGACCTGACCTTGACCGGCCGCGATCAGTATTCGAGCACCACATTCAGCCGTCTGATTCGAAACTCCAACCGCATATGGGCGGCGGGCCCGACCCTTGCGCAAACCGTGTTCGACGGCGGACTGGTGCGCGCGCAGGTGCGAGGCGCACGCGCGGCCTACGAAGAAACCGTGGACAGCTACCGGCAAACAGTGCTGGCGAGTTTTCAACAAGTCGAGGACGAGATCGTCACCCTGCGCGTGCTCGAACAAGAAGGCGCGATCGAGGATGAAACCGTCAAGAAGGCGCGCGAGGCGGAGGCGCTGACGCTCAATCAGTACAAGGCCGGAACGGTTCCCTACAGCAGCGTCATCACCGCCCAGACCGTCCGATTGAGCGCCGAGGAAACGGCGCTACAGGTGCTATCGTCGCGGCTGCAGGCCAGCGTCGCCTTGATCGAAGCCTTGGGCGGCGGCTGGGACGCATCCCAGGCCACAGCCAAGTAGCGCCAAGCCTCAAGTGTTGTCGGCCGGCAATTCCATTTCGTCCAGTGCGATCGGCGCGTGACGGCGCTTCAGCGCGGTTTGCGCATCCCACTGCTCCTTGGGCGGCAGATCTTCCAGGTATTGAACTTCGCCGGCCGCCAGCGTGGCCACCGGCAGTCCGTCCCGATAGAGCAGTCGATTGCCGGCCAGTGACGATAGTCTCGGCCCGGGCGTCAAGATGCCCACCAAATTCAAGGGGTCAGCGGCGGATAAGGATACGTATTGCCCGGTCGGAGGTTTGCGGCGCACGTCGCGCAGCAAGCCGATGGCTTCGGGACTCGCAAATTGCTCGCCCGAAAATCCCGCGACGAAGCGGCCGCCGCGAATTTCTCCCCGCGCCTCGAGTCTGCGGCAGCAGTTTGAGATTTCGCGCCAAGGCGGCAGCCAGTCTGATTCCCGGGTGAGCAGCTTCCAGAAGATGACTCCCCAGCGGCGCAGCAGCGTGCGCACAATTTGCTCAACCGCTTCGTCCTTGCGCTCTTTGGAGTCGCCGCTCGACCGGCGCACCAGTGCCCAGCGCCCCGCGTCCGCCATTCCGAAGAGCGCCAGCCGCCGCTTGTGGCGTGTGCCGTAAGAGTTGGGCCTGCCGGCGCGCCGGCCGCTGGGCATCAAGAGCACGCGCAAGCCCGCGAAGCTGTCCGAATTCACCAGGCCCACAGCTACCAATTCTGCCAGCGCCTCTTCCACTTCCGAAGGCAACATGCCGACGCTTTCCGCAATTTCGTCGAAGAAAGACGCGCCGTGCTCGCGGATGAACTCCGCCACCGCTTTAGCCCGCGATGTCAGGTGCGCAGGATCCGAATGATCGGCGAACATCGACCACAGCGGCGCGTTGCGCCGGGCCAGCAACACGATGGGCGTGGAGCGAATCGGCGATGCGCCGCGCGCAGCCGAATCTTCGCCGCGCGAACCGCCGCTGCGCGCCGCCAAGCGCGTCCAGATGAAGCGTCCCGCGCGGATATTTTCATCGAGCCACTGAGGTTCGTACTCGGTGATCCGCGACGGGATGACTTCCGTCTCCCAGGCACCGGCGGGCGATTCGAAACCCTCGAGCTGCGCCAATATCGCCGCCAGCGCGTCGGAGCCCTGCATTCGCGCACCCGGCAGCACCCTCTGCCATTCGCTCAAGAATCGCAAAAAATCTCGCGCCGTAACAGGCTCGATTTCGGCCCGCAGACGCTTGACCGTATAACGATGAATTCGGGCCAGCAAGCGGCGTTCGCACCACTCTTCTTGCGCGTCCTGTTGCGCGGACGCCGCGGTGAAATGACCTCGCATGGCGAAGCCCTCAGCCTCCAACGCAATCAGCGCGCCGTTGACCTGTGTTTCGCTCGAGCTCAGCGAATCGGCGATTTGCGCCGCGGTCACAGGACCCAGGCCTTCCAGCCGGCCGCGAACGATTTCAATGAGTGACTCGTCCGGCGATTCGAACAGCGCACGCCGTTCCGCTGCCACCCACACGTCGCGCCGCGCCAATGGGATGCGCAGCACCCTGCCCTGCAAGGCGAGATCCTCCATCAACCGCGGCCATGCCGCCGCGGATTGGCACTCCTCCTCGGTCATGAACGTCAACCACAACAGGGCATCGTGCAGCTCGTCGGGCGTTGCGGCGTCGGGCCACGCCTCGGCGCGGACGCGCGCAATCGCTTCCGGGTCGAGCTTGCCGATATCGGCGGCCTCGGTCGGATCCAGCCAGCGGCGGCTCATCACGGCCTGAGTGCGCCGTTCCTCCAGCGGCGCATCGTCAAGATAGGCATACGGACGCGCGTTCAACGCCTCGAGTGCCAGCGGCGAAGGCTCGGTCAGGTCTCGCGCGACGACGCGGATTTCACCGCTCTCCAGTTTGCGCAACACCGCTTCGAACTCATCGATATCCATGGCCTCTTCGAGGCAATCACGAATGGTCTGCCTGACCAAGGGGTGATCCGGCACTTCGATTTCGCCCGGCAGATTCTCGGCGCAGGCAACCTGGTCCGGGAACACCGAAGCCAATAGGTCCTCCGCGTTCATGCGCGCAATCTGCGGTGGTATCTTTTTGCCGCCGCGAAAGCGCGGCAGCGCCAGCGCGATGCCCGCATCCCAACGCCAGCGAACCTCGAACATCGGCGCCGCGCACAAGGCCTGGATCAGCACATGGCGAACCGAATTGGAATTCAAATAGCGGGCGGCCTCGGCCAGTTCGAAGCTGTG
>DASQPK010000027.1:0-2769 GCA_035643995.1 Steroidobacteraceae bacterium | reverse complement strand
ACCCGCCGCTTCGATCATCGAGCGGATCGGGCGATTGAGGTGACAACCCCCGCCGAAATATCGCCATGCTGGCGTCAGCCGATCCTGCCAGCGGCGCACAGAGGCGTCAGGCGCCTGGCCGTGTTCGGCGAACAGCAATTTTCCGCTTGGCCGCAGCACGCGTCGCATCTCGGCGAGTGCGGCTGCGGCCTGCGGGATCGAGCACAAGGTCCAGGTGGTGACAACGGTATCGACGCTCTGTTGGTCGAGCGGGATGGCCTCGGCGGAAGCCTCGAGGAAGTTGACCGGCACGCCGGTCGTCGGTGACGCGCTTTTTGCCATTGTCAGAAGCCGCGGCGCCGGCTCCAGCGCCAAAATCTCGCGCACGGGCGAGCGATAGAACGGCAGGTTCATTCCCGAACCGACGCCGATCTCCAGCACCTTGCCTTCCGCCGCGCCGATCACACGTTCGCGAAACGGCCTAAGCTCTTTGTTGCGCATCGCGAGATTGATGAGCCTGGGTAGGATAAAGTCGTTATAGAAGCCCATGGGGCACTCCAGTGCTGCCGGTGACATGATTGCTGGCAAATCTGAGCCTGGGACCTTGGCATCGCCGCAGGTAGTCAACGCCGTTCCCCGACCAACGGTCCACGATGACGGCGTTATTCAGCATCGCGGTTCGATCATCTTGGTGATTTCCTCGGGCGCCGCGAAAATCACCGCCACGCGATCGCCGAGCCTGCCGGCCGGCATGATGGCAGGCGCACCGTTTGCCGGCCCGTCCTGGCTGGAGTCGGTCATGAAACGCAGATTGCAGCACCGGAGGAAAGGGCGGCCTCGAGTAGACCGCCTGCTGTTTAAAGAATGCTTGGCTCGTTGCGACTATCTTTCCATCGAGTGATGGTGGCGGTGGTGATGATGGTGGTGCCGGCGACGGGGAGCAACTATGATTTTACGTTCGCGGCGATAGTTGTGATCGTGATGGTGTGCGTTCTTCTGGACCCGCACGGCACCAGCCGATTCATCTATAGCCTTTAACGTGGCAGCAGCGTTAGGGATCGGATTTAGCAGATCGGCGTAGGATCGAGCATTTAACGCTGCCCTATTTTTCTTGTTCCATGGTGACGGCGACGGCACCGATTGCGGAGAGGCGGACCTTGTTGCCTTCTACGCCCGCGACGAGGCTGCGATCAACGAAGTGGTGATGACCTTTGTGGCTTCCCTCGCCGCTGTCTCTTTTGGTCAACTTGATCCGATTGCCCTCGACCTTATCAACCGTTCCGACATGGACACCGTCCGCGCCGATTACTTCCATGTGTTCCTTGATCTCGGCCATTGGGGAATTTTCTCCCGCGTTCTCCATATTTCGACACAACGCATGAAAAACGCCCGAGTTCCGTCGATTATCGAGCGGCGGAGATACCTGGAACAACGTATAGACGCTAGCCGTTTGCCCCACTACTCGACGGATTCAGAATTTCCTGAACGAAGCTGACGAAGGTGCGCGCTTTAGTTGTTGCCGTCCGACCAGCCGGGAACACCGCCCAAAGATCGATGTGCGGCAATTCCCAATTTTGAAGGACTGCCTTGACGGTGCCATCTACGATCTCGGGTGCAAACATCCATTCAGAAGCGATCGCAATGCCGGCGCCGGCGAACACAGCCGCGCGCACGCCCTCGGCAGCGCTGACACGCAAGCGCCCCTCCAGCGTGACCGCAATTTCAACTCCGTCGCGTCGGAAGATCCAAACCGCGCCGCCGCCTTTTTGAGCGTAGATCACTGCTTGGTGTGCGCTCAGTTCCGCGGGCGCCGTAGGTTCGCCTGCGCGGGCAAAATAGGCCGGCGTTCCGACAACCACGTGCCGAACGCTCGCGATGCGCCGGGCTGTCAAGCTGGAATCGGCAAGCCGTCCCATGCGCAGGCCAACATCGATCCCCTCTTGCACTAGGTCAACGTTGCGATCGTCGAGCACAAAGTCGATCTCGAGACCCGGATGGCGGGCGAGGAACTCCGGTAGGCGCGGCATCAAGTGAATGCGTGCGAAGGTCACTGCCGCCGAGACGCGCAGCTTGCCGGTGAGGCTACTGCCGGCACCACGCGCCGCCAATTCCGCCTCGTCGGCCTCTTCGATCGATCGTCGTACCCGTTCATAGTAGTTAAGGCCGGCTTCGGTCGCCGTCAGTCCTCGTGTGGTACGCACCAGTAGTTTGACGCCGAGCCGCTCCTCAAGTTGTGCCACCATCTTCGACACCGCCGGCTGCCCCACGTTGAGGCGACGCGCCGCCCCGGAAAATGATCCGGTATCAACCACGAGCACGAATGCCTCCATCGCCGCCAGCCGATCCATCCTCGCGCTCCGCAGAAATAAATCCCTCGGCGTGGAATGGGTGCCACACCAATATATGGCGTGGCCACGGTTTCTCCGAACGGGGCGAAGCCCCGAGACGGGGATAACCGTGGCAGCGCCGCGGCGAAAATCCGTAGCACGGACTGAGCGTACGCGGAACTTTTACCAGGTACAGGCCTTGTTCGGGTGCGTGGGCGAGGAACTTTTGTCAGGTACAGATTTGTTCCCGTGCCGTGGTTCTTTCGCTGCTAACGGGCGATCGCGGCGTCAGCCACCAGGGAAAATCAAAGGAGCTCGTGCACATCTTATTCCGAGTTATTCCGAGCAGGAATAATGGATAGTCCGCCGCAGGCGCTACTCCGTCGTTGGGCGCGTTGTAAGCTTCTATCGAAAACCAATCGCAGGCTAGATCGCACAATGAGAAGTTCACAGTGTGCACGGT
>DASQPK010000026.1:0-16729 GCA_035643995.1 Steroidobacteraceae bacterium | reverse complement strand
ATTCTGGCGCGCAATCTGCGCTGCAAGGCGGGCGAGATTGATCTGGTGTGCCTCGATGGCGGCATACTGGCCATCGTCGAAGTTCGGCAGCGAGAAAGCGCTGAATTCGGCGGCGCGCTTGCCTCCGTCACCTGGTCAAAGCGGCGCAAGATCATCCTAGCCACGCAATATTTTCTTCAACGCGAAATGCAGTGGAGAAACTTCTCCCTGCGTTTCGATGTACTCGCCGTGCATGGCCTGCCGGATGGCGCGCACCGCGTGGAATGGGTGAAAGACGCGTTTCGTGCGGGCTGATCGCGAGCTACTTGACGACCTGCAGCTTCGGCCGCTTGGGCGCGGTGCCGCTGGATTTTCCCGCAACCGGAGCAGCCGGCGGACTGTCGGTTGGATCCGGATCCGCATCGCCCTCCGGAAATATCATGCCCTGGCCGGTCTCGCGGGCATAGATTCCCAAGATCGCACGCACCGGCACTTGCACGGCGAATCCCACGCCGCCGAAGCGCGCCTCGAAACTGACGAAATCATTCCCCAGTTTCAGCATCTGCGTGGCGGAGAAGCTCACGTTGAGCACGATCTTGCCGTCCTTCACGTACTGGCGCGGCACGGTCACGCCCTCTGCGGCCGCATCGACCACGATGTGCGGAGTCTCTCCGCTGTCGGATATCCACTCGTGCAGAGCGCGCAGCAGGTAGGGGCGCCGCGGCTTCAATGACGCATTTCCCGTTCGACGTCGCTCAAGCAGGCGCGGAATGTGGAGCGCGCGAATATGGAATTCATGTACTTCGTGATCGGCGCCGCCTGCGCGGGAAGCTCGATGCCATAGATCCGCAAGCGCCACAGAATCGGCGCAATGCTGGCATCGACCAGCGAGAATTCATCGCTCAAAAAGAACGGCTTCGCCTTGAACACCTCGGCACTGGCGCAAATCGCTTCGCCCAGGACTTTGCGGCTGTGCTCGGCGGTCTTGCTGTCCGGATCGAGCTCGATATCGCGGGCCAGCGCATACCAGTCGCGCTCCACTCGATACAGCGCCACGCGAAACTGCGCGCGGGTTACCGGATCGATGGGCATCAGCGGCGGGTGCGGAAAGCGCTCATCCAGGTATTCGATGATGACCCTCGAGTCGTACAGCACCAGGTCGCGATCCACCAGCGTGGGCACGCTGTGATAGGGATTCAAATCGATCAGATCTTCGGGCAAGGCGTGCAGATCGACATTGACCAATTCAATGGCAATGCCCTTCTCAGCCAGGACCAGCCGTGTCCGATGACTCCACGGGTCCGCTGATGCTGAAAACAGGGTCATCACCGAACGACGTGCCACTAAACGGACCTCCTAGGAGCTTGGATGTCAACGGGACGATCCCGCTGCGTCAGTGGACGTCCTTCCAATATTCTTTCTTCAACAGGCGGGCGAACACAAAAAACACCAACAGAAACAGCACCACGAATATGCCCATCGATTGGCGCGTCGCCTTGATGGGTTCCGCGGCATAATCCAGGAAGTTGGCAATGTCCCGAACGAATTGATCATACTCCTCCGGCTTCATGGCGCCCGGAGTCATTGTTTCCACGCCCACCAGCACCATATTGGCGCTGCCGTGAGGGTCTTTCTCATTCTTGTATACCGGCTTCTGCAGGCCCTGCAGCGAGCTCAAGACATGGGGCATCGCCGTGCCGGAGAGGTACAAATTATTGACGCCGAAGGGCCGCGTCTTGTCGACGTAAAAGCTCTTTAGATACGAATAGATGTAATCCACGCCGCGCTCTCGGGCCATGAGGGTCAAGTCCGGCGGCTGTTTGCCGAACCAGTCCGTGGAATCTGCCGGCATCGCGGTGGTAATTTCTTCAAACGGCTTGGCTGAGGTGAAAATCAAATTCTTGGCAAGCTCGGAATCCGGGATTTTCAGGTCCGCCGCCAAGCGGTTGTAGCGCAAGTACTTGAGCGAGTGGCAGCCCGAACAATAATTCATGAAATTGCGCGCGCCGCGCTGCAGGGACTCGGTGCTGTTGATGTCCGTGTTCGCTTCGAGCAGCCCCCCCTCCTCGGCCAGCGCCGTTCCGGCGCACAGCAGCCCCATGGTGATCAAAATGCTGGCTTTAAGCATGTCCCGTAACCCTTTCCGGCTCCGGTTTCACGCTTTCAAATTTCGTGTACCAGGGCATCAGCAGAAAAAATGCGAAATATAAAGCGGTGCAGATTCTCGCCAAGATCGGGTAGATGCCCGACGGCGGCTTCATGCCGCATACCGCCAAGGTGATGAACGATACCGAAAAGACCGCCAACATCACTTTGTAAATGGGTCCCTTGTAGCGTATCGAGCGCACCGGAGAGCGATCCAGCCACGGCACGAAGAACAGCACCACGATGGCGGCGCCCATCACGATCACTCCCCACACCTGCGTGCCGAAAGCAGAAGGTATCGCGCGCAACATGGCGTAGAAGGGCGTGAAATACCACACCGGCGTAATGTCGGGCGGCGTTTGCAGCGGATTGGCCGGTTCGAAATTCGGCGACTCCAGAAACAACCCGAAGAAATTCGGTGCAAAGAAAATCACGCCGGCAAACAGCAGCAGAAATCCGGCAACGCCCACCGTATCCTTCACCGTGTAGTACGGATGAAAAGGGATGCCGTCCAGAGGATGGCCTTCGGCGTCTTTGTACTTCTTGATATCGATGCCGTCCGGGTTGTTCGAGCCCACCTCGTGCAGCGCCATGAGATGCGCGACAACCAAGAACACCAGCGCCAACGGCAAGGCGGCCACGTGCAAGGCGAAGAAGCGGTTCAAGGTGGGATCGGCGATGTTGTAGTCGCCGCGAATCCATTCGACCAAGGTCCCGCCGATGACGGGCAGACTGCTGAACAGTGAAACGATGACCTGTGCCCCCCAGTAGCTCATGTTGCCCCAGGGCAGCACATAGCCCATGAAGGCTTCAGCCATCAGCAGCAGAAAGATCAGGCAACCGAAGATCCAAACCAGTTCGCGCGGCTTGCGATGCGATCCATACAAAAGCGCGCGGAACATGTGCAGATAAACCACGATGAAGAACGCGGACGCACCGGTCGAGTGCATGTAACGGATCAGCCAGCCCCATTCGACGTCCCGCATGATGTATTCCACCGAGGCGAACGCCTCGGCGGAAGACGGCTTGTAGCTCATCGTCAAGAAAATACCCGTCACCAGCTGGTTCACGAGCACCACCAACGACAACACCCCGAAGTAATACCAAAAATTGAAATTCTTCGGAACGTAGTATTCGGCGGCCTGTTCTTTCCACAATTTTGTCAGCGGAAATCGCTGATCGATCCAGCCAATCAATCCTTTGCCGGTGCCGGCGGATTCAGGTGCTGCGGCCATCGCTTACCTCTTGCTTACGAAACGGGTTTGGAAGCGTCGTCAACGCCGATGACAATGCGCGCACTCGCAGCGATTGCATAAGGCGGAACGGTCAAATTCTTCGGCGCCGGCATGCTCTTGAACACGCGGCCTGACAAGTCGTACTTCGAGCCGTGGCAGGGGCAATAGAAGCCTCCCGGCCAATTCGCGCCCAAGTCTGCGCCGGCGACTTGGAAAGAATCGTTCGGCTGGAATGCGCCCAGGGGGGAGCAGCCGAGGTGCGTGCACACCGCAAGGCCCACCCAGTATTCGGGATTGCGCGCGCGCGCGGCGCCGCTGGTCTTTATATAATCCGGCTGCACCGAATCGTCGGACTTAGGATCCGCGAGCATGTCATCGTGGCCGCCCAATTGATCGACCACGCCCTTGACGCGCCTCACCACGAACACGGCTTGACCGCGCCAAACCACCTTCAACATCTGGCCGGCTTCGAGTTTCGATGCATCGACTTCGACGGGAGCGCCGAGCGCCTTGGCGCGCGCGCTGGGCTTCCATGACGCCAGAAAAGGTATGGCCGCGAACGCAACGCCGATGACGCCCGTGCCGACCGTGGCAGCCGTCAACAAGCGGCGCCGGCTGTGGTCTACCTCGTCGCTCATGCGATCGCCCTCGAAAACAGTTGACAATTCTTCACGCAAACCCCTATGGCGGCAGTGTTTCCCAATGAATATTGGGAGCGCATTATACACAGTTACGCCGCCACCCTTTAAGGCCCGAGGAGCGATAATTAATTGCAGAATACGCGCGTCCTCGTGAGTCTCTTGGTCAGAGCGGTCGTGGTCGGCCTGGCTGTGGCATTTCTCGTGGTTTGGTGGAATCCCAAGCTGTTGGGTGCGCATACGGCCGCCGCGGTGGCGCCCCCCATGACTGCTTCGCCACCCCCGCAGGGCGTCTCGCCGAACCCGATCGTGGTGATGCAGAGTTTTGCCGATTCGGTCGCGCGCGCCTTGCCTGCCGTGGTCAATATTTACACGGCGCGAGTCGTCCGGGAGCGCACTCAAGCGGCGCCGCTGAATCAATTGTTCGGCGACTATTGGCCAAGTTATCGGCGCCGCGTCGAACGCAGCTTGGGTTCAGGCGTGATCGTCGATGCGATGGGCACCATTGTGACGAACCAGCATGTGATCGCCGGCGCCGAATCGATCCGGGTACAGCTTGCCGACGGACGCATAGCGGATGCCAGCATTGTCGGCCAAGACCCCGATACGGATATTGCGATTCTCGACCTTGAGATCGGCGACCTGCCCATCATGCCCATGGGCCGATCCGATACCCTGCGGGTCGGCGACATCGTGCTCGCCATCGGCAACCCCTATGGCATCGGTCAGACCGTTACGCAGGGCATCGTGAGCGCCACGGGCCGCGGTCAACTGGGTCTGGCCACGTTTGAGAACTTCATCCAAACCGATGCGGCCATCAATCTCGGCAACTCCGGCGGCGCGCTCATCGACGCACATGGAGACTTGGTCGGCATCAACACGGCCGTGCTCAATCGTAACTATGGCGGACCTGAGGGCATCGGATTTGCCATTCCGGTCAACCTGGTGCGCGGGGTGATGGAACAGATCCTCCTGAACGGCCACGTGGTGCGCGGCTGGCTGGGTTTCGTGCCGCAAGACTTGACCGACGAACAATCCGCGCAGGTGGGAAGCGCGGGCGGCGGCATCACCGTGGTGAACATCTTGGTGAAGAGTCCGGCGTATGAGGCCGGGATGCGGCCCGGCGACCTCATCACGGCATTGGGCGGCGAAGCGGTGCACAGTGCGCAAGATCTTGTCGCCCGCGTGTCGGCTCTCAAACCCGGGGCCGAGGTCGAACTGGAAGGCCGCCACGCCCAGCAAAGCTACAAAATCAAACTGACGGTGTTGGAGCGCCCTACCCGGCCGATCCAATCGCAGTAGGCGATCGCGCCAACCGGCCGCTCTCTTCAAGGCGTACGGCGGATTTTCGCACCCAATTGCTGCAGCTTCTCCTCGATCGCCGCATAGCCGCGGTCGATGTGATAAATGCGCTCGATGTCGGTGCGCCCATCCGCCACCAGTGCGGCGAGAACCAGACTCGCGGAGGCACGCAAGTCGGTGGCCATCACCGGTGCCGCCGTCAGCCGCTCGACGCCCTTGATGATGGCGGTATTGCCTTCGAGGCGGATTTCCGCGCCCATTCTGCGCATCTCCAGCATGTGCATGAAGCGATTCTCGAAAATCGTTTCGATGATGGTGCCCACGCCGTTCGCCACCGTGTTGAGCGCCGCGAACTGCGCTTGCATATCGGTTGGAAAAGCCGGATACGGGGCGGTACGAATGTCGATGGCCTTGGGCCTGCGACCCCGCATATCCACTTCGATCCAGGAGTCGCCGACGCCGACCGTGGCGCCCGCCTCCTTCAGCTTGTCGATGACGACATCCAGGTGATCCGGCCGGGTATTCTTCACGCGGATGTGGCCTTGGGTTATGGCACCGGCCACGAGATACGTGCCGGTTTCAATCCGGTCGGGCAACACCTCATAGGCGGTCCCGTTCAAGCGCTTCACGCCTTCGATCACGATCGTGTCGGTTCCGGCGCCTTTGATTTTGGCGCCCATGGCAATCAAGAAGTTCGCCAGATCCACCACTTCGGGCTCGCGCGCAGCATTTTCGAGCACGGTCTCGCCGTCGGCCAAGGTCGCGGCCATCATGAGATTTTCGGTGCCGGTGACGGTAACGGTTTCCAGCACCAGGCGCGCGCCCTTGAGGCGGCCGGCGCGGGCTTTGATATAGCCGTTCTCGATGTGGATATCGGCGCCCATGGCTTGCAGACCGGCGACATGGATGTTGACCGGGCGTGCACCGATGGCGCAGCCGCCGGGCAGCGAGACATCCGCCGCACCGAAGCGCGCCAACAGGGGACCTAGGACCAGAATCGACGCGCGCATGGTCTTCACCAGTTGATACGGCGCGAAGTACTCTTTGATGGTCGAGGCATCGACTTCGATGCGCATCTTTTCATCGATGGTCACGGAAACGCCCATGCGCCCGAGCAACTCGATCATGGTGGTGACGTCCTGCAGATGCGGGACATTCGACACCGTCACCGGCCCATCCGCCAACAAGCAGCCGGCCAAAATCGGCAGGGTCGCATTCTTGGCGCCCGAAATGCGGATCTCGCCTTCGAGCGCGATGCCGCCGTGAATCTGTAACTTATCCACGTCCCTGCCTTGTGTATTCGTCGGGGGTAAATACCTGCAGCGCGAGCGCGTGAATCTCCTTCCCCACGGCCGCGCCCAGCGTCGAATACACCATCTGGTGCCGCTGTATCGGTTTCTTGCCGACGAAGGCCGGCGCAACCACGACGGCCTCGAAATGCACATTATCTTCGCTCGTCACCATCGCATGGCTGCCGCTCAATGCCGCCTCAATGATTTCCGCCACCTGTTGTGGATTCATGCCGCCTCCTCAAAAATTGCTCAAGCTTACCTGTATCATTCCACCAATGAATCCCGACTACACCGATGAGGACCTCGTCGACCTCGGACGCCAGGCGCTCACCATCGAGATTGACGGATTGCGCGCGCAATTGCCGCGTCTCGGGACGGATTTTGCACGCGCTTGCCGCATTTGTCTTAACTGCCGGGGCCGCATCGTCGTCACGGGCATGGGCAAGTCCGGTCATATCGGCGGCAAAATCGCCGCGACCCTCGCCAGCACCGGTACACCGTCGTTTTTCGTGCATCCCGGTGAGGCAAGCCACGGGGATGTCGGCATGATCACGCCCGATGACGTCGTGCTCGCCCTGTCGAATTCAGGCGAAACCGCCGAAATCCTCACCATCCTGCCGGTCATCAAGCGACTGGGGGTACCCCTGATTGCCTTCACGGGAAATTCGGATTCCGCTGTGGCGCGCATCGCCACGGTGCACCTGGACATCCGGGTCCCGGCCGAGGCCTGCCCCTTGAATCTCGCGCCCACCGCCAGCACCACGGCGGCGCTCGGCGTAGGCGATGCGCTCGCCGTGGCGCTCTTGAAAGCGCGCGGCTTCACCGAGGAAGATTTCGCACGATCACATCCCGCCGGCACCCTGGGCCGAAGGCTCTGGTACGTGAAGGACGTCATGCACTCAGGGTTGGATGTGCCGACGGTGCATGCCGGCGCCACCCTGGCGGAAGGCCTGATGGAGATGACCTCCAAGCGATTGGGCATGACGGCCGTCGTCGATGACTCCATGCGCCTGCTCGGTATTTTCACGGACGGTGATTTGCGGCGCGCGCTCGATCGCGCGTCGGACTTGCATACCACCCGCATGGATCAGGTCATGACGCGACATCCGAAGTCGGTGCTTGCGACCATGCTGGCGGCGGAAGCGGTGCATTTGATGCAGAAGCACAGCATTACTTCCCTGGTGGTGCTCGACGCGGATGCCAGACTCGTCGGCGCACTCAACGTGCACGATTTGCTGCGCGCGGGCGTATTTTGAAAGCCCGCAACGCCACGCCGCTTTCGAACATCCAGCTCTTGATCTTGGACGTCGACGGCGTCCTCACGGACGGGCGGCTGTACTTCGGCGCCAAAGGCGAGGCGCTCAAAGTGTTTCACGTCCGGGACGGACACGGCATCAAACTGCTCATGGCCGCGGGAGTTCAGGTGGCGGCATTCAGCGGCAGACGCTCCGGCGCAACGGCAGCGCGCTTGCGCGAACTGCGCGTGCCCACGGTAGTCCAAGGATGCGCCGATAAGCTGGCCGCCTTCACCAAGTTGACGAAACGTCTCAAGGTAGATGCCTTGAACTGCGCCTGCATCGTCGATGACACGCCGGATTTGCCGTTGATGTCCGCGGTCGGATTGGCGGCAGCGGTGGCGGATGCCCACCCCGTCGTGTTGTCCGCGGCACACTGGATTGCGCGTTCGCCGGGAGGCTTGGGCGCAGTGCGCGAACTGTGCGATGCCCTGCTGCGCGCCCGCGCCGGTGATCGCTGATGTTCTTCCGCGTGTTTACGGTGCTTGCGGTCGCGGCCCTGGTGATCAGCACGTGGATATTGAGTTCGCCCAGCCATCGCCCCTTGGCACCCGGCGCCGCCAAGCCGGCAGATCTGCCGGGCTACTACCTCAAGCACGCCATTCTCACCGACTACGATGCGACCGGCGCGCCCAGCGTTCGAATCGAGGCTGAACGCATCGAACAAATTGCGCATGGCAACGAAGTCGAGCTGTACAACGTGCGGGTGAACTACGACGCTCCCGGCGGCCAAAATTGGCTGTTGGTCGGCGATACTGCTCATGTTCACCCGGGGGGCACGATTGTCGATGTGACCGGAAATGTGCGCCTGCAGGGGGAATCATCGGCCGGCGACCCTACACCCGCCATCATGCACGCCGACACCTTGAGCTACGATGTCGACAGCGCCATCGCGAGCACCAAGGGCGATGTGCGTATCGACTTCGGCAAGCATGTCCAGACCGCGCACGGCCTCAGCGCAAATTTGAAAGATCAGACCATACGCCTAGAATCGAAAGTGAATGGCCGCTTCCATCCGTAAACTCTGTCTCGGCCTCGCGCTTACATGGGCTTCGCACGCCGTCGCTGCACCTCTCAAGGCCTCGCAGGAGCCCATCGATGTTACCGCGCAGTACGAGGAGATAGACGGCAAGAACAAGTCCATATTCCTGCGCAAGGTCCGCATCGCGCAGGGAAACATGACGCTGACCGCAGATCAGGGACAGGTCAACGGCACAGGCGTTGAAAACGCCTTCGACAACAGTGTCTGGGTATTCAAGGGCGCGGTAAAGGTCACGATGGACCAAGGAGTCCTCATTTCGGACGAAGCACGGGTGACTTTCTCGAACAAGGTCTTGAGCAATGCCGTGGTCACCGGCAAGCCTGCGAGCTTTCAGCAGAAAATCGCCAAGACCGACAAGGTTGCGCACGGCCATGCCGACTCCATCGAATACGACGTCACCAAGGGGATCATTCGTCTCACCAAGGATGCGTTCTTGGATAACGGTCAATTTGAAGTGCACGGCGAATCGCTGAAATACGACGTCGCCAGGCAGGTCTCTTCGGCCGAGGCTTCCGAACAGGGTTCGCAGCGCGTGCACATCATCATCACGCCGCCGCCCAAATCGCCGGCCAAACCTGCGCCGCCGGCCAACCCCAATCCATGAGCGTATTGCGGGCCCTGAATCTCGCCAAAAGCTATAAATCTCGGCAGGTAGTGCGGGATTTGTCCCTGGAGGTCGAAAGCGGCGAAGTCGTCGGGCTGTTGGGCCCCAACGGTGCCGGCAAGACCACCGCGTTCTACATGATCGTGGGGCTGGCCCGCTGCGAACATGGCGAGATCTTCTTGGATAATCGCGATATCAGCCGGATGCCCATGCACCGGCGAGCCCAGTTGGGTTTGGGGTATTTACCGCAGGAACCTTCCGTTTTCCGCAAGCTATCGGTGGCCGACAACATCATGGCCATCCTCGAGACTCGTCCGGGACTCGACGATGCCGGCCGCACCGCCCGCTTGAAGGAGCTGCTGGGGGAGCTGCATATCGGCCATGTGCGCGACAGCTTGGGATTGAGCCTGTCGGGCGGCGAGAGGCGCCGCGTGGAGATCGCGAGGGCCTTGGCGGCCGATCCGCAATTTATCCTTCTGGATGAACCGTTTGCAGGCGTCGACCCCCTCTCGGTTGCCGATATACAGAGAATAATCAAGCACTTGTCCGACAAGGGCATCGGCGTGCTGATTACGGATCATAATGTCAGAGAGACCTTGGGTATTTGCGCCAGAGCCTATATCGTCAGTCAGGGCAGCGTCCTAGCCTCAGGTTCTGCGGACCAGATTCTTGCCAACCCGCAGGTGCGTGAGGTGTACTTGGGCCAGGATTTCAAACTATAGGTTGGGCCTGAAACAAATATGTTGAAGCCAAGTCTGCAGCTTCGCATTGGTCAGCAGCTGACCATGACCCCGCAGCTGCAGCAAGCGATCCGGCTGCTGCAGCTGCCGTCGCTCGACCTGCAGGCCCATGTCCGCGAGACACTCGAGACCAATGTGATGCTCGAGGGCGAGGACGAGGCGGAGGTACCCGATACGGTGCGCGACCGCGAAGAACTGCCGGTTCGCCTGGATGAAAAATATACCGAGTTGGACGGCATCAGCACACCGGCTGATCAGCGCGAGACTCCGGAAGTCGAAATTGCCGACGAAGCGTGGGGCGAGCAAACCAGCGGCCCGTCGGACAGAGCTTGGTCGGGCGATGACGATCGCAGCAGCGATTTCAGCGACCAGCACAGCCAAACCCTGCAGGAACAGCTCATCGAGCAGCTGGAACTCGCCAAGCTGTCCGCCATCGACATCGCCATCGCCCGTGTCATCTGCGACGCCATCACGGACGATGGATATCTGAAGGACTCGCTCGAGGATGTGCGCTTGAGCCTGCTGCCGGAGATCGAGGCCACTTCAAGCGAAGTAGAGAGGGTGCTCAAGATCGTGCAGTCCCTGGAGCCTGCCGGCGTGGGCGCCCGCAATTTGGGCGAATGCATCGCACTGCAGCTTCGCCAGCTCGATCCAAGCACGCCGGCGCGCGACGTGGCTATCCGGGTCGCCCTCGAGCATTTGGATCTGGTCGCCGGCCAGCAGTTGGTGCTGCTGCGCAGGCAGTTGCGCTGCAGCGAGTGCGATCTGGAAATGGCGTTGGCGCTGGTGCGCTCCTGCCACCCGCGCCCCGGTGCGGCGGTCAATCCGACCCAGGCGCAATACGTGATCCCCGATGTTTTCGTGCGCCGCACCGATCATGGCTGGGTCGTGGAAATCAACCAAGCCACCGTGCCGCGCGTGCGCGTGAATCAGAGCTATGCGAATTTGATATCGCGCGCACCCGACCACGCCATGCTGCGCACTCAATTGCAGGAAGCGCGCTGGCTGATGCGCAGCCTGGAAATCCGCAACGAAACCCTCGTGAAGGTCGCGCGCTGCATCGTGCAGCGACAGACGAGCTTTTTCGAGGTCGGCGAGGAGGCCATGGAGCCGCTGATCCTGAAGGACGTGGCCGAAGCGGTCGAGATGCACGAGTCGACGATTTCGCGCGTCACCACCGCCAAGTACATGCACACGCCGCGCGGCGTGTTCGAATTCCGCTATTTCTTCTCGAGCCATGTCGCGGCCGCGGACGGCACCGAAATGTCATCCACGGCGATTCGCGCCAAGATAAAGAAGCTGATTTCGCAGGAGAATCCGGACAATCCGTTGAGCGACGCCAAGCTCGCGGAAATTTTGTCGCAAGAGGGCATACCCGTGGCCAGGCGCACGGTTGCCAAATATCGCGAAGGCATGCAGATCGCACCGTCCAACGAACGCAAGCGAGCGGCGGCCCGAGCGTCCTAACGTGAAAGGAGGAAACATGCAATTAGATCTCAGCGGTCACCATGTGGAAGTCACCCCCGCGCTGCGCGGCTATGTAATCAAAAAATTCGAGCGGATCTCCCGGCATTTCGAGCAGCTGATTGACGTCCACTGCGTCCTCACGGTCGAGAAAATGAGTCACAAGGCCGAGGCCACGCTGATGGTGCGCGGAAACAAGATCTACGCCGAAGCAGCTGAAGAGAATATGTATGCCTCCATCGACGCGCTGGCCGACAAGCTCGACCGCTGCGTCAAAAAACACAAAGAAAAGACCTCCGACCATCACGCCGAGGAAGTCCTCAAGGCGCGCTGACGGAAACCCGAAGACAGGCTCCTCCATGTCGATGCGGCTGATCATCGTGAGCGGACTATCGGGGTCCGGGAAGAGCGTTGCCCTGCACATGTTGGAGGATATCGACTTCTATTGCGTCGACAACATCCCCGCCGCGCTGCTCAAGCCCTTCATCTCGCACACGGTTCGCGGCATGGGCGACACCTATCCGCGAACCGCCGTGGGCTTGGATGCGCGCAATCGAGCCAACGAGATCGAAACCATTCCCGCCTTGGTCGGCGAACTGCGCCGCAGCGGCATCGATTGCGAAGTGCTGTACCTGCACGCGGCCGAGGAGGTGCTGCTGAAGCGCTATGCGGAAACGCGGCGCAAGCACCCCCTCGTCACCGGCGATGTGAGTCTGCGCGAGGCAATCGCCTCGGAGCGCAAACTGCTCGAGCCCGTCATCACGGCGGCCGATTGGGTGATCGATACCTCGAACATGGGCGTCCATGCGCTGCGCGAGCTCATCCGCGAGCGCATCGATCGCCGCCGCGAGGGCCGGCTGTCCCTGATGTTCGAGTCCTTCGGCTACAAGCACGGCATCCCGGGCGATGCGGACTTCGTGTTCGATGTGCGCAGCTTGCCGAACCCCTACTGGGATCATGCGCTGCGCAGTCTCACCGGCCGCGATTCGGCCGTGATCGCATATCTTTCCAGCTACGCCAGCGTGCGTGCCATGATCACGGACCTGATTGCCTTCCTGGAAAAGCGCATCGGCGAATTTTCACAGGCAAATCGCAGCTATCTGACCATCGCCATCGGTTGCACCGGCGGCCAGCATCGGTCGGTGTACATTGCCGAGCAGCTCGCGGAACATTTCCGCAAGGCTCACCCTCAGGTACTCACCCGGCACGACTCTCTGCAGAAAAACTAGGGGCTTGGCTGGCTCTCCGCGCGGTGCTGGTGGGCGTGCTCCAATTGCAGGAACTCGCGTATTTCGGCCGCACGCGCCTTGGCGTCCTGGTAGCCCAAGTCGATCAATTCCCGGGTGAAGCCGCGCTCGAACAACAGGTAGCTGAGCAACAGCGAGTTGGCCGAATTGTGCGCGCCCAGCGCGCGCAGCAGCGTGCCCAAGGCGCGCGGCAGCTCCTTGAGGTGGCGGCGGGCAATTACGTTGACATCCTGGGACGGCGTGAGCAGCAGTGTTTCGATCGGCCGCATTTCGGCACTTTCGTTGTAGCGGTTGATGCGTTCCAGATTGGCATTCAGCGTATCCATGAACAAGGAATCCAGCATGAAGCCGAACATTTGGCTGTACGTGGGTTCGACGGCGGGCCGCGGCGGCGCCGCACCCGTGGGCGCGGGATCGTTGACGCCGATGATCACGAGCCGCGTGGCGCCGAGAAGAATCGCCGGACTCAACGGCGAAGTTTGACGCATGGCGCCGTCGCCGTAGTAGGCATCGTTCAGCAGCACCGGACGGAACAGGAAGGGAATTGCGAGGCTCGCCATCAAGTGATCGAGGGTCAGGGTGGCTCGGACCCCCTTGCGGTACACGCGGTGCCAGGGTTCCGCCGAAGGCTCCGCGGCGAAAAAAGTAACCGAGTCGGCATCGCCATAGCACGTCGCACTGATGCCGATGGCGTGCAAGTGAGTCTTGTACAAGCTGCGCGGAATGCCGTCGAAGTGCAAATGCGTGCGCAGCAGTTCCCACAAGGGTGAATTGTCGAACAGCGAATGCGGCGGCTGCACCAGCCAGCCGCCGGTGAGAAAGGCCAGGAACCAGTGCATGCCGGATTTCAGCATGCTCACCGCGTCCGCCTTGAACACGTGGTGGACCCGAAAATCCCGCCACACCCGCTCGATGGCGTAGATCGAGCGGCGAAAATGCGCCGCATCCGAAGCAAGCGCAATGGCGCTGACCGCGCCCGCGGAGGTGCCGGTAATGACCGGGAACGGACAGGCCGATCCGCGCCGCAGCAGATCGGCGATGCCTCTGAGCACGCCCACCTGGTAGGCCGACCGGGCGCCGCCGCCCGTCAACACCAAGCCCAGCCGCCCTGGCTCGTCCGTCACGTCAGCGCGTCGATGACATCGTCGAGCCCCGCCAGGGTCAACGGATACATGCGCCCCTCCAGGAGCTCGCGCGTGGTATCGATCGAAGCGGTCTGGCGCCAGCGCGATTGCGGCTGCGGATTGATCCAGGCGAATTTCGGGTACTGCTTCATCAGCCGCTCGAGCCACACGCTGCCGGGTTCGGGATTCCAATGCTCGACGCTGCCGCCGGCGTGGGTGATTTCATACGGGCTCATGGTCGCGTCGCCCACAAGGATCAGCTTGTAGTCCGGCCCATAGGTGCGAATGATTTCGGTGGTTCCGACATGCTCGTTGAAGCGCCGGCGGTTGTCCTTCCACAGCGCCTCGTAGACGAAGTTGTGAAAATAATAGTGCTCCAGATGCTTGAACTCGCTGCGCGCGGCGGAGAATAGTTCCTCGCAAGTCTTGACGTGATCGTCCATCGATCCGCCGATGTCGAGCAGCAGCAGAATCTTGATGACATTTTTCCGCTCGGCCTGCATCTTGATATCGAGCCATCCGCCCGAGCGTGCGGTGGCATCGATGGTATCGGCCAAAGCCAGTTCTTCGGGCACTCCGCGCCGCGCAAATCTGCGCAAGCGGCGCAGCGCAATCTTGATGTTGCGCGTGCCCAGTTCCACTTTATCGTCGAGATTCGCGAATTCGCGCTTATCCCACACCTTTACGGCGCTGCGGTTGCGTCCGCCCTCCTGGCCGATGCGCACACCCTCGGGATTGAAGCCGTAGGCGCCGTACGGCGAAGTACCCGCCGTCCCGATCCATTTGTTGCCGCCCTGGTGCCTCTCCTTCTGCTCTTCGAGACGCTTCTTCAAGGTCTCCATCAGCTTATCCCAGCCGCCCATGGCCTCGATCTCGGCCTTCTCCTCGTCGCTGAAATCGCGCACCGTCAGTTTCTCCAGCCAATCGGCGGGGAGCTGGCGCTCCAGCATCGCGAAGGCATCCTCGACGCCCTTGAAGTGCGCGGCGAAGGCGCGATCGTAGCGATCGTAGAACTTCTCATCCTTCACCAGACAGGTTCGCGCCAGGTAGTAGAATCGCTCGGCGCTCCAGTCCCCCAATCCGGCTTTGAGGGCTTCGAGCAAGGTCAATAATTCGGTGATCGAGACCGGCACGCCGGTCTTGCGCAGCAGAAAAAAGAACTTAACGAGCATTCCGGCGGTTTAGGAAAACGAGTTGCTCGAATAAGTGCACGTCCTGCTCGTTTTTGAGCAGCGCCCCGTACAGCGGCGGGATCAGTTTCTTGGCGTCGTCGCTGCGCAACACCTCAGGCGGTATCTCCTCGGTCACCAATAACTTGATCCAGTCGAGCAATTCGGAGGTGGTCGGCTTCTTCTTCAGGCCGGGCGTCTCGCGGATCTTGAAGAACGTCGTCAGCGCCTCGTGCAGCAGCTCGCGCTTCAGATCCGGAAAATGCACGTCGACGATCCGGGTCATCGTCGCCGTATCGGGAAAGCGGATGTAGTGAAAAAAACAGCGCCTCAAAAAGGCGTCCGGCAGTTCCTTTTCGTTGTTGCTGGTGATCACGATCACCGGCCGATGCTTGGCGCGCACGGTTTCACGCGTTTCGTAGACGTAGAACTCCATGCGATCCAGCTCGCGCAGCAGGTCGTTCGGAAATTCGATGTCCGCCTTGTCGATTTCATCAATGAGCAGCACCGGCTGCACGTCGCAATCGAAGGCCTCCCACAAATTGCCTTTGAGGATGTAATTGCGGATGTCCTGTACGCGCGGATCGCCGAGCTGCGAATCGCGCAGGCGCGACACCGCATCGTATTCGTACAGCCCCTGCTGAGCCTTGGTGGTGGATTTGATGTGCCATTCGAAAAACGGCTTGTCCAAAGCGCGCGCGATCTCGTTCGCCAACAGCGTCTTGCCGGTCCCGGGTTCGCCCTTGATGAGCAGCGGCCGCGACAGCACCACGGCGGCGTTCACCGCGGCCATCAATTCTTCTGTGGCGATGTACCGTTCGGTGCCGCGAAATTCGTTGGCCATTTAAAGCTACTTTCGTGTGACGCGCAGGATTTGCATGGAATTCGTGCCGCCTGAGATGCCGCTCAGCTCACCCTTGGTGAGAATGATGTGATCGCTCTCCAGCACCAATTTCTGGCCGAGCAGCAGGCGGAATATCGAAAAATACACGGCTTCGCCGCGGTCCTCGACATCGTAGGCAACGGGGTAGACGCCGCGATACAAGGTCACGCGGCGGCGCGTGCTTTCATGCCGGGTAAAGGCATAAATCGGAATGTCCGAGCGCACCCGCGACATCCACAATGCCGTCGAACCGGATTCGGTCAGGGTCACGATGGCCTTCACGGGCAAATGGTTCGCGGTATACATCACCGCCGCGGCGATGGCTTCATCGGTTTGCGCGAAGTAGCCGCTGACGCGCTGCCGGGCGCGGGTATGTTCGACTTCATATTTTTCCGCGCCGACGACGATCTGCGCCATGGCCTCCACGACTTTGGCCGGATGCTTGCCGGAGGCGGTTTCCGCCGACAGCATCACGGCGTCGGTGCCGTCCATGACCGCGTTGGCCACGTCGGAGACCTCGGCCCGGGTGGGAATGGTCGCCGTAATCATCGATTCCATCATCTGCGTGGC
>DASQPK010000025.1:0-37505 GCA_035643995.1 Steroidobacteraceae bacterium | reverse complement strand
TGAGCGCACCATCATCGCGGAAATTGTTTCCTCAAAGGCAAAGATCGCCCCATGGTCGCCGCGCGCCGCTGCGGCGATGGTGTATTGGAGCGCGATGCTCGACTTGCCGCTGCCGGGCGGCCCCACCAGCAAGGTGCTGGTTCCGCGTTCGATGCCCCCGCCCAGAAGCGCATCCAAGTCGGTAACCCGGCTTTCGATGAATTGCCGCCCGATCGAATCCCTATGTACACCCGCCGCCAAGCGCGGGAAAACGGTCAGTCCGCCTTTGCGCACGACGAAATCGTGGAATCCGCTGGCAAAGTCGCTGCCGCGGAATTTGAGAATCTGCATTTCGCGCCGCGCGCGCCCGTAGTTGGGAGCTTTGTAGTCGAGTGAAACAACGCCATGAGCGATGCTTTGCAGCTGCAGATCCCCGGTCTCTGCGGTTCGATCATCCAGCATCAGGGCGGTGCAATCCCGGCCGACCAGAAACTGCTTGAACGCCAGGATCTGACGACGGTAGCGCAGCGGACTTTGGGCGAGAAGCCGCAGCTCGGAGAGCGAATCGAATACCAGGCGTCGTGGCTTGACCCGTTCGATGGCCTCGAGAACTTTACGCGTCGTCTCTGTCAGATCGATCTCGGAGGGATGGAACATCGTGAGCTGGCTCTCGCCGTCGAATTCGCTCTCATCGGCTATCAGCTCGACAATCTCAATTCCCGCCAGCGACCATCCATGGGAATCGGCGCCGGCCTTGAGTTCCTCGGCGGTTTCCGACAGCGTGACGTAAAGACAGCGCTCTCCGGCGCGCACGCCCTCCTGTAGAAAATGCAGCGCCAGCGTGGTCTTGCCCGCGCCTGGATTGCCGTCGATGAGATATAGGCGCGCGGGAATCAATCCCCCATGCAGGATTTCGTCGAGGCCCGCGACCCCTATTTTCGACCGCGATGACCCTTTCATCGGCATGGAAAATTCCTCAACGCACTATCGGCATTTCTCCCGAATGGTGGCAAAAACGGCAGGTAATTTCCGTCCCTTTCGGGGCAGGAATCGTCCTACGCAATCGCCGCCCTTGAGACAACGGAATTACCCTTTCGAGGTCAGCCCGGCGATAATCGGCAGAACGGCGATGACTCGGGTCGGATTTAGCCTACAAGGTGTGCCATGCCGAAACGAATTGATGTTCATTTTGTACCCTCGAGCACGGGGTCCGCGTATCCGCAACCCTTCGACGCCCCCTGTGCAAACCGGACACGGCAGCGTCTGGGTCATGCGGCGGAGCTCACGGATTTCGGGGTGAATCTGTTGCGTCTGCCTCCCGGAACTTGGTCCAGTCAACGACACTGGCATGTGGCGGAGGACGAATTCGTGTTCGTCATTGAGGGTGAAGTGGTGCTGCTCACCGATTCGGGTGAGGAAATCCTCAAGGTTGGAGATTGCGCAGGGTTCAAGGCAGGGGTGAAGGACGGTCATCACTTGCAGAATCGCTCATCACGCGATGCGGTCGTGCTCGAGGTGGGATCGCGCAAGCCGGAAGATGAGGGAGAGTATTCAGATATCGATATGCTGTTTTCGGATGCCGGTTACACGCACAAGGACGGGACGCCCTACCCAACACGCTAGCAGGAGTCGGCTTATGCTCTTAAGAGGCGCATGAGCGTCATTCATCCGTGTTGCGATTCCGCCGTTGCGCACGGCACAAAACCGGGGCCGGCTGCCGCGCACCCAACGCTGGCGCTCGCGAGCACCATCCTGGCATCAGGCCTCGCCTTCGTGGATGGATCGGTGGTCAACGTAGCCCTGCCCACCATTGCGCAAAGTCTCAATGCCAATGCCGGCGCCTTGCAGTGGGTCGTCAACTCCTATCTCTTGCCCTTGAGCGCCCTGCTTCTGCTTGGCGGAGCGGCCGGCGATCACTTCGGGTGTCGCCGGCTCCTGATCATTGGCACCGCGCTATTCGCACTTGCCTCCCTGGGATGCGCGTTGGCGCCGGGGCTTCCCGCCCTGCTGGCGTGCAGACTGCTACAAGGCATCGGCGCCGCGATGCTCATGCCAAACAGTCTTGCCATTCTCGGACAAACGTTTTCCGGTGAATCCAAAGGTCGCGCCATCGGAATTTGGGCGGCGACGGGAGCGGCAATGGGCGCGATAGGACCGGTGATCGGCGGCTGGCTCATCGACTTGGGAAGTTGGCGGGCCATCTTTCTCATCAATCTACCCTTGGCCGTTGGCGCAATCGTGCTGGCTTGGTGTTTTGTGCCGCGCGACCAGCAGAGAGGCAATTCCCCGCTCGATGCATTCGGCGGGGTGCTCGCCACGATCGGGCTGGCCGCGTTGACATGGGCACTCACCATCGGCTCCGGCAGCCGCGGTTGGACCCCCGGTGCTTTGACCGCCGCGGTGTTATCGATAGGACTGCTGCTTCTGTACGTGCGGGTCGAGAAGCGGCGCGGCGACCGCGCGATGATGCCGCTTGCATTGTTTTCATCCCGAAGTTTCGTGGGCCTTACGATTTTCACATTCCTTCTCTACGGCGCATTGGGAGGACTGTTCATGCTCGTCCCGTACCTGTTGATCAAGGCAGCCGGTTACTCCGGAACGGCCGCCGGCGCGGCATTGCTGCCGTTGCCGCTCGTGCTGACAATAACCTCACCGATCGCCGGAGCGCTCGCCGGCCGCATCGGCCCGCGACTTCCGCTCACCATCGGTCCGCTCATCGTCGCCACGGGTTTTCTGCTCGCCCTGAGGATCAACATCAGCGCCAACTATTGGATTGACGTGCTGCCGATGATTTTGGTGATCGCGATTGGCATGAGCGCAGCAGTGGCGCCGCTCACGACCGCGGTGCTGACGGCAGTGGATGCACGGCACACCGGCTCCGCTTCGGGGCTCAACAGCGCCGTGGCACGCACCGGCGGTTTAGTCGCCACCGCATTGCTCGGATTCGTTCTGGCGGCAACGGGCAATCAACTCCTGACCGCATTCCATGCTGCGATGATGATCGGCGCCGCCACATGCGCCGCAGCCTCGCTGAGCGCTTTCGCCTTGCTGGACCGCAAATCCAGCGGACTATACGCCGGCGCGTCCGGATGAATGCAACGCCAACGCTTTGGCCAGAGCACGTTGTGTGAAGGGCTTCGCCAGTCGTCCGATCGAAGCGTTCACGCCCTGCGGAAATTCCGCATACCCTGTCGCTAGAATGACGGGCAATGCGGGCCGCCGCGCTTTTATTTGCTCAATGAGCTGCAGACCCGTCATCGCAGGCATCGCCTGGTCGGTGAGCACCAGATCAATGGCGGGGGTCGAGTCGATGGCTTCGACCGCCCTGGTGCCGGAGCCGACGGCGATCACTTTGTGTCCTAGATCCTCGAGCATCACTGTCATGTTCGCCAACACGAGGTTGTCATCATCCACGGCCAGTATGCATAGCTGACGCTTTGCAGCCTCGGTATCCGTGACCTCTGCCATATTGCGTTCGCTCGTCCTCGCAATGCCATCGGTTGCGATGGGCAGCCAAAGCTCGATGGTCGTGCCCCGTCCCAATGCGCTGTTCGCCATGAGCTTGCCGCCCGATTGCCCGGTGAGACCCTCGACCATGGACAAGCCCAAGCCGGTGCCCTTGCCTATCCCCTTGGTCGTGAAGAAAGGCTCTGTCGCTCGAGCCAGCGTAGCCTCATCCATGCCCAGTCCCGTGTCGCTGATCGACAGGCATGCAAACTGCCCCGGCGGCAGATTCGTCGGGTGAGCGCCTTTCACGTGCTCTACAACGACGGCGATCGTAATGGTGCCGCCATTGGGCATGGCATCGCGGGCATTGATGGTCAAGTTCAGAAGCGCTGTCTCGAGTTGGTTTGCATCCGTGCGCACGTGCACGGCTTCGACCGGGAAATGCGTCTCGATGTCTATGGCGGGTCCCAAGGAGCGCTCCAGAAGCTCCATCATATTGTTGACCAAGCCGGCCAGGTCCACGGCCTCGTGCTTCAATTCTTGGCGCCTCGCAAACGCCAGCATTCGCTGCGTCAGCGCCGAGCCCCGCTTGGCTCCCAGCACCGCGTTGTCCAAGAGCGCCAGAAGGCGCTGATCGTTCGGCAGCCGCTTTCGCAAAATCTCCAGACTTCCAAGAATTGCCATCAGCAAGTTATTGAAGTCGTGCGCAGCGCCGCCGGTGAATTGACCGACCGCCTCCATTTTTTGAGCCTGACGCAGCCGGCCTTCCGCAGCGCGCCGCTCGGTGATGTCACGAGTAATCTTGGCGTAACCGACGAGCTCTCCATCCTGTCGGATGGCGTCGATGATCACATTCGCCCAAAATCGGGTACCGTCCTTTCGCAATCGCCATCCTTCGGTCTCCGATCTCCCTTCGAGCGCGGCAGTACGCAGGCCGGCGGCCGGCATTCCCGCCGCGCGGTCTTCCTCGCAATAAAAGCATTGAAAATTCTTGCCGATAATTTCTTCTGCATCATATCCTTTGATGCGTCGAGCGCCCGAGTTCCAGCTGACGATTCGGCCCGCTGGATCCAGCATGTAGAGCGCATAGTCGGTGACGCTATCAACCAGCAGCTCAAAGCTGCGTTCGCTCTCCTGCAAGCGATCCAGCGCCGCCCTCAACTCGCGCGTACGTTCGCTCACCATCTCTTCCAACTCGGCTTTGAGCTGCAGCAAGTCATCGGCGGAGGTTTTCAGCTCGGTCACATCCCGCGTGATGGCGAGCTGGCCTACCGTGCCGTCGCCCAAGGCAATCGGCGCGGCATGTGTCTCCATGTTTCGGCGTGTTCCCTTCAAGCCGACGATATCGAATTGCCAGTCGCACTTCTCTCCGTCACAGACGCGTTGGTGATTGGCAATCCATGCGGCCCGATGTTCGGGCGCAATCAAGTCGAATGTGCAGGCAAGCTCGACGCTCTGCCAGGACTCGGCCTCAATCATGACCAAGCCGGCCGGATTCATCTGCACCAGGCGGCCATCCCTCGCGACGACCTTGATGCATTCAACACTGGTCTGCGAAACCGCGCGCAATAGTTCAGCCTTGTCCAAGTCAGCGACGACCCGGCCGTTCCGCTGCTTACTGTGCACCGCCCTGAGCACCGACTTAAGCATGTAGTTTCTCCCCCAAGCCCGGCATGAATCTACACCGTTCTTGTGGAAAAGGCTCCGGGGTCCGGCCCGAAGGCTATCGTAGGACAGTCCTTACACCGGCCGACGCAAGGGCAATGTCAGCCGCGCAAAAGCCCTGGTTTCATTCGACTCAGACCAGACCGGACGCGGCGCTGCAGACCAGCGTGAATAGAACCACGGCGATGGGCGGTACCCGCCACCGCACCAACAATACAAAGCCGATGAGAGCGATGGCGATATCGACTGGGCCAAGTACGGCCGTCTTCCAAACGGGGTTGTAAAGGGCAGCTGCCAGAATCCCAACCACCGCTGCATTGATACCCATCAAGGCGGAGCGGACGATGTCATGGCGGGAAACGCGACTCCATAGCGCGAGCGCCGTGATCGTCATGAGCAGACCCGGTAGAAAAATAAAGAACACCGCGACACAAGCGCTCCACGCGGCGGGGGCGTAGGCATTGGCGGCGCCTAGATAGGCCGCCAAGGTGAAAAGCGGCCCTGGCACTGCCTGCGCGAAGCCGTATCCGGTTAGAAAGCGATCATCGCCGATCCAGCCAAAAGGCACCATTGCGTCGCGCAACAATGGCAGAACCACGTGTCCGCCGCCAAACACCAACGCGCCTGATCGATAGAAAATATCGGCGAGTGCGATGATGGAGCGTGGATACAGAAAGGCCAATGCCGGCAGCGCCAGCAGCAAGGTCGCGAACAGTCCCAGCGCGCCCCATGCTGCCGCCGAAGAGACTGGCAATTTGAGCGGTGCCGCTGCGACGCCGGCGTTGCGACACCACGCCGTCCCGGCCAGGGCTGCCGCAGCCAGCACCGCGAGTTGCGTCACGGGACCGCCGATGCCCATCAGCAGGCACCCGGCGGCCAGCGCAATCGCCATGGTGATTCCGTCTCGACTGAATGTGCGCGCCATGTTCCACACCGCTTGCGCAACCACGGACACGGCGACCAATTGCAGCCCGTGCAACAAGGAGTGCGCCAGCGCACCGCGCCAGTTCGCCGTAAACACCGCACAGAGGTACATCAGCAGCGCAGATGGCAATGTAAATCCCAACCAGGCCGCCAGCGCGCCGATCCACCCCGCGCGATGCAGGCCGATGGAAAATCCGATTTGACTGCTGGTGGGTCCGGGAAGGATCTGGCACAAAGCCACGAGGCCGCCGTATTGTTCGCTCGTCAGCCAGCGACGTTGCTGAACATACGTGCGCTCGAAATACCCGATGTGCGCGATCGGTCCGCCAAATGAAGTGAGCCCGAGTTTCAGCGCGACACGAAATACTTCGGCGGCGTCAGCGCCCCTCACGGCAATTCACGCTTACCATTGTTCGACCGATGCTCATAAAGACTTCCTCCAGGAGGCCATCCCCCCACCAGAGGTCACCAATATAGCCTAGGTCTTGGATTTCGAGTTGGGCGCCATGGGTGGATCTCGCGGCCGGGCTGGCTCATCCGGCATACCGTTCGCGACCCCCTTTTGCCGCTCGCGCCGCGGAAACGGCGGTTTGGCGCACGCCCCACCGAGGGCTCAAATCACCCATTACAGTGCCTCCACGCCCATCACTTGGAGAATACCGTGATTTACCGATCAATCCTTCGTCTTGCTTCAGTTGCAATCTTGAGCGTCACCGCTACCTACGCGCTGGCCGGAGATTTCTTCGAGGAAAAGGGCGTTGCGCTGAATAGCTACGACGCACTCTCGTATTTTACGCCCGCGCCGGATCCGATACCGGGCAAGAAAGAGCTTGGCTTCGACTACAAGGGCTCAAAGTTCTACTTCATCACCAACACACATTTGCTTGCGTTTGCGGCCGATCCGGAACGGTATGCTCCGCAGTTCGGCGGCTTTGATGCATTCGGCGTCTCGCAAGGCCGCAAGGTTGGCGCGCACCCGCGTGTATTTGCCCTGGTCGACGGAAAGCTCTATATGTTCAGCGATGTCGAATCGCGCAAGAACTGGAAGAAAGACGTTTCAGGCAACGTCGCGCGCGCCTCTGAGCAGTGGTCGGAAGTGTCGAAGCTGGTAGCGCAGAACCGCTAGACGATTGCTCGAGCAATCACGTTCGGGCCAGCGTCAGCGTTGACGCTGGCCCGTGTTTTTTTCTCAGTCTTTGAGTTCAAACGCGATTGGACGCAGATAGTCGTTCGGGTCGACCAGGCCTATTGCGCATCGTGGAAAATAATGCCGAGCATGTGTCGCCGGCCCGCGCGTAAACGGCTCATGCCGTGACGGTGCTTGACCCGATAGATCCCGCGCACGCCTTTCACTGGACGCTCGCGTACCGCAAATACCACCAGATCTCCCTGTCGCAATGGCAACACTTCGACACGCGATTGCATGCGCGGACGCTGCTCGGTCACGACGAATTCACCGCCTTCGAAATCCCGACCCGGCTCCGACAACAAGACAGCGGCCTGGATCGGAAATACATACTCCCCGTAGATATCCTGATGCAGGCAGTTGAAGTCGCCGGGCGCATATTGCAGCAGCAGCGGCGTCGGTTGCGTCTGACCTGCGGTATGGCAGCGGGCGAGGAAGGCCGCGTGCTCGTCGGGATACCGCTCAAAACCCATCAGCGCGTTCCACCGATTTGCCGATGCCACCAGACGAAGATAGAGCGAGGTGCGCAGCACTTGAATCATCGGGCGCAACGGGTACGAAAAATAACGATATTCTCCCCGCCCAAACCCGTGACGCCCCATGATGATGCGGCTCCTGAAGCCTTGCTGCAGATCGTAGAGTCCGGCGATCTCCCGGCATTCTTCGGCGTTCAGTAATCCGCCGGCGCGAGCGACTCCATGGGCATCCAATTCCGCCTCCATGTGCGGCCAGTCGACACCGGACAAACGGCTCTCGATCATGCGCGCTTCTCACGCTCCAGCAGCGCCCGCTTGCGTTGCACGCCCCACCGATATCCTGAGAGTTGCCCATCCGTGCGTATCACGCGGTGACAGGGAATCGCCACTGCGAGCATGTTGGCGGCGCAAGCCTGGGCGACCGCTCGAATCGACTTGGGATTGCCGATGCGGGCGGCAATTTCGCCATAGCTTGCGGTCTTCCCCACGCCGATTTGGCGCAAAGCCTTCCAGACGCGCTGTTGGAAGGCCGTGCCTCGGACGTCGAGCGGCAGGTCAAGACCGAGACGCGGCTGCTCGACGAAGCCGACCACTTTGGCGACGAGTGTTTCGAACCTGGCATCGCCGCCGATGAGCTCCGCCTTTGCAAACCGATCCTGTAACTCGCGCACGAGTGCCTCGGGATCGTTACCCATCAAGATCGCGCATACGCCTTTGTCGGTCGCCGCCACCAAGATCGATCCCAACGAGCATTCGCCGATTGCAAATCGAATCTTCACCCATTGGCCGCCGGCCCTGTATCGGCCAGGTGTCATGCCCAACACCTGTGCGGAGGAGGCATAAAACCGGCCGTTGGAGTTAAACCCGGCATCGTAAATCGCAGCGGTGACGGTCTTCGAAGAAGGCAGCGCCTTGCGCACGCGATCTGCCCTGTGCGCGTCCCCGTAGGCCTTCGGCGTGAGCCCGGTAGCGGCTTTGAAGAGGCGATGAAAGTGAAACGGGCTGAGGCCGGACGCAGCGGCAAGCGATGCCAGCCGAAGCGGCTCGTCGGATTTTTCTATCAAACTGCAAGCACGGGCAATCAATGCCGCATCGCGCTCAGACTGAGACGCCTCCCGTGGTCGGCAGCGCTTGCATGAACGGAACCCGGCCGCCTCCGCCGCTTCACACGACAGATGAAAAGCCACGTTTTCCCGCCGCGCACGGCGCGCCGGGCACGACGGCCGGCAATAGACGCCTGTGGTTCGGACCGAAAAATAGAACTGGCCGTCGGCACGCTTATCCTTCGACACAACAGCGTCCCATCGAGCATCGTCCGTGCTTTTGCGAGTAGTCATTGCGATCTCCTGTCACTGCGCGAGCACCCAAGATAGCACCGCACCAACCGCCGGAAACTCCGCGCCTTGCGGTCAAACTCCGAACTTAGGAATTAGGGTATTGATACAATCCCCGTCATGGATCAAGGAACAACGCTGCTGATCGGTGATTGGTCCGTCAATCCGGCGTCCGGACAGATATCACGCGAGGGACAGAGCATTCGGGTCGAAGCGCGGACGATGCGACTGTTGATTTGTCTTGCCGAGCGCGCCGGCGAGGTGGTCAGTATCGATGACTTGCTCGAGCAGGTCTGGTCAGGCGTCATCGTCACGCCGGACTCTGTCTATCAAGCGGTGGCATTGCTGCGGCGCCTTTTGGGCGACGACCCTAGGCAACCGACCTATATCGCGACCGTGCCGCGGTTAGGTTATCGGATGGTGGCGAGCGTAAGCCCGGGGGTCGCTCCAGTCGCGGCGCCGCTGCCAGCCGCGGAACCCACCGAATCCACTCGCGCGATGGCGAACCTCGGCGGATCGAAGAGCGGCCGGCACCCTCGGGTATGGCTTCTGATCACTGCAGCCGCCACGCTTTGTCTGGCCCTCGTTGTTGGATTTGTCTTTTATGGCAAGGTCGGGGGCAACGTTGGCGCCGTCTCGGCGCCGCCTGTCGCTCCGGGCCAAAACTCGGTCGCGGTGCTGCCATTTCTCGATCTGACCAGCGAATCGATGGATCAAGAGTACTTTGCCGACGGGATGACGGAGGAACTCATCGACAGACTCAGCAAAATCCCAGGCCTTCGCGTACCGCCGCCCACGTCCTCGTTCTATTTCAAAGGCAAAAAAGTGCCGATCGCCGATATCGCGAGGTCGCTGGGCGTCGCCTACGTTTTGGACGGCAGCTTGCGCCAGTCGGGTTCCACCATGCGGGTGGCAGCCCGCTTGGTGCGTGCGGACAGCGGGTTTGTTGTCTGGAGTGAAACCTATGACCGGCGCATGGACGACAGCTTGAAGGTGCAGGATGACATTGCAGGCGAAGTCATCAGGGCGTTAGGACCCTCCATCGATGGCACCGTGCGATCGGCCGGAACGACGTACTAGCGCTACATTTCCCTGGGTGAAAGTTCCTCCAGTACGTCATAGTGGCGAACCTTGTCGTCATAGGCGACGACAATCGCCATGGCGCGGGGATCAATGACCACGTTCTCAGGCACGGCCCCTGCGAATGCACGGATTGCATCCATGGATTTCCAGCGCGTGAGAACCAAGTACTCCACGTATTCACCGCTTTGGCGCTGAGTCAAAAACCCACCCGCAAAGCCCTGCACGCTGCGCAACTCCGGGATGACTTCGCTTCGAAAATAATCTGGATATTTGGCGGCTTCGGATTGCCTGGCGCGACAGCGCCACTCGCGAATGATCATAGGTCCTCCTTGTATCGCCTGCCCGCATTCTAACAAGCGACGGCGTTGCGACCACCCACTCCTATGGCAACGCGTCATCCTCCATGTGTCGCCAGGCAACGACGGTTTGCCGTTGCTCGCCGAGCTTTTCGATGCCCAAATGCATTTCATCGCCCGCCTTGAGAAAGATCGGATCGGGTTTGTGACCCAAGCCCACGCCGGGCGGGGTGCCTGTAATCAGCAAGTCGCCCGGGTACAAGGTCATGAATTGGCTCACGTAGGCGATCAAATGCCGCACGGGGAAAATCATTCTTCGGGTGTTGCCGGTCTGCATTCGGCGGCCGTTGAGATTCAAAAACATATCGAGCTGTTGTGCATCGCCGATTTCGTCCGGCGTCACCAGCCACGGTCCCACCGGTCCGAACGTATCACAGCCCTTGCCCTTGTCCCACTGCGTGCCGCGCTCCAGCTGAAAGGCGCGCTCCGAAACGTCGTTCGCAAGCACGTAACCCGCGACTGAATCGAGTGCCTTGTCTTCGCTGACATATCGGGTCGTGCGGCCGATGATGACCCCCAGCTCGACCTCCCAATCGCTCTTGCGTGAATCCTTGGGCAGCATCACGTCATCGTTGGGGCCGCTCAAACAGCTGATCGCCTTTGTGAACATCGGGGGCTCTGCCGGTATCGGCAGATTCGCTTCCTTGGCGTGATCCGCATAGTTCAAGCCGATCGCGATGAACTTGCCGATCCCTTTGACGGGCACGCCCAACCGGGGGGAACCGCTGACGATCGGCAATGCCTCGCTATTCAGTGCCGACAAACGCGCCAGACTCTTCGGCGTCACTGTTTCAGGAGAAATGTCATCGAGGTGAGCCGATAAATCGCGGATCACCCCCTTGCTGTCCAGAAGGCCCGGTCTTTCGCTCTTCGGTGGTCCATAGCGCAGTAGTTTCATTAAGGTTCCACCCGACCCCCAGACATAGGCCACCTCGGAGAAAATGGCAAGCCTTTCATGGTATATCAGCCATTCACCGGCGTCATAAATAATATCGGGCTTTCAATCGGCGCGAATCCCCTGTACAAAAAAAGAGTTGGACTCGTCTTTACGACGATTCAACGTCGACATACATATAAATGGGGATGAACATGCGTACTAACGTAACCGATGGGCTTGCGCCGCTTATTGCGGCAATTCTCTTGGGTTTTTTTGGCGGAGCGGCTCCAGCGCAGACTGTCATAGCAGATCAAGATCAGCTTCAACAGGTGATTGTCACCGGCTCACGCATCGCCCGGGAAGGTGCGCAGGCGCAACAGCCGGTATCGATCATCAACCGCGATGCCATTGATAAAACCAATATACAAAGCCTGGGCGAGCTGCTTCAACAGCTAACCACGGGCGGCAGTGCTCTCAACACCAAGTTCAATTCTTCCGGCAACTTCGGCTACCCCCCGGACGGCGGCGGCATCGGTGCGGGATCCTCCCAAGTCGATTTGCGCAACCTGGACTCGAAGCGCGTCCTGGTATTGGTGGATGGCATCCGCTGGGTCAATGAATCCTCGGCTTCCGGTGTGAGCGGCAGCGCGGATCTCAATACGATACCTTTGGCCATCGTCGAGCGCATCGAAGTGCTCGAGGACGGCGCATCGGCAATCTACGGATCCGACGCGATTGCCGGCGTGGTCAACGTCATCACCCGCAAAAAGTTCGATGGTGCGGAAATCACCGGCTATGTCGGCGAGTACGGCAAAGGCGGCCGGGCCACGGAGGGAACCCTGACGCTGGGCGGCTCGAACGAAAAATTCTCCGCCGTGTTCGTGGCAAACTACTACAACCAAGACGCGATCAGTTCATCGAAATGGTGGCAATCCGCGGTTCCCGAACCGCTCGCGGGTCTCTCTGCGGGCAGTTCCGGCACACTTCAAGGCCGCGACATATTTTGCGATCCGCGCGTGGCGCCTCCCGCTTACGGATCCTGCACACCGGATCAGTCCCACTACTATAACGTGACGCTGAACAACGGCACCACCGTCCCGTCGTGGGATCCGTTCAATCCCACCGGCGGCACGTACCACAATTTCGTCGGCAGCAAGGATCGCTTCAACTTCGCGCCCTTCAACGACCTTTTGACGCCGTCGGAGCGCAAATCGATCTTTACGAATGTTGCCTACAACGTCAACGACGATTTCCGAGTGCATGCCAAAGGACTGTTCAACAATCGCCAGTCGCAGAACCAGGCGGCGCCGGAACCCATATTCGTCGGACCTCTCGCCGGTTCCGGCGGCATTGCCGATACCATTACGGTCGCCTTTAATAATCCCTACAACCCCTTCGGCATCACGTTGGATCCTGCGACCAACTTTGGATTCATCACCAAACGCCCGGTCGAGGTTGGCCCCCGCATCTTCAATCAGGACGTGAACACTTATTACCTGAACGTGGGTATGGACGGAGATCTGCACTTCTGGAACGGACTGAAGTGGGAGGTCAATGCCGCGTATTCCGACAACAAGGCCGAGCAAACCTTCCTCAACGGATTCAATATCGCGAAGATCAAGCTCGCGCTCGGCGACGTGACTGTTTGCAACGCCGTGCCGGGATGCGTGCCGCTCAATCTGTTCGGCGGACAGGGAACTCCCATGACACCGGCCATGATCAACTACATACGCGCAACGCAGTTGGATTCGAGCGACGAGAGGTTGGCGCTGGTCTCGGCCGACATCACGGGTACCATGTTTCACATCCAGGACCGTTCGGCGGGATTTGCAGTCGGCGTGGAGCACCGCAAGTATATCGGTGCGTTCAACCCGGACCCTTTGCGCACAACCGGCGAATCACAGGATTCTCCGGCGTTTCCGGTCAACTCGAGTTACCACGTGAACGAGGCCTATGCGGAGTTCAATCTGCCGTTGCTCCCGACCTTCGACACGAGCGGCGCGGTACGCTACTCCGACTATTCGACATTCGGCAGCGCCACGACGGGTAAACTCGGCTTTCGCTGGCAGCCGATCAACGATTTGGCTCTCCGCGGCACCTATTCGAAGGGGTTTCGTGCGCCGAACCTGGGCGAACTGTTCGGCTTGACGCAATTCGGCCCGACGGTGGTCGACCCGTGCGGACCTACGAGCGGCGCAGTCGTCACCGGACCGCCCGTGACGCCGCTGCAGAAGGCTTGCGTAGCCCAAGGCGTGCCGGTGGGATTCGTGCAGGCGAACACGCAGATTACTTCGTTCACCGGCGGCAACCCGGCGCTGCAACCGGAAAAATCGGACAGCTATACGGTGGGCTTGCAATATCACGCGAGTTGGGCCGAGACCGGCATCACCGACAAGCTCACGGCCGAAACGACTTATTATCATCACAAGGTCACCGGCGCGATTCAGGCGGAAGATCTTCAAGGGTTGTTGAATGCTTGCATCGCAGCAGGTGGAACCGATCCTGTGCTGTGCCGTTCCTTTAGTCGCGGGCCCAGCGGCAATCTGAAGCCGCCGACGAATTTCCTGCAGAACTTCGGCGAGATCACCACGGGTGGCGTCGATCTGAAGATCGACTGGGTCGGAACTGCAACGCCCTTGGGCCGTCCCTCGGTTTCGGTCCAGAGCACTTATGTGGATAGCTACAAAGCCGTTGATGACTTCGGCAATGTTTCAACGCGTCAAGTCGGCGTCGAGACCAACAATGGTTCGATTCCCCGCATACGCATCAATTCGCAGATTGGCTGGACCGTCAGCGACTGGCAGGCGAGTTGGATCATTCGATACATTCACTCGGTGACTGAGCCTTGCTCCAGCGCCCCGGTGATCGGCGTAGAGGGTTGCGAGACGGCAACCGATTTCCATACGTTGCGCACGGTGGTCTACAACGATGTACAACTGGAGTGGCGCGATGCCTTCACGCTAAGCGGCATGAAGATCGCATTGGGGGTCAACAATCTCTTCGGTGTGAATCCCCCGATCTGCTTCACCTGCACTCTCAATGGCTACGATGCGGCGACCTATGACTTGCCCGGCGCATTCTGGAGTGTGAGAGCGTCTTATAAATTCTAGCGTCTTATAGATTCTGTTTCCCAGCACCCCTCGTGTCGAAAGGCACGAGGGGTGCCACGGTCAGGAATTGACATCCCCGACTCTTCTGAACTGCGCACCGTCGAACCAAAGCAACTGCGGCGTATCGTCTACCCATTCCGAGAACTCGACAACACTCGGACTTGAAGGCTGCTCTCCAACCCTGAACAAATGCTTGCCGACGATGGTCAGCGGCTCGGTTCCGCCCATCCACAATTGACGCTGGCGCTGAACCACCCGTATGACGCCATACCAGGGATTCTCCGAGTAATACTTTCCGACATATCTGGCCAGTTCGGTGGACGGTTCAAGCGGCGGCTGTCCTCGGTATCCCTCACGAGCAAACCACTCTGCCCCACTCGACAACGCCGTGATGGGTCGCTTCGAGTTGTCCGGCGGATCTGCCGAAATCGAAGCCGCGGCGCGCTCGAATACAATTGGAAACAGTTCAAATCCGGGATGCGCGGCGATGAAACTGCCGTCCTCGGACTGCTGCAGCGGAATGCTGTGTCCATCAACGGCGAGAGCCAGCCGATCCGACGCATTTTTAACCTCCATGCGCCGGCCGGCGCCCGAGGTGTAGACGCCGGCGTAGCTCTGCGCAGCCTCTACTCTTGCAGCGCCGTCAAATTCCGGAGTTGCGGGCGGTTTGGTGTGCTCTTTCCCGGAGCGCAACAGCTGCAGCGCGAGTTGCACCACCGGATTGGGCCGATAGCCCAACTGCGCGTTGATCGATGCGAATGCGCCGAATCGGGAATCCAAATCCAAATGCATGGCCGACATGAACGACACCATGCCGCCCGTGTGTCTGAGTCGGACATGGCCATCGAGCGTATCAACCGCGATGCCATAGCCATAGCCTGCCGTCGGACCAAAGGCCGGCGCCGCGATATGACGAGTGGAAAAGAGTTTAAAGCTTTCTTCGGAAACTATTCGGCGACCGTGAATCTCGCCGCGATTCAACAGCGCCTGCATGTACAGATTCATATCCTTGGGTGTCGATGCGATGGACCCTGCCGCAAAATCGACCGCCAAGTTGCCTGCCGGCACGATGGGAGCGTGGCGCGGATAAGGCCGGTCGTCGTGCAAGGGCACGTAGCTTTGGGCAATTCGCGGGCGCACCGCACTGGTGATGATCGGCGCCGTATCCAACATGCCGATCGGCTTCAAGATACGTTCGTTGACCGCTGCGGACCACGAGCGGCCGTCGAGGGCTTCGATCAAGTGCCCCAGAACGTCGTAACCCCAATTGCAGTAATGAAATTCCGTCCCGGGTTTGAGAGCCTGCCGGGGCCTTCGCTGCGGCGAGCTTGGAAATAAAGGGGCGTCATCGGGCATGCCGCTTGAATGCGTCAACAAATGATGGATGAGAATGTCGCCAAAGTCGGTCTGCATGGCGAGCCACGGAAGGTAGCCGTGAATCGGCGCCTGCAGATCCACTTTGCCTTCCTCATGCAACTGCAGAATGACCAGCGCCACAAACGACTTCGTGATCGAGCCGATCTCAAACAAATGGGACGGCGATACGGGAATCTTCGCGGCAATATCAACATAGCCATAGGAAGAGACGCGCAGCGGCCCTTCTGCGCCGGCAAGGCCCAACGTCAGCCCGGGGGCATTCATCGCCTCACAATAGCCGGCAATGAAGCGATCCAATGCCTGCATGGCAGCTGTGTTGGGGGGAGCGGCTGCCGCGCGCGCCGCTTCTGAGAGCAGTGTGCCCGGAAGTGCCGCCAATAACCCCATGGCGAGCATGTCGCGCCGGCTGATCGAGTTCAAAGTAGTCACGGCATTTTTTCTCTATCGCGGGGGGCGGCAGTATGCATCCTGCTAGCATATCCGGGCAATCCGCAAGTTTACCGAAGGACTTCATGACCACGCTATTCGACTCGATCAAAATCGGCCGCCTCCACTGCCCCAACAGAATCTGGATGGCCCCTCTGACCCGCGGCCGCGGCACTCGCGACCACGTTCCGACCGACCTCATGGCCGCCTACTACGCACAGCGCGCGGCGGCCGGGTTGATCATTTCAGAAGCGACCGGAATCAGCTTGGAGGGAAGCGGTTGGCCCTACGCCGGCGGACTGTGGGGCAAGGAGCGCGTGGCAGGCTGGAGAGTGGTCACGGATTCCGTGCACCAGGCCGGCGGCCGAATTTTCGCGCAGCTGTGGCACATGGGAAGGACCGTGCATCCTTCGCTGCACGGCGTTCAGCCGGTATCCGCCAGTGCGACCACCGCACCCGGCAAAGCTCACACCTACGATGGCAGGCAGCCTTACGTCGAGGCACGGCCGCTGGCGATCGAGGAAATCCCGCGCCTGATTCGCGATTACGTCACCGCAGCCGGAAATGCCGTCGACGCCGGCTTCGACGGCGTGCAGCTGCATGGCGCGAACGGCTATCTCATCGATCAATTCCTGCGCGACGGCAGCAACAAGCGCAGCGACGCCTACGGCGGTTCGATCGAGAATCGCGTGCGTTTGCTGCGCGAGGTTGTCGAGGCGTTGGTGGGCGCCGTCGGCAAAGAGCGAACCGCGGTGCGCCTCTCGCCGAACGGCGATTCGCAAGGTGTTGACGACAGCAATCAAGCAGCGCTGTTTCCGGCCGCGGCCGCGATTCTGGATTCGCTCGGCATCGCATTTCTCGAATTGCGCGAGCCCGGCCCTCACGGCACATTCGGAAAATCGGATCGTCCGCTGGTGGCGCCGCTCATCCGCAAGGTATTCAAGGGACCCTTGGTGCTCAATTCGGATTACGACTTTGCGCGCGGACAGGCAGCCATTGCCGCGGGCGCCGCCGACGCCATCACCTTCGGACGAAGATTTCTGGCAAATCCGGACCTGCCCCATCGCTTCGCGCACAACATCGAACTCAATCCGGACGATCAGAAAACGTGGTATTCGCAGGGGGCTGAAGGCTACGTCACGTATCCCGCGGCAACGGGCGAAACGGTGACCTGAGAGAGACTCGAGCACATGATGCGCGCCTCAATTTTGGTCTCGACAGCCACGCGTGGCTGGCTCGTCGGCGGCATCGTTTTCAGTGGCATGTTGTGCGCATGCCATCGCGACTCGGCGCCATCGCCCGCGGAGGCGGCGCGAACAGCCGTGCGGGCTGCAACCTTGCGCCCCGCCGATGAGCGCTTGGCCGCACTCTACGATCATTCCTGCCGCGCCTGTCACGCCAATGCACAGGCAAGCGCACCCCTCACCGGCGATCGGGCCGCGTGGCTTTCGCGATTGAAAAAAGGCAACCCGGAGTTGGTCCAACATGTATTGACGGGTTTCAATGGCATGCCGCCAGGCGGACAATGCTTCACGTGCACGACGGCGGACTTCGACGCGTTGATTGCATTCATGTCGAATTAGGAGCCTGGGATGACTGTGACACGGCGTGCGGCAATTGGAATCGGTGTCGGCGCCGCGGCAACGGCCCTCGTTGGGACCGAGCTTGGGCGCGAATGGTGGTTCGATCGAGAGCCTGCCTCCCCGCCGCAGCTGCGCGACAGTCAAGGAAAACTGCTGTGGAGAAATTGGTCGGGAAGCGCGAGCAGCTACCCTGCCGTGCGTGCCGCCCCGGGTTCGGAGGATGAGTTGGTGGACTTGCTGCGCAAGACGGCGGCGCCGATCCGGCCGGTAGGCGCCGGACACTCATTTACCTCGCTGGTGCCGACGGATGGAACCCTTGTTTCTCTCGACCAGATGAGCGGGATCCTCAACCACGATCCTTCCGGCAATATCGCGACCGTGTGGGCGGGTACGCGGCTGGGGGACTTGGGACCGGCACTGGCCGCCATAGGACAGGAGATGTTGAGCCTGCCCGACATCAACAAACAGTCCCTCGGGGGAGCGCTCGGAACAGCCACCCACGGAACGGGCGCACAATACCAAGCGCTGCACGCTTCCATCCGCAGCTTTCGGCTGGCCACCGCCGGCGGCGATATCCTCGAGTGCAGCGCCCGGCAAAATCCGGAGGTCTTCTCCGCGGCGCGCGTGGGTCTGGGTGCCTTCGGCGTCATCACTCAAGTCACCCTTCAGAACGCCTCCCTGCATCGGGTGCGCAAGCGAACTTTCCTCCAGTCCACCGAGAAAACCGCTGCCGAATGGGTCAGCCTGTGCGCCGCGCATCGCAAGGTCGAATTTTTTGCGCTGCCCTTTACGGGACACTCGGCGGTGATTACCACCGACCCGACCGACGCGGAGGTCATTCCGCGCGGCCCGGACCTGGATACCGAGTCACTGATGAGCTTGAAACGCCTTCGCGATCTGTTTGGTTGGATTCCGCCGTTGCGGCGCCGGCTCGCCCAGTCTGCGCTCACGGACGTACCTGAGGAGCTGGCCATCGACGAGAGCTGGAAGCTGCTGTCCAACGAGCGGCCCGTGCGTTTCAACGAAATGGAGTTTCACTTGCCCCGCGAGACGCAGATGGCGGCCATGCTCGAAGTGCTGGCAGCGATTGAGGCTGACCACAGCGACGTTTTCTTCCCGCTCGAATTGCGCTCGATCGCCAAAGATGATGCCTGGCTATCGCCATTCTACGATCGAGATTCGGGATCCATCGCCGTTCACGCCTACTATAAGGACGACTACACGCGCCTGTTCGCGCAGGTCGAGCCCATTCTGCGCCGGCATGGCGGCCGGCCGCATTGGGGCAAACTGCATTCTTTGAAAGCGCGCGATCTCGAGGCGCTCTATCCGCGCTGGCGCGATGCCATGAATGTTCGCCAGTCGCTCGACAGCCAAGGCCGCTTCCTCAATCCCTACTTACGGGAGCTCTTCATCCATGCTTGACGCAAAACAACTCCCGCCGAGCCGATGGACTCGTCGCCGCATGCTGTTGGGAGGCGCTGCCATCGCCGCTGCGGCAACCGTCTTCGCACTTCGCAAGCCCGATCATGGAGGATCGCACGATGCGTATTTTCTATCGCTCTCCCAAGCGCTGCGAGAGGCGGGCATCGCCAGGCCGGTCCTGCTGATCGATCGCGCGCGATTGCGCGCGAACATGCAAGCGCTTCGCAACACGCTGCAGGGCTCAACGCTGGCGACTCGGATCGTGGTGAAGTCCTTACCCTCACCCAAGCTCATCGAGGAGATTGCACGGGGTTTAAGTGCCGAGCGTTTCATGGTGTTCAACGGGCCGATGGTGCTCGACACGGCGCACGTGCGGTCAAGCGCGGACATGCTGCTGGGCAAGCCGCTGCCGGCGCTCGAGGTTGCCGCCGTGTGCGATCAACTCGCGGCGGGGGGCATAGCCCGTTTGAGACCGCAGTGGCTGGTCGATACGCCGCAGAGGATTCAAGAATACGCACAGATTGCGAAATCGCGAGGCCAGGTGTTTCGAGTCAACGCGGAAATCGACGTGGGACTGCATCGTGGCGGATTTCAGAGCGTTCAAGATCTGTCGGCGGCGCTCGATCTGATCAAGCAACACCCGAGCCTCGAATTCTCAGGACTGATGGGATACGACCCGCACGTGCCGAAAATGCCCAGTCCCGGCACAGCATACGCGGCGGTCATTAAACGATATCAAGAGTCGGTCGATGTCGTGCGTTCGCACGTGGGTCCCGACACGTCCAAATTGACCTTCAACACCGCCGGAAGCCCCACCTACTCCCTGCATGCGCGTGATCCGGTCGCCACCGAGCTCGCCATAGGATCGGCCTTCGTGAAGCCCCGCGACTTCGACACGAAAACCCTGACTCATCATGTCCCCGCGGCCTTCATCGCCACTCCCGTCATCAAGGCGGCCGGGGAAACGCGGATTCCGGGATTGGAAGCGCTATCGGGGGTGATGCGATTTTTCGACGCCAACTCAGAGCGTGCCTACTTCATTCACGGCGGCCATTGGCTCGCGGAGCCGGAATCGCCGCCCGGCCTGGAGTTCAACAGCATCTTTGGCCGCTCGAGCAACCAGGAAATACTGACGGGTTCCCGCTCGGTGGTGCTCAAACCCGATGACTTCGTGTTCTTGAGACCGAATCAATCCGAGGCGGTCTTTTTGCAATTCGGAGATCTGCTGGTGTACGAGGACGGCAAAATCGTCGATCGTTGGCCGACGTTTCCCGTATCGGCGTGAAGGACGCCGGAAACGATCAGCCATGAAGCGACTGGCAGGCGACTATGACTTCATTGTCGTCGGCGCGGGGACGGCGGGGTGTATTTTGGCAAATCGCCTGTCGGCTGACCCGAAGCAGCGGGTTCTGCTTCTCGAGGCGGGCGGACGCGACAATTGGATTTGGTACCACGTTCCCGCCGGTTATCTTTTCACCATTGGGAATCCGCGTTCGGACTGGATGTTTCGGACGGAAAAAGAGCCGGGGCTCAACGGGCGTTCGCTCGCCTATCCGCGCGGCAAGGTGATCGGCGGCTCATCCGCGATCAATGCCATGATCAGCATGCGAGGCCAGGCGGCCGACTTCGACGGCTGGCGCTCGCTCGGACTCGAGGGCTGGGGATGGTCGGACGTGCTGCCCGCCTTTAGGCGCGTGGAGAATCATTTCCTGGGCGAAAGCGAGCACCACGGAATCGGCGGCGGGTTTCACGTCGAAGCGCCGCGCGTCGCCTGGCGGGTACTCGATGCCGTGCGCGATGCCGCCGTTCAGCTCGGCGTTCCTGCCATCGAGGACTTCAATTGCGGCGATAACGAAGGTGTCTCCTATTTTCACGTCAACCAGAAACGCGGCCGGCGCTGGTCCGCGGCCAGAGGTTTTTTGAAGCCCGCACTCGCGCGCCGGAATCTGAACCTTCAGATGCACGTTCTCGTCGAACGATTGATCATCGAGAACGGCCGTGCATGCGGCGTCGTGTTTCGGCGCGACGGCGAGACCGTCGAGGTTCGCACCGCCGGCACCGTCATTTTGTCCGCCGGCGCAATCGGCTCGCCGCATATCCTCAACTTGTCCGGAATCGGCAGCCACGCGTGGCTCGCACCGCTCGGCATAAAGACCTTGATCGAGCGGCGCGGCGTGGGTTTGAACCTTCAAGATCACCTGCAGCAGCGCGCAATCTACAAAGTGAGCAACGTGAAGACGCTGAACGAAACTTATCATTCAGTGCTGGGGCGCGCATGGATGGGGATCGACTACGCGCTGCGCCGGCGTGGTCCACTGACAATGGCGCCTTCGCAGCTCGGCATTTTCATGCGCTCGGACCCCGCCCAGCCCAGGGCGAATATCGAGTTTCATGTGCAACCACTGTCGCTCGACAGGTTCGGGGAGCCTCTCCACAAGTACCCGGCCATCACGTTGAGCGCATGCAATCTGCGCCCCACTTCGCGCGGCACCGTGCGGCTCAGGTCCGCCGATCCCTTGGCGCCGCCGATGATTGCGCCGAACTATTTGGCGACGGCGCAGGACCGTGCCGTGGCCGCGGATGCCATTCGCTGCACGCGGCGCCTCATGGCGCAGCCGGCCATCCGAGGATTCGCGCCCGAAGAATTTCTACCCGGCGCTCGCGTCGGCGATGACACCGATTCGCTCGCGGCAGCCGCGGGAGATATCGGCACCACCATCTTCCATCCCGTGGGGACGGCAAAGATGGGAAGCGCCACGGATGCGGAAGCGGTGGTTGACGCGCGCCTGCGTGTTCACGGTATCGAGCGCCTGCGGGTTGTCGACGCCTCTATCATGCCGACCATTACGTCCGGCAATACGAACACGCCCACGGCCATGATCGCCGAGAAGGGCGCGCAAATGATTCTCGAAGACCTTGGGGTTAGGGCTTATCTATGAACGGTGATTGAAGGATCGAGGAGAGACAGCGCATCGCCGGCATTGGTCGCACCAGTTCTTTGAATATCCTGATCGGAGTATGAGCGCCCGTATCCGCGGCAACCCGATTTGCCGGCAGGCAGCCGACTGCCCGTTTCAGGCAGGCAGTTGGAATCTTTCGCCGCCGCAGTTGCCGCCGGCTTTGACTGATTCTGAGAAGTTGTCGCACAGCCAAAGAGGACGAGTCCCGAGACGATGACTCCAGCAATTCGCATTGTAGCGCTCATAGATGATCTCCTGCCTTGACACTATTCTACGTCAACCCCCCGTCTAAATGAACTCCTGCTATTGCGCTGCAGTGAAGATCACGATTCAAAACCGCAGGGCGGTTTTCGAAATCATTCGCGCCGCGTGAGGAAATCCTACACAGTACGGAATGGCGCTTGAATCCTCCTTTGCCTGGCCTGATCTTTCGCCCCGCGGGTGGCAGGGTACTTACGACACGCTGCACATGTGGACGCAGATCGTGGGCAAGACTCGCCTCGCTCTGGCGCCCATGGAAAACCACTGGTGGCAGGCTGCTCTGTACATAACGGAGCGGGGATTGACGACATCACCGATGCCGTGTGGAAATCGCTCCGTCACCGTGGAGCTCGATTTCATATCGCACGAGCTGATTGTTCGCACAGCTGATGGCGCCCGACACGCCTTTGCGCTCACGGCGATGACCGTGGCGGATTTTTTCGCGCAATACTTGAGCACGCTTCGCAGCCTCGGAATCGATCCGGGCATCTATCCGTCTCCGGTCGAAGTCGAAACGGCGATTCCTTTTTCACGGGACTCGCAGCATGCCAGCTACGAGGCGGAAGCTGCCCATCAATGTTGGCGGATTCTCCTCAATACTCATCGCGTGATGAAAAGATTTCGCGGTCGATTTACCGGAAAGCAGAGCCCGGTGCATTTTTTCTGGGGTAGCTTCGATCTTGCCGCCACACGCTTCTCAGGGCGGCGCGCCCCAAAGCATCCGGGCGGCGTACCGCACTGCCCGGATCGCGTGATGATAGAAGCGTACTCGCATGAGTGCAGCAGTTGCGGATTTTGGCCGGGCGGCGGCAGCACGCTCCAGCCCGCGTTTTATGCCTACGCCTATCCGGAACCCCAAGGGTATGCGCAGCGCGTGGTTGAACCCGCGGCTGCACGCTACGACTCAAAAGCGCGGGAATTTCTGCTGCCGTACGCAGCACTGCGCGCGGCGCCGGAACCCGACGAGATGTTGCTGCGTTTCTTCCAATCCACCTATGAGGCCGCCGCCGATCTTGGACAGTGGGACCGCACGGCGCTCGACCGCGCTATTTGAGTTCGAGCGCACGACTTGAGTTCGAGCGCGCGGCGTGATCAGCGCTTGCGGATCGGCGTGGCGTCAGGCGCGCTCGAAGCGGGCTACGGTTTCGATGTGCTCGGTGAACGGCAATAGATTGAAAGCGTTGAGAGCCCGCAGACGCAGCCTGCCGCGCGATGTCAGCTGCGCAGTGTCGTTGATGAACGATTCCAGCCCACAGCTCACATACAGAAAGCGTTCGGGCGGCCGCTCACCGAGGTACTCCGCGAGCTCGGGGTCCAGGCCCTTTCGCGGCGGGTCGGCGATCACCACCTCAGAGCCGGACGCCGCGAGGCACGCGGCGCCCGCCGGCCCCGGAACCACCGAAATTTTCGCCCGATTCACCGCATCGAGCTGGGCGACGCCCAGCTCGAGCCCGCGCAGCGAGTGCGCGCCCACTTCGTTCATCCGAATCTCGCCGGCGCGAGCCAATACCGACAAGCCAATGGCCCCGACACCGGCGTAAAACTCGGTGACTCGCGCGCCCTCCGGAATTTGCGCCCGCAGGTGCTCGATGATGTTCTGTGCCATGTCGAGATTGTTTTGCCCGAAGGCACCCGGAGGATAGTGAACCGCAGCTCCGCCAAAATGCTCGAGCACGCTCTCGGGCCCGCACCAATTGACGAAGTCGGGGCCGAGGATGGTGTTTGAGCGTTCGCGATTGGCGTTGAACCACAAGCTGTGCAGTGCACTGCCCAGCCTTTCCCGGATCAAATCCAAGCACGCTGCCAGGGGTTCAGGCGTGACGCTATTGGCGACGATCACCACCTGCGCCGTTTGCGAGCTGCGTTCCACCACCACTTGCAGGTAGCGCGCCAGCCCCAAATGAGCGCCGTCCGAATAGTTGGTCACGCGAGCTTCGACGAGCGCGCGCCGCACGACCGCGGCAACCTGGTTGATCAAGGGGTGCTGAACGCTGCAGTTCGGGATGTGAACCACGCGGTGCGTACCGAGTTCGAACAGACCGAGCTTGGGCGATCCCAAGCGGCCGCGGATGGCCAGCCGCGCGCGCAGCCGAAATCCGGAAGTTTGCCCCGAAACCACCGACACCTCCGGCAAACCGTGAGTGCGTGCCAGCTCACCGAGCGCAATGCGTGCCGAGGCGGCGATGCCCGGTTCGCCGAATCGGGGGCAACCCGGACAAGGCGGCCGATGCGGGCAGGTTGTCAACATTGGACCTTAGTTTTGCCTACTGAGCCGGGTACAGTATTGTCTCATCATGCCGCACCCGCCCCTACGATTGCCGTCGGCCTTCACCACCCTGCACCGGGTGGCGCCGGAGGAAATAGACGAGTACGCGCACGTCAACAATACAGTCTACCTACAATGGTTGGATAGGATCGCCTGGGCGCATTCTTTTAAACTCGGCGTGCCGCTCGAGCATTGCATTTCGATTCGCCGCGGCATGGCGGTACGGCATACGCGGGTCGACTACCTCGAGGCCGCGCTGCTCGACGATAGTCTGCTGATTGCGACCTGGCTGGTGGCCTGTGACGGGCGTCTTCGATGCACTCGTCGTTTCGAGATTGTGCGTGTGTCCGACAATAAACGCATGCTTGACGCGGAGATTGAATATTTTTGTTTGAACCTCGATACCGGCAAACCCTGTCGATTCCCGAGCGAGTTCACTGCGCACTACACCGTGAAGCCCGAAGTGACGGCGGCCTACGCCGAGTTGCCGGACTCATTGCGCCATGTCGGCTATTCTCGCGGTGCGTCTTGATTGCTCGATCATCGCGAAATTCACTTCAGCGCGCCAAATACCTTTGCAACGATCGCGCTGCCGGCCGCCAGCGGATTTTGACGAATGGCGCGTTCTTCCTCGCCGATCATGGCGTACAGTCCATCCAAGGCCTTATTGGTGACGTACTGCTCAATCGTTGCCGCATCACCCTTGATGAGGCCGAGCTGAGCGCCTTGCCCTGCAAACTGGTCATACTTCTGCGCCAAACCAACCCGATCGGTGGACTTCTTGACAATGGGTAGAAATTTCACTGCCAGAGGAGCTGCAGTCTTTTCGCGAAAAAATTGCGTCACCGATTCGTCGCCGCCGGTGAGAATTCTCTTGGCATCCGAGATGGACATCGACTTGACGGCACCCGTCAGCAAATCCCTCGCCTCAGGCACCGCCTGTTCCGCCGCCCGATTCATCGCAGCGACGAGTTCATCGGCATCTTTGCCGCGCCCCAGCAGGCGCATGCCCTTGGCGATCTCGTCCAGCGCCGGCGGCAAGGGAATCTTGACCTTGGGGTTATTGGAAAATCCGCCTGAAACCCCGAGCTTGCCAATCGCGGCGGAGGCGCCGGCGCTGAGTGCTCCTTTGATACCTCGAGCTGCATCCTGATTGGTCAGATCGGAAAGCCCGCCTGACAAAGCCGGCCCCACCAGCGCGCAACCCAGAAGCAACAAGCTCAACCGGTGCAATGTGATTTTTTCCACAGGCTATCTCCCGATTGTACTGACACGCAATCGAGCTTAAACGAACCAGCAATTGGTGGCGACAGTAATACGCGTATCGCTGCCATAAAAGGGCGCGACTTCTACTTTGCGCGCACGGATTCCTGCGCCCCGGTCGCTCCGGCCAGCGTGATCACGAAGCAGCCGCGACCATCGTCCAGCGGCCGGCAATGCGCGTCGCCGCCATGGCGGCGCGCGATCTGGCGCACCAGAGACAGGCCCAGTCCATTTCCGGTGCTGGTGCTGCTGCTGCTGTCGCGGCGCCGATAAAAAGGAGTGAATACCTGCTCAAATTCCGCCGGGGCCGGTCCCGGGCCGCTGTCCCATACTTTCAGAACGACCGTGGCGCCTTCGCGCGCAAGTCGAACGTGCGTGGGCGGCACGCCATGGCGCTTGGCATTTTCCAGCAAGTTTCGCAGTAACCGCCGCAACAATCGCGCCTCGCCGCGCAGTCCGATCGGCGTGCCTTCCAGATCAACGTCGTCATAGCGCGAGCATTCCTCGGCAGCCAACGCCAGCAGATCGATTTCCTCGCTGATCTGCGGCTGCTCAGCGGCATTGAGTCTGCTGGCCAGCAATATCTCATCCACCAATCCGTCCAACTCCGCAATGTCCTTCTCCAAGCCCGCTTTGCTTTTGGGGTCAGCGGCGCTCTTTAACATTTCCACCGCAAGCCGGATTCGCGTCAAGGGCGTGCGCAACTCATGCGATGCGTTGGCAAGAAGTGCTTGGTGAGCGCGGATCAGCTGCTCGATTTGACTTGCGGCTCGGTTGAAACTGCCCGCGAGGCGAGCAACTTCATCCTTGCCCTCCACCGCGACACGTGCCGCAAGATCGCCTGCACCGAGCGACTCGACGCCGCGTTGTAGACGTTCAAGACGCCGGGTCAGTTGCCGAACGAGGGGAAAGGCGGCGACACCGATGGCCAGGGCCACGAGCAGCAACAGGCTATGGAAAATCAGTCGTGCGTTGCCGGCGCCCATCGGCACGCTGGCAACGAGCAATCGCCCGTCTCCCAGGTGCACGCCTGAAACAGTACCGTCCTGCCAATGGTCCATCGCGAGAAGGTGATGGCGCAGCGCCCTGGGCGGTGCTAGTGGGCGCCCAATGGCCGCAATCACCGTTCCATCCTTCGCGAATAGGGTCACGTCTCCATTGAGCCCCGACGCCAGGCGCCGCAGCGCCTCTTGCTGTTCAGCGGGTGGAGAGTCGGCCGGCGGGAGGGTGTTTTGCACCACCCTTCCCAGGGTGATGCCAACCTCCTCCATCGGTCCACCGGCGAGATGCCATAGCACCGCGGCAGCCGCGCCGAGAAGGGCGAGGCTCGCCAAAAGCGTCAGATAGAAGCGAAGATAAAGACGCAGCATCAGTCCTGCGCCTTGGCGAATACGTAGCCGGCGGTGCGCACGGTAATGACCCGTCGTGGCTTCTTCGGATTGTCCTCGATGCACGCACGGATGCGCGAGACATGCACGTCAATGGACCGATCGAAGGACTCGAAACCCTCGCCTTTCAACAGATCCATCAGAGTCTCACGCGACATGACTCGACCGGCATTCCTTGCGAGCGCCACGAGTAGATCGAACTGGTAGCCCGTGAGCTCGCAAGCCTTGCCATCCAGTCGCACGGCCCTCGCGGCGGTGTCGAGTTCCAACCGACCGAAGTGCAGCGCCTTCTCACCGGCCGCACCGCGCACGCGCCGACGCACGATGGCGCGCAAGCGTGCGAGCAATTCACGCGGCTCAAAGGGTTTCGGCAGATAGTCATCGGCCCCCAGTTCCAAGCCGACGATCCGGTCGATGGCATCGCCCCGAGCGGTCAACATCAGCACGGGTGTGTCGCACCGGGCACGCAGCCGGCGGCACACCTCCAGTCCATCCATGTCGGGCAACATCAAATCAAGAACGACGGCGTCGTAGTCCGCCTCGTTCAGTCGTTCAAGAGCAGTGGCGCCAAAGTGTGCCACCGTCACGCCAAAACCCGCCTGACCGAGATACTCCAAGAGCATCTCGGCCAGCCGGGCATCATCTTCGACCAATAAAATGCGCTCGACCATTCCAAGGGCGACTCTAGAGACAGCGAGCCGCCAAAGCCAGCCCTAAGAGCTGACCCTGCCGTGCATTTTCTTCAGGTGGGCCGCGAGTGCGTCGCGTTGCGCCGGTGTCAGCAGATCGCTGACATCGGCCATGAGCTGCACCAGACGCTTGGAGGCCTGATCGGCCAGCTGCAGGTGCGTCACTCGCGCCGCTTCCAGCGCGGTCCGGTCGACGGGGCTCATGGTCAGGCCTTGGACAGCTTGCGTGTGCGCAGCTTGCAACTGGGTATGCAGCGGCAGCAGATCGCTCACCGCCTGCTTCACCAGGGGCGTGATTTGCGCCTTCTGTGCATCGGTGGCGTCGATTTCCACATACAAGTGCTTGAGCATCTGGTCGACGTGATCAGAGACGTCCGCCGCGTTGTGGCCGCTCATCATGCCGTGATGCCAGCCGCAGGCGCCGGTTGCGTTGGCCAGCGCGGCCACGCCGCCGACCAAGGTGGCGGCGGCGACAATGATGGCGAAACTCATGCGGCTGAACAGCGGGCGGCCTGATGGCGGGCCCTTGGATTCCGGGGAAGTATTCATGGTGAATTACCTTGTCGGTGAAGAACACGATGAACAGTCTGCGCGCCGACTGTTAGCGGTTTTTGAGGACCGCGTAAAGATTTGTAAAGTGCGACGCGGTTACTCTATTTAGACCGAGCCGTGCTCCACGCCGGCAGCAGAGCACAGATGCTGCCGATGATCACCAAAGGCAGTAAATCCATCAATAATTGCGCCGGACCATGACCCGCCGATTTTCGAACTCCTAGGGGTTCGTCGTACGGCCGGGCTTTTCGAAACTGACGCCAAGCTTTTCGACCATGGCGATGAGAATGGCATTTTGGTATTCGAGGTGCTGCAGGATAACCTCGATTTCCTGCTCCGCTTTGATGTTGATTTCAAGATCATTGTCCGCGCGAAGCTCAGAATGGCGTCCCTGGATATTCTGGCCGACCATGATCAGCGGCATTAAAAGCAGTTGAATCAGATTGGAAATGAACAGCCAAAATGCAAATGCCATCGGCGGATCGAACTGCAAAGCACGTGGTACGAGCAGATTCCACGCCAACCACACCACAGTCCAAATAAGCACGATCAGAAAGAATCCCATGGTGCCGACCCGATCGGTGATCCAACAAGCCAGACTGTCAAGGGTCCCCAGGTTGTTGGATGCTTCCCGATTCACGTTTCGGAGCCTTTTGCGGTGCTCTCTGAAGGAAGTCAATGAGACCGGACGAGCAGGTGCTTCAGCAGATTCCTTATTCATTTTTACAACCCCAAAAAGATCGCTTGTGCGTGGACTTGCGGCACGATACTTTGTAATAGAAAGATGTTGTTCGGCAACTTCTGAATTTCGATCGTCAGACCCACTCTCCATGCGGGCTTAGTTCGTGAGAATCCTTCTGTCTTGCGCCCGCTTCGCGGCCATCTTGATATTAATTGGATTCGCGTCACCTTGCGCTGCCCAGACCGACGAGATTCAGGTGTATGACGCACAGATTGCGCCCACCGGCGCCTTCAATTTGACGTTGCACAACAATTACACGCCCAGCGGCTCGAGTACACCCGCCTTTCAGGGCGGCATCGCACCCGACAAATCGTTCAATGGTGTTGCGGAGTGGGCATACGGCGTGTTCCCTTGGTTCGAAGCCGGCGTCTATTTCCCGCTATATTCGCTCACCCGGGACAACAGCATCCTCTATAACGGCTTCAAGCTGCGGGCACTTTTCGTCACGCCGGACGCCGCCAAACGCGAATTCTTCTATGGCGTCAACTTCGAATTCAGTTTCAATACCGCACATTGGGATGATCGCACCTACTCCTCCGAGATCCGCCCCATCATCGGCAGTCACATGGGTCGTTTCGACTTCATTTTCAATCCGATCATCGACAATGCCTGGACTGGGTTTTCGAATCTGGAATTTGTGCCTGCGACCCGCGTGGCGATGGCAATCACGGACCGATACAAGGTGGCGATTGAGGAATATGATGACTTCGGCCGCGTCGGCCATTTCTTGCCCGCGGCCAAACAGTCGCATCAATTATTTGGGGTTCTCGACATCAACATCCACGGCATGGCCATTGAGATGGGATTCGGAGCAGGCCTGACGGGTGCTTCGGATCATCGTACCGTAAAGCTCATCTTGTCGAGAGATCTATAGGTGCGCGCGACGTCAATGCGATTGCGCCTCCGGCGCGGCATTTGAGAAGCGCTTGTCGGTGCCCGCGCTGCCGGATGGGCGTACGGGCGCACGCCTCGAGGCCATCTTCTCTTCGGCTGCGCCGATTTTGGCGGAGATTCCGCCCATGCCGGGTGCAATCAGCGCGGCGCGGCGATAGTTGCGAATCGCATCTTCGAAACGCTGCGCTCGAACCAGCGCATCGCCCAGAGCAACCAGAAGCGCCGGATCGTTGGGGTTCCGGCGAATCGCATTGTAACAAGATTCAACGTCCGCCTGAGTTGAGCAGCGGGCAGTGTCGCGCTTGAGCGCCGCAGGCACCTCGCCATCGGTTTGCGACGCCGCGTCACGCGGCCACGCTGTGACGGATAGGAGCAGCAGTGCTGAGGCCAAGCAAACGGCTTTCGACATGCAGATACTCACGGCCCACTGTCTCTGACCAGTCGAATTCCCACGCTGCTGGTTCGATAATCCGCCGCAAAGTGATTTCGATAGTTGGCCCGTACATAGGCCGGGGTGCTGAACCAGGAGCCGCCGCGAAGTTCGTGTTCAGAGCAATCCCCGTCGCTGCGCGCCGATCCATCGATGGGCGCGCCGTTGTAATCCGCATGCCAACAGTCTTCAGTCCACTGAAAGACGTTGCCGAGCATGTCGTGCAGACCAAATGAATTGGCTTTGAACGAACCCACGGGTGCCGTGTAGACGTAACCATCGTTACAGGCGAAGACCGTCCAGCCCGGATACCGTTGCGCCGCGCTGGCGTCGGCAACATTCGCAGCGGCACACGCCGCCGACGCGTTCGCGCTCCACGGCTGTACGGCCTCGCCGCCGGCGCGCGCGGCATATTCCCATTCCGATGCACTCGGCAGCCGGTAGGCATGGCCGGTTTTCGCCGACAGCCATCCTGCATAGGCCTTGGCGTCATTCCACGACACACAGGTCACGGGGTGCGATCCGGTCTGTGGAAATCCTGGATTTTTCCAGCTGTTGTCGGGCCGGCGCTTCCAGTCGCCGTCGTAAATATCGCAGCCTCGGATGTCCCGACCGGTGTCCGTGACGAAATGCTGGAAATCCTCGACCGTAACGGCATTCGACGACATGCTCAACGCAGGGCCGATGGCTACCCAATGCAAGGGTGTTTCGAACGACGCCGAACCGCCCTCCGCGCGCATGGAACCTTGTTTGAATCGCCCCCCGGGCAACACCACCATGGTGGGACATGTTGGGCAATCCCGAATTAACGTGCCCGGATCTGGAACCGCCGCGCCTGCCAGCACCGCTGCTTCCTTCGCCGCCGGTGCACGCTGAATCATGTACCAACCGGCAACGGCCAATGCCGCCAGCGCCAATAACCCAATGGCCACGCTCACGATCACCGGACGAGCGATCGAAGTCCGCCCGTGGCCCTGTTTGCGCACCGGGGATCCGCTCACTCTTTGGCCGCGCGATCCTGCGTCGGGCGCCGATTGCGGCAACGCTGCGGCGCTCGCAGCCATTCGCATTTTATCGACCTGCACTTGATTGGCGCCGAGTTGTGAGCGCAGTCGCATGACCTGGCCTTTCAGATCATCGCGCTCTGCTTCCAACCTTGCGCGCTCCGCCTCAGCGGCTTGGGCCCGTGCATCCAATTCGCCGCACATGTTCTGATCGAAGCCGCGGCGCCATTCCCTGCTCCGCAATAACTCCAGAAGGGTGGCCTGTTCTTTGCTCGTGCTCAATTCCAACGCAATCGCGTCTGCCGGCGCGCGGGGCGTGGGTAACCGGGCCTCCGATTGTGCGCCTGCCTTGGCGCGCGCTTCCAACATGGGCACGATTTTCGCGTGTTCTTGCTGTAAAGCCGCGAGCTGAGCATCGCGCTCGCCAAGCGAGCGCTTGATTTGGCCGATCGTGGCTTCACGGGCCGCCAATGTATCTCGCAACGCTTGCGATTCAACTTGGTAGCGCTTGGCTTCAAGCAGCGCTTCTTCGCCGCGCGAACGCGCCGCTTCATTGGACGCGAGGCCCTCAGCCCATGCCTTGTCGAAGCCCCGGCTCTTGTTCTGTTCTGACTGAAGAGAGGCTCGTGCAGCCGCGAGTTCCCCGGCGAGCGCACTGGCACGATGCTGGACCGCCCGCAATTCGGCCTCCAGCTGCGTGCCGCGCGCTTCCAACATGGGGACCAATCTCGCGTGCTGTTGCTGCAATGCTGCGAGTTGAGCATCCCGCTCGCCAAGGGAGTTCAGCACCTGAGCGATCGTGGCGTCGCGCGCGGCGAGCGTATCGCGCACGACGCTCAACTCGGTGTAGCGCTTCGATTCGCGCAGCACCTCCTCACTGCGCGAGCGCGCCGCCTCATTTGAGCCGATGCTCTCGACGAACGAATCATCGGTGTCCCGGCGCTGGTTTTGCTCCGACTCGAACGCATCCGCGATGCGTTCGGCCGACAGCGGCCGCGCCGCCGTAAAAACTGAGTCAGGGCTTTGGTCGGGCGACGCGTCCGGCTCGTACTCCGCCGCCGCTGCCGCGGCCTCGGCAGCGTTTCTTGCGATGGCCGCATTCAGAAGACGGACCACCTCGACGTGCGCGTACTCCGGAAACGGTTCGATTCGCTCGCGGCGCCGCAAAGCCTCCAACATCGCCGTCGGGGATGCACCGATCGCGAGCAGTCGCTCCAGCTGCATTACCAGGTCGGCATAGGTGAAACCACCGGTGCCAAAGGCGCGCAAAACTTTTTCGAAAGTAGAGACCGGAGTGGGTGCGCTGGCGAGCATTCGAATGTTGCCTCGATATGCGATGAGCATACGGTCATTAACCAATACCAGGGAGTTTGCATGGTTGCGCGCACCGAGACAACGCTTGTAGTTTTTTCAAAACCCCGTATCCAAGCGGTGCGCGATATCCCGTCCGCGCCTTAGGGTCGGAGCAAACGGCAGGGCCGGCCGTTATGTCAACAATTGAATCGATTGACTCGACCCACGCACATTATTGCGGGGGTCTCACATCAACTTCCCGCCAGCGCTACGATGTCCTTCACTTCCAGAATTTGCTTCGGATAGCCATTGATCGCCGCCTTGATCATCGCCAGCCCCACTTCCTCCAAAGTACAAAAGCCAGCCGGGTACACGGATCTGCCAATGGGATAAAGCCATGCAATGAACTTGTAATAACTCTTTATATTTTTCTGCCCCTGGGTCGCTTTCATAAAGCCGGGTCGGAACATAAAGGCCCGTTTGAACAACCGAAGCAAGGCATTCTCGGTGGCGCCCTTGACGCGCGCCCAGGCAACGCTCCCTTGTTCGCTACTATCAGTGCTTGCACCCGTGACATAGCAAAAGGTCGTGGCTGGATTCAGCTTCGCCAGCAGCTGCGCGACATTCAAGGTGAGATCGTAGGTAATGTGCCGATATTCCTCTTTGCTCATACCGACGGACGATACGCCCAGACAAAAAAAGCACGCGTTGAGGCCCGTTAATTGTTGTTCGATGGGCTTCAGATCGAAGAAATCGGTATGAATGATTTCGCGCAGCTTGGCGTGCGACACGCCTCCTGGCTTGCGATTGATGACCAGAACCTGGTCTACGCCGGAGTGCTTCAGGCACTCGAGCAGGACACCTTCCCCGACCATACCGGTTGATCCGGTGATGAGGACTTTCATTTCAATTTTTAATCGGTGTATGCGGCGATCAACGCCCGGGCGGCCTTCGCCGCACCTTGCACCGGGCCATCCGCGCCCATGGTAACGCGAGCCACATAGGCACCTTCCCATAACAGCATCAGCGAATCACCCAGCGCATTGGGTTCGCGGGCGCCCATCTCGCTCGCGAGCTGGCGAAAGCGCCGGCGCATATCCGCCTTGTACTTCTCGATCACAGGGCGCGCCGGATGGTCCGGCTCGGTGATTTCCACTGCCGCATTGGCAAGCGCGCAACCCCGCGAATCGTCTTCGCACGTGTTCTTCACCAGCACGTCGAAGAGAGACTCGACCTGCAAGCGCGGATTGCCCGCATGAGCCGCGATAGTTTCATCCCACCAGAGCATGCCTTCGCGCTCCGCGCTGCGTAAATACTCCGCGACCAATTCGTCCTTGGAGGCGAAATTGCGATAGAAGCTCATCTTGTTGGTACCGGCTTCGCAGGCGATGGTGTCCACGCCGACGGCGTGAATGCCGTGGCGATAAAAGAGATCACTGGCCGTTCGCATGATGCGATCACGGACCCGTGACTTGGGCACTGAAGAAATAACTTCTTCTTTTACAGATACTTGCGCTGCTTTCGGCAGGTTCATAGGTTCGCCCCCGCTTGACATGTGACTGACCGGTCAGTAACTTATCACACAGCGTTACTGACCGGTAACACACGTTGCGTAGCATCGGGGTGTTTCAGCTGCAAGTCAAGTTCTGCCGCAACAGGGCTCATTTGGCGGCGCAGCGTCAGTCGTAGGTCGCCCGGAATGGTCCGGGGTTTGGGAATTCGAATATCCGATCGGAGTCGTACGTGCCGCTCAAGCAACTGAATCTTAGCAAGACCTCCATGTCCGTCTTAGCCGGCCTCGCCGCGCTCGCAGCGTTTCTGCTGTTTTCCGTCGCGGGTCACTCGCGCGCCAAACCGGCCGCGAGCAACACCGCGCTGCCGGCGGTGACGGTGGCCGAGGTGATCCACCGGCCGCTGCGCGAATGGCAGGAATTCAGCGGTCGCCTGCAGGCCGTGAATACGGTGGAAATCCATCCGCGCGTCAGCGGCTTCATCGATCGCGTTGGCTTCACGGACGGCGCGCGCGTCAAGAAAGGCCAACTTTTATTCCAGATCGATCCGCGCCCGTTTCAAGCGGAAGTCGAGCGCTTGGTCGCCGAGCGTACCCGTACCGTTTCGGACCTCGATCTCGCCAAGGCCAACCGCGCGCGCGCCGAGCGGCTGATCGGTGCGCACGCGATTTCACGAGAAGAGTACGAACGGCAGGTGGCGGCCGAATCTTCAGCCCAGGGCGCCCTGGGTTCGATCGACGCCTCCCTGCAGGAAGCGCGTTTGAATCGCGAATTCACGGAAGTGCGCGCGCCGATCGACGGTCACGTATCGCGCGCCATCATCACCGCCGGGAACCTCGTGACCAGTGCCAATCTTCTGACCACACTGGTTTCAGACGATCCGGTTTACGTCTACTTCGACGCCGATGAGCAGACCTATCTGCGCTACGCGAAGGCGAAGCATGAGCCGCGCACGCATGGGGACTCCGACGTCTATATCGGGCTCGTTGATGAGGACGGCTACCCACATCCGGGGCGGCTGGACTTCATCGACAACCAAGTCGATGCGACGACGGGCACGATTCGTACACGCGCCGCGCTGGCCAATCCCGATGGGCGCTACACCCCGGGCCTGTTTGCGCGCGTGCGCCTCGTCGGCGGGGAAGACCACGAAAGTGTCTTGATAGAGGACCGCGCCGTGGGTACGGATTTGTCCAAAAAATACGTGCTGACTTTGACCAAGGACAACCGCATCGAGTACCGCCTGGTCGAACTCGGCCCTGAAATCAACGGCCTGCGAGTCGTGACGCACGGCCTTGCCCCGAACGAACTCATCGTGGTCAACGGTCTGCAGCATGTGCGCCCCGGGCAAAGCGTCGCTCCGACCCGCATCGCCATGCGCGATGCGGTGGGGGGCTTGAGCCAAGTGGCGGCGCAGCCGGTCCCGGGACCGGCAACTCCCCCACCCGCGACGAGACCCGTCGATGGGGTCTCGCGTCTCGCCCAGGCGGCCGCAGCCCTTCACGTGAATCGGTGAATCTCAGACGGCGTTCAGCGCAGGACTCATTATGAAACTCTCGCAATTCTTCATCAGCCGCCCGATCTTTGCCGGTGTTCTCTCGGCCCTCATTTTCCTGGCCGGTCTGATCGCCTTACCCAAGCTTCCGATCAGCGAGTACCCGGAAGTGGTGCCGCCGACGGTGATTGTGAAGGCGACATACCCGGGGGCCAACCCGAAGGTCATTGCCGAGACCGTGGCGAGTCCCCTGGAACAGTCGATCAATGGCGTCGAGGGGATGCTCTATCAATCCTCACAAGCGACCGCCGACGGCGTGATGACCCTCACCATCACATTCGCACTGAACACCGATGTCGACAAGGCGCAGGTCCAGGTGCAGAACCGCGTATCGCAGACCCTGCCGAAGCTCCCCGACGTCGTGCAACGCCTGGGCGTGGTCACCAACAAGGCCTCTCCGGATCTGACCATGGTGGTGCACTTGGTGTCTCCGGACAATCGCTACGACACGCTGTATCTGTCGAACTATGCACTGCTTCGCGTCAAGGACGAGCTCGCGCGCTTGGACGGCGTCGGTGATGTACAGGTGTTCGGCGCCGGCCAGTTCTCCATGCGCGTTTGGCTGGATCCGGAGAAGGTCGCGAGCCGCGGCCTCACGGCGGATGATGTCGTGAGGGCCATCCGCGAGCAGAACATCCAGGTCGCCGCGGGCCAGCTCGGCGCACCGCCGCTGCCCAGCGCCACCGAGTTTCAGGTGGCGATCAATGCCAAAGGGCGCCTCACCACCGAGGAAGATTTTCGCAGCATCATCATCAAGACCGGGGCTGCCGGTCAAGTCACGCGCTTGAAGGATGTGGCGCGCGTCGAACTCGGCGCCGACACCTATGCGCTGCGCTCCCTTCTCGACGGCAAGCCGGCGGCCGCGATTCCAATTTTTCAGCGCCCCGGCAGCAACTCGATCGCGATCTCCGAATTGGTGCGCGCGAAAATGCAGGAACTGAAGCGCGACTTTCCGCAGGGCGTCGAGTACCAAATCGTCTACGACCCCACCGTGTTCGTGCGAGGCTCCATTCATGCAGTGGTGCACACGCTGATCGAGGCGATCCTGCTCGTCGTGCTGGTCGTGATCGTCTTTCTGCAGACCTGGCGTGCCTCTGTCATCCCATTGATCGCCGTGCCGGTGTCGCTGGTGGGCACTTTCGCGGTGATGCACCTCTTTGGATTCAGTTTGAACGCGCTGTCGCTGTTCGGCCTGGTGCTCGCCATCGGCATTGTCGTCGACGACGCCATCGTGGTGGTCGAAAATGTCGAGCGCAATATTACCAACGGCTTGAAGCCCATCGAGGCGACCCGTCAGGCGATGCGCGAGGTCACGGGCCCCATCATCGCGACGGCACTGGTGCTGTGCGCGGTGTTCGTGCCCACGGCATTTATCAGCGGGCTCACCGGCCAGTTCTACAAGCAGTTCGCCTTGACCATCGCCATCAGCACGGTGATCTCGGCGTTCAACTC
>DASQPK010000024.1:0-13638 GCA_035643995.1 Steroidobacteraceae bacterium | reverse complement strand
GCTCAAGACCCACTGCGCCAGCTCTTGTGGGTCGCCCACGACTGCCGCCGATCCGGTGAGGCTGGGATACACGTTCGGCACCCCCTCGCCTTTTTCGCGGTGGCAAGACACGCAGTTTTGCATATACAGAACCGCCCCACGCCCGGCGGGTCCTGGCGGCGCGGCCGCGCTCGTTGCCGCTGTCGGGGCCGGCGATTGGGAGCAGGCGCCGACCGTCATCAGCAACGCCGCAGGCAACAGGTGCCGCAGCTTGCGCGGCGGGTGTTTCATTTGCAGGCTCCTAGCCGCGCCAGGTACGAAACGCGCCGGTATCCAAATGCACGAAATTCGACTCGCGGTAATACCCGACGCCGCCCCGCTTCAAATCCTGCGCGCGAGCCGCCAGATCCGCGCAACCCACGCCGGTCATGCGCACATCGATGGCGCGTCCCTGCATGTGCAAACTGTGCTGCGAGACGCCGCTGCTGCGCTCGTGCAGGCGCTCGTTGGTTTCGGGCGAGCGGTAGCCTGAGATCACGCTGTAGGCGGCCGGCGCGCCAACTTGCGCCGCGACATCGACCAGGTGGTCGATGAGCTTCGGATCCATGGCGTGTTTCTCGCCGCTGCGAAAGTCCCTCAACAGCGTATCGATCGCCGCCAGCGCCTCAGTCAGGTACGCGCCATCGCGGGAATACTCGATTTCCAGCCGCTCGCCGGTATGCAGATTGGCCAAATCGATTCGCCGGGACTGCACGTCGGCGGCCGCCATCGAGGAGCGCCCCCAAAGCGCCGCGGTGCCCGCGAGGGCTCCCGTGGCCATGACCATGCGGCGCCGCGAGATCATCCCTGGCCTCCGTCCAGCAGCCGGCCGTGATCGAGCGCCAGCACCGTGGCGCGCGGGAAGAAATTGAATTCCGACGCCGAGGCCCAGGTGTAGGCGCCCATCACGCGCCCGATGACGAGATCGCCCATGTCGAGCTTGGGCAGCTCCAATCTTTCGCGGATGACATCGATGCTGTCGCAGGTGGGCCCGGCCAGCACCGACGGGAAGGTCTCCGCCCCGGGCAACAGGGCCTCGACCGGAAACACCGTGTGGTCGTACATCTGACCACTGTAGCTGCCGTACAGGCCGTCATCCAAGTAGTACCACCAGCGGCCGTCGCGCAGCGCGCGTCCCATCACGGAGGCCACGGCGATCGCCGCGGGGGCGGCGATATAGCGCCCGGGTTCGGCAATCACGCGCACCGCGGGCGGCAATTTGTTGAGCGCCGCTTTGATCGGCGCGCAAAATTCTTCGATGGGCATGGCGGGCTTTAGGTATTCCACGGGAAATCCGCCGCCGATGTCGAGGATGTAGGGGGAATGTCCGGCCTCGACCGCGCTTTGCAGCAGTTCGCGGCACACGTTGATGGCCCTGACCATCATCCCTGAGTCGGCATTTTGCGAGCCGGTGTGAAACGACAATCCGTCGATTTTGATTTGCAGGTCTGCGGCGAGACGGAACAGATCCGCAACCGCTTCCGGATCGCAGCCAAACTTGCGCGACAGGTCGACCTGGGCGTCGGGGCTGCGGAAGGAAGCGCGGATCAGCAGCGATGCGCGGCTGCGATACTTGGTGAACTTGCGCAGTTCATCGGGATTGTCGATGACGAAGCGGGTCACCCCAAAGCTCAAGGCCGTGCGGATGTCGCTGTCGCGCTTGATCGGATGGGTGTGAATGCAGCGCTCGGGCGCAACCCCCAAGCGCCGCACCAATTCGACTTCGCCATTGGTCGCGAGATCGAAGAAAGCGCCTTCCGAATTCAGCGTGGTAATGAGCGATGAGTGCGGCAGCGGCTTCAAGGCGTAGTGCAGATCGACGCCCGGCAGCGCCGCGACGAGGCGGCGGTATTGTCGACGGATACGCTCGGCATCGATCACGAACAGGGGGGAGCCGTAACGGGCCACCAAATGTTGAATCGCCTCTCGCGAGAAAGGATCTTGCTTGGGATCGAGCTCCATGCGCTAGCTGACGCTCAGCTCCAAGGAATCATCGCCCATGCCGCTGGCGCGCTGCAGGCGGTCGAGAATCGCCGCCCACCGCTCATCCTGCGGCAGACTCTGCACGAAGATCTTGACGCAACCGACGCGATCCAAGGTGCGCAAGTGGTTGTACAGGTTGTGCGCGTAGGTGTCCGGCTTTTTACCGGCGTTGATCCAGGTCATATGGCGTTGGGTTTGCAGCGGCGGCCGCATGGCGAGCACGGCCACTTTCTCGTCCCGCGCCACGATCTCGCCGGCTCGAACCTCGAGGTCGTCCGAGGGCACGATTTCGAGGGGTGTCGAGGGCGCATAGTGCAATGCCCGATCGCCCGGAACCCGGGGAGCCGTGCCGCCGACCGCCATGGGACCCACCACCTGCTCGAGCTGCGATCGCGTGATGAACCCCGGACGCAGCAGCCGCGCCTGATTGTCGAGGCAGGAGACGATGGTCGACTCGAGCCCGATGGGTGAATCGCCGCCGTCCAGGATCACCTTGACCGCATCGCCGAGTTCATCGCGCACATGCTCGGGCTTGGTGGGACTCAAGCGTCCATATCGATTGGCGGACGGTGCCGCAATACCGCCCCCAAAGGCATTCAGCAGCTGCTGCGCGATCGGGTGCGAGGGCACGCGAATGCCGATGCTGTCCTGGCCGCCCGTGACGATTTCATTGACGTTTTCCGCTTTGGGCAGAATCAGCGTCAAGGGTCCCGGCCAAAATTTATCCGCCAATGCTTGCGCCACGGGCGGCATGATGGAAACCCAGCGATGCAGGTAGCGCGGATCGTCCAAGTGAACGATGACCGGATGATCCGGCGGGCGACCCTTGACCTCGAAAATCTTGCGCACCGCCGGGGGGTTGGACGCATTCGCGCCGACGCCGTAGACGGTCTCGGTCGGAAACACGACCAATTCTCCGGCGCGCAAAGCTTCGACCGCCGTTTCGATGTCTGTCTGTGTAGCTCGTACCACACGCTCATGATATCAAGACTGAGATACGAGCAAGGGCTGCTTAGGGTTTAAGGCGGCTGTTTTACAGTTGTTGACTGATTTGTAGCAGGAAGGCGACATTCTAGGAACACCAAGTCGAGCCAACGGCCGAACTTGAATCCCACTTCATGAAAATGCCCCACATTGATGAATCCGAGGCTCTGATGCAGCTTGATCGACGCGGCGTTGTCGGCGTCGATGCCCGCGATCATGACGTGCTTCTGCATGGCGGAAGCTCGATTCATGAGCTCGGTGACGAGATTCCGGCCTATCCCCAAGCCGCGGCAATCCGCGCGAACGTGAACACTATGCTCAACGCTATGCCGGTAGCAGGGCCAGGCGCGAAACTCGCCGAAGCTGCCGAAACCGGTGATTCCGGATGCATCTCGCGCGACCATCAGGGGAAAGCCGCTCGCGATCTTCGCGCCGTACCACGCTTCGCCGCGCTCGGCAGTGAACTCAACCTCCGTATAGACGGCCGTGGAGTTGCGGATGACCTCGTTGTAGATCGCTAGAATTTCCGGAAGGTCACAACGTGCGGCATGGTTGATCATGCCGATCAATCGAGGTAGGCCGGCGGTTTGGGCAGCGTCTGGAAATCCCGCGGATCGTGCTGCACGATCAGCCGTCCGTGCGTGTTCTTGATGATGGTTTCAATGCGGCTCATCGAGGCGAGCGTGTCCGCGCGATCCGCGTTATAGACCGGCACGCGCTTGAATAGCCGATTGGTTCTCAGATGGTACAGATCGCCTGACAGGATGACGGTGCCGCTCTTTTGCAGTTTCAGCTTCAGAACCTGATGCCCGGGGGTGTGTCCCGGGGCCCTCAAGATCATGACCCTGCCGTCGCCGAAAACATCATAGTCGCCCTCAATCGTTTCAGTCTTGGCGGTCTTGTACGCGCTCCACGTTTCAGGGAGTACTCCGCCCGGCGGGGGAAGCGTCAGCGCCGCGGCCAGTTCCAACTTGTTCATGATCCAAACCGAGTCGGCGAACTCGTTGGCATTGCCGGTGTGATCCCAATGCAAGTGCGAGAAAGCAATGAAATTGATGCTCTTGGGCGTTAAACTCAAGGATTGCAGTTGGGCGATCAGCGTCACCGGCACGGTGACATGCACGCCCGGTGCAGCGTCGCTTCCCTCCCTGGGATAGTTGTAGTGATCGCCGAGACCCGCGTCCCACATCAAATCACCCTTGGGGTGACGGACCAGAAAACACGGCGCGGCGATCTCACCCGGCCTGCCGTCATACTCGCCCGTATCCGAGAATCCACCCATGTCCTTGAAGCTGGCGTGTCCGCAATCGAGCACGTAAAGCCGCAATGCCGGCGCGCGCGCGGTGCAAGGGGCGGCCGCGCTCAAGCCCAGAGCCAAAACGGCCATCGCCAACCAAGCGCTTAAGTGAGTACTGGCGATTTTCATGAGACCGGCCCTCCTTGAGCCTCTTATACTAGACCATCGATGAGCGAACACGAACACCACCCCCACGAACCGCACTCTCACGAGCACGCGCAGCGCACGCTGAGTCCGATGGAGCTGCGGGTTCGCGCCTTAGAGACGCTGCTGACGGAGAAGGGCTACATCGAACCTGCGGCTCTCGATGTGCTGATCGATGCGTATCAGACAAAAATCGGGCCCCGCAATGGTGCGCGGGTGGTGGCGCGCGCGTGGTGCGACGCTGAATTTCGCCGCTGGCTGCTCACCGACGCCACCGCCGCCATCGCATCCTTGGGGATGAGCGGCCGCCAGGGCGAGCACATGGTGGCGGTCGAGAACACGCCGCAGGTGCACAACTTGGTGGTGTGCACGCTGTGCAGCTGCTACCCCTGGGCGGTGTTGGGGCTTCCGCCGACCTGGTACAAGAGTGCGCCCTATCGCGCGCGCGCCGTGAAAGATCCGCGCGGCGTTCTGAAAGAATTCGGCGTTGAACTGCCTGAGACCATGCAGATCCGCATCTGGGACTCCACCGCAGAAATCCGCTATCTGGTGTTGCCGCAGCGGCCGGCGGGCTCCGAGGACTTGAGCGAGCAGCAGCTGGCGAATCTCGTCACGCGTGATTCCATGATCGGTACAGGTTTGCCCGGCACGCCTAAGTGAGCTACCACTCTCATGCCGACCTTGGTGGACAAGATGTCCGCGGTGCCATCGTGATGGAACCTGAAGGCGAATTGTTTCACGCTGCCTGGGAGGCGCGGGTCATGGCGCTGGTCGTGGCCATGGGTCCGACGGGGCTGTCGAATATCGACATGAATCGCGCCGCGCGCGAAACACTGCCTAATTACCGCGATCTCAGCTATTACGAGATCTGGCTGGCGGCGCTTGAAAAATTGTTGCTGCAAAAAGGCGTGCTCAGCGACGCCCCTCCTCCACCGAAACAGGTTTTGCGCGCCGCGCTGGTCGCCGCTGCAATCAGCAAGGGCAGCTCGTGCTCGCGAACGCCGACAGGCCCTGCGCGCTTTGCGCCGGGACAGCGCGTGCGCACGATCGCCGTTGAACCTGCACACCACACGCGTTTGCCCGCCTATGCGCGGGGCAAAGTAGGAATCGTGGAACGAGTCCATGGCGCGCACGTATTTCCGGATAGCAACGCCCAGGGCTTGGGTGAATCCCCGCAGTGGCTGTACACCGTGGCCTTCGATGAACAGGAGCTGTGGGGCGCGCAAGGCCTGAATCAGCGATCGACGATTTCCGTGGATGTCTTCGAGCCGTACCTGGAGCCGGCATGACGCACGAGGCTCTGCAGGTATTGCCTGAATTGCCTGAATTGCCGGGAATGCCGCTGGATCCAGACAGCCCGGTTTTCAACGAACCCTGGGAAGCCCGCGCCTTTGGCATGGTGCTGGCACTTCACCAGCGCGGTTTGTTCACCTGGCCGCAATGGGCCGCGGCGCTGTCGCATCAGATAACCCAGGCGCAAGCCGCCGGAGATGCGGATCTCGGCGACACCTACTACCGGCATTGGCTGCTGGCGCTTGAATCGCTGGTGACAGATCTGCCGCAGGTTATGGCCTCGCCGACGCCGTAACTTCCGGCGGATCGAGTGCGGTGCGCGTCCACGTGCCATCCTCCTGCCGGTTGAGTTCGTAGGCCGGCCAGTAATGCTTGTCGAGCTTCAAGGTAATGACATCCGTCTGGCCGTTCCAACTGATGGTCTTCAAGCGCAGTGAGGCTCGATCCGGTTTGCCGCTCACGGCTCTGATGAAGGCATCGAGATCCGGCGTGGCTTGACCGTTCACTTCCGTGATGCGCCGGCCGGCATACAGACCATAGTGGGTGGCGGGTGAGCCGTAAAAGAAGAACGACACGAACACGCCGTAAGGAGCAATCCCGCGTTGCGCCGCCATGGCGCGATGCGGCGCCTGCAGCGTGGCGCCCGCCCAGATGAGCACCCTATCGATGTCGCGGCCGTTCAATGCCACGGTCTTCATATCCAGGGTTTTTTCTGCGCCATTGCGCCACACGGTCACCGACACGGTCGCACTCTGCACCGCGCGTTCAACCTCGCGGAAGCGATTCACGACTTTGCCGTCGATCGCGAGCAGCAGGTCGCCGGGCTCGAGCAACGCCGCGGCGGGAGAACCGGCGACGAGGCGATTGACGCCGAGCACCTGACGGCGCTGCGGGTTGTGCTCTGCGAAGCGCCGCACCCACTCGTCCGGCAATCCCAACTCGCGCGCGGCGGCCAAGGACTGCACGTCGAACTCCGCTTCGAAGGAATACAAGGGCCGTCCGTCGGCAACCACACCGATCATCTCGCTGACCACGTCGGCGGGTATGCCGCGATTGATTTGTTCCAATTCGCGCTGCGATTCGAACGCGAAACTGGACCAAAGCGCGAGCACGTCGCCTTTTTCATCGGTCAGGACGCCGTCATAATCGCCCGGCGCATTGATCAGGCTGACCGCTTCCAAGTTGCTGTCGCGGAAGCGCAGCGTGCGCGACAGGGGAAATGAGACCACATCGACGCTGGAGATCTGGGTTTTCTGCGAGAGGATCTTGGAGTCGGCGCGCTGCCCGACCACCCAAACATCGTCGCCCGCACTCAAGGGCCGCGTGACCAACGTCGCTGCGCGAACCGGCGTGTTGCCGATCGACTTCGGATCGTAGGCGACGACGGCGAGATTGTGCAGGGGATGAATGAACACGACCTTGCCCGGCACTTCGACCGTGCCCGCAAAAGTGATGCGCACATCGCCCATCGCCACCGGCACGGTATTGCGGTCGATGGCCACCAAACCGCGCTGCGCGTCCACGATGACACCGGTGCCGTGATAGTTCTTTTCCGTGACACCGGAGGTTGAATAAGGCATGTCGAAATTCACCATCACCAATGACGGCGCCATTCGATCGATGCGCACATCGCCGGTCTTGGCAAATTGAGTGGAGGCGGACTTGACGACGGCCGGCGAGGGTCCGGAACTGATGCCGATGCAGGGCCAGGTTCCCAAAATGTCGTCCCGCTTGCACTCTCGCGCCGGAAACCAGCGCCTGTCCATGCGAATGACCTTGAGCTGAACCGCGCGCGGATCCTCGATGGTGACATAGCGAACCGGCACTCTCGCGCCATCCGCAAGCTCGGCCAGCGCCGCGGCAAATTCAGCGAGAGTCGTGACCGGCTTGCCGTTGAACGAGCTGATCAAGGCGGCGCGCGGAATGCCGGCCGCGCCAAAGACATATCCCGGATTGGCGATATACACGCCCTTGATGGGCACATTGAAATGCCGCGCCTGCTGATAGGACAGCGTGTGCACCACCGCCTCGCCGAATTCGATGAATTCATCGGGCGTAATGGCGCTCAAGGACTGCACATCGAACTCGTGCCGCAGCGATTGGCTGCCGCGCTGGACTTCGACTTTCACCCGCTGTCCGACATGATTGTCGAGCTCCTCCTCGAGCGAGAAAAACTCAGGTATGGGCTTGCCGTCGACGGCCACCAGAATATCGCCGGGCGCCAAAATCCCGTCGGCACCCGATCCGGGCTGCACGTCGTCAACCACCAGCATGCCGGTCAATTTCGGATACGCCTTGCGCATACTCGCTTCCGTTTCGGAATTGAGGCCGAGGCGCTTCAGCTCATCATAGGGCGTGTACTTGAACACGGTCTCCAGCGTGCCGCGCGGCACAGACTTGCCGCCGTCGATATATTTCAGCGCGCGCACCACCGCGGTCAGCGGCAGGTAGAAACTCGAGGCTGCGCCCGTGGCGCCGCCTGCATTGAGCGCCACCACGCGGCCCTCGATGTCGATCACCGGCGAGCCGGACGAACCTCCCGAGGTGCTCGAGGCCGCCTGGAAATAAAAGGTATTGAAGTCGTTGTACTTGCCGTAGCCGTATTCCGGCGCCTCGCGGTCCAGACGCGCCAGCGTGCCCGCGAGAATCGACAGTTGTTCGCCTGCATCGTTGCCGACGACGCGTATTTCGCGGCCGATGACCGCTCCCTGCGGATACAGCGGCAGCTCAGCGGGTTGGATGAAGTGCAGTTTTGCAGGATCGTAGTGATAGATGCCGAAGTCATGGATCGGATCGCGGTAAACAGGATGCAGCTGCACCTCTTCCCGGTTCAAGAAAATGGCCTGCGCGGTTACTGGCCCCGAGGTCACGACGTGCCGATTGGTCAAGATGAGTCCGCGCTTGGCGTCGATGACAAAGCCGGTGGCCTGCGCGGTGGTGTTCCATTCGGTGTCGAAGGCACGCGTGCTGTCGATTTGAATGGTGACCACGCCGGTCGCGATTCTCTCCAGAGTCTGGGCCCAATTCGCAGGCGTGCCCGGAATGCCGGAGGCGGGAATGCCGGGGACGGAGCCGGGGGTGGCGGTGCGGACGGCAGTGGCGGACGGAGCGCTGAATGCGGGTGTGACGGACAAGGCAAACAAGGACAAAAGCAGCGAAATGCGGGACATGCCGATCCTAGGAGCCTTCAATGGCCAGGTTAAATGACGGTTATTGCCGAAGATCGGACAAGTTCAGGAGCCAGACGGTTCCTCCGGTGATGCTTTCCACCTCAAATCGAGCTGCTTCGCCGCACGCACATCGTCCAACCGACGCACCGGCATTGTATGTGGGGCGGAAGCCAGTTTCTCGGGATCATGGCGCATTTCCTCGCGGATGGAGGCCATTGCATCGCAAAACCGGTCCAAGTCCTCTTTGGCCTCCGTCTCCGTGGGCTCGATCAACAAGCATTCGGGTACCAGCAAGGGGAAATAGGTGGTGGGGGCGTGAAAGCCATAGTCCAGCAACCGCTTCGCGACATCCATGGCCGAGACGTGGTACGCCTTGTTTTCCTGCTTCAGGGTGATGATGAATTCGTGGCTGGCGCGACGTTCAGGATAGGCCGCTTCGAAGCCCAAGGCCTGCAGGCGCTTCATCAAGTAATTGGCATTCAGCGCGGCGAACTCCGCGACCCGCACCATGCCTTCGCGGCCCAACAGCCGCATGTAGATGTAGGCGCGCAAATTCACGCCGGCGTTGCCCATGAACCCGGACAAGCGGCCGATGGACTGCGGCAGGTCGCGCTCCATCAGCCATCGATAGCGGGCGCCATCCTTGCCGACGATGGGAAGCGGCAAAAAAGGCTTCAGGCGGGCGCTCACGCCCACCGCGCCGGAGCCGGGCCCGCCGCCGCCGTGCGGGGTGGAAAAAGTCTTGTGCAAATTCATGTGAATGACGTCAAAACCCATGTCGCCGGGGCGCACCTTGCCGAGAATGGCGTTCAAATTTGCCCCGTCATAGTAAAGAAGGCCGCCGGCATCGTGAACGATGCGTGCGATCTGCACGATCTTGCGTTCGAAAACGCCGAGCGTGGAAGGATTGGTGAGCATGATGCCGGCCGTTGCCGGGCTCACCGCCGCTCTCAATGCCTCGATCTCGACATCGCCGTTCGCATCGCAGGGAATCTCCTTGACGACGAAACCGCACATGGTCGCGGTGGCCGGATTGGTGCCGTGCGCCGCCTGCGGCACGATGATTTCGGTACGTGCCAGGTCATTGCGCGCGCGATGGTAGGCGCGAATCATCGCGACTCCCGCGAATTCGCCCTGCGCGCCGGCCATCGGCGTCAAGCTGACGGCCGGCATGCCCGTGATTTCTTGCAGCATCTCCTGAAGTTCGTACATGCACGCGAGAAACCCTTGAGGTTCCGGTCCCAGCGGGTGGCGGCCCAGGAACTCCGGCAGCATCGCGTAGCTGTTGCAGGCCTTCGGGTTGTACTTCATGGTGCAAGAACCCAACGGATAGAAATGCGTGTCGATGGAGAAATTCATCTGCGACAGGCGCGTGTAGTGGCGCACCGACTGCAGCTCGGAGACCTCAGGCAATTTTGCGGGCGTCTGGCGGCGCAGATTCGCAGGCACTTGGGCGGAGCCTGCGACCGGCGGCGGGAACTGCGTGCCGGCGCCGCGTCCGGCCTTGCTCAATTCGAATATCAGCGGTTCGCGCAAATTGAGTTCAGTCATGAATAATTTTCCCTAGGCGCCTTTCTCACCGATGCGCTCATCACTTCGGCCAATGCTGTGGCATACGCATCGATATCGACGCCGAGCTTGGTTTCGGTCGCACACACCAGCAGTGCATGGCCCAATTCCGGATAGCGCTCGCTCAAATCCAGTCCGCCGAGGATTCCCCGGCGAGACAGCGCTGCGAGAATCGCCGCAGGCGGACGATCGAGCAACAACACGGCTTCGTGGAAATGCGGGGCGGTGAAGGCCCGTTTCACGCCCGCGACCTGGGTCAAGGCCGCGATCAGATCGGCGGTGCGCTGCATACTGGCCTGCGCGACGGCTTCCAATCCTTGCGGCCCGAGAAGACTCATGTAAATCGTGGCAGCCGTCACCATCAATCCCTGGTTGGTGCAGATATTGGAGGTCGCCTTGCTGCGGCGTATGTGCTGTTCACGCGCCTGCAGCGTCAAACTGAATCCGGGCCGCCCTTCCACATCCACGGTGCGCCCGACGATTCGGCCCGGCATTTGGCGCACGTACTGCATGCGCGTCGCCATGAAGCCGAAGTACGGACCGCCCGATGCCAGCGGCACGCCCAGCGCCTGCCCCTCGCCGCAGACGATGTCGGCGCCCTGCGCCGCATCCACCTTGGATCCCCACAGTGCCGGCGGCTTCAGCAGCGCCAAGGAGGTCGGGTTGACCACGGCAATCAGCATGATCTTGTTCTGGTGCGCCCAATCGGTGAGTGCATCGACCTCCTCCAGGCTGCCGAAGAAATTCGGCTGCTGCAGCACCAGGGCCGTAAAGTCCTGGCCGCCGTGGGGTTTGAGCGCCTCGAGCAGGGTGCGTCCGGCGGATCGGTCGAAGTCCACCGGCACAAAGCTGATGTCTTGGTTGCCGGCGATGGCCTGCGCCACCTGCGCGTAGGTGGGATTGACCGCGCGCGGCATCAAAATGCGCCGCGAGGTCGAACTGCGATTGGAGCGCACCGCCATCAGGCAGGCTTCAGCCAGCGCCGAGGCACCGTCATACAACGACGCGTTCGATACCTCCATGCCGGTGAGCGCGCACATCATGGATTGGTATTCATAGATCAACTGCAGCGTGCCCTGACTCGCCTCGGCCTGGTACGGGGTGTACGCGGAATAAAATTCGCCGCGCGTCGCGATCGCCCACACCGGTGCGGGGATGTGATGTTCATACGCCCCGGCGCCTATGAAATTCAACGGCCGTCCGTCGATGGCGGCACGCTCGGTCATGAGCCGCCCGATCTCCATTTCCGACAACGGAGACGGCACGTTGAGGGCCCCGGTGCGCAGGTCGGTGGGGATCTCGTCGAAAAGATCTTCGATGGAGCGCACGCCGATGACTTCCAGCATTCGCGCGATATCGTCGGCAGTGTGAGGAATGAATGCCATATGCGCTCTTACTTGGATTCTTCCGCCAAGAACGTCGCGTAGGCGCTCGCGCTCATGAGCGATGCAGCGTTGGCGGATGCACCGGTCTCCAGGCGGAACATCCATCCGGCACCGTAGGGGTCTTCATTGAGCAGTTCAGGTTTGCTCGCGAGTGCGTCGTTGTTCGCAATGACTTTGCCCGCCAGTGGGCTGTAAACGTCGGATGCCGCCTTGACGGATTCGACCACGGCGCACGCCTCACCGGCGCTCAACGCGCGGCCGACATCGGGCACTTCGACGAAGACCAAATCACCCAGTGCGCTTTGCGCGTGATCGGTGATGCCGATCTCGATCGCGCCATTAGGCGCCTCGCCGTGCACTTGGCGCACCCACTCATGGCTCTTGGTGTACTGCAGATCGCTTGGTATGTTGTTGCCCATATAAAAACCCCTTAGCTGATATCGATCAATGCTTTGCCATGGCGCACGAACGGCGGCTTGACGATGCGCGCCGCGTGCAATTTGCCGCGAATGTCCACCTGCACCGCCGGCTGCGATGTTTTCGGCACTCGTGCCAGCGCAATGGAACGATTCAAGGTGGGTGAAAAAGTTCCGCTCGTGACTTCACCGGACAGGCCGGCAGTCGTGGCACCGGCACTCAGCACTTTCTGATGGCTGCGCAGCACGCCGCGATCCTCGAGCAGCAGCCCGACGAGTTCGCGCCCGGATTCGCGCTGCGCGCGCTCCAGGGCTTCGCGTCCGATAAAATCCCGGTCCTTTGGCTCAAAGGCAACGGTCCATCCTAAGCCGGATTCCAGAGGATGAAAATTCTCATCCATGTCGTTGCCATACAAATTCATGCCGGCTTCCAGGCGCAGCGTGTCTCTGGCACCTAAGCCCGCAGGCTTGACGCCCTGCTGCAGCAGCCGGCCCCACGCATCGGCGGCTTCCGCGGCGGGCAGCATGATTTCGAAGCCATCCTCGCCCGTATAGCCGGTGCGGGCCACGAACCAGCAGCCGAATGGCGCGCCGAAAAAAGGCTTCAATTCGAGCACCGCGACTTGCTGCGGCGGCGGCAGGAGCGCCGCGGTTTTGCGGCGCGCATTGGGACCTTGGACGGCGATCATCGCCAAGTCCTTGCGCGGGGCCACAGTGACGTCGAAGTCGCCGGCGTGCTTGTGGATCCAAGCCAGGTCCTTGTCGCGGGTCCCGGCGTTCACAACCATGCGATACCAGGTATCCGACATGTAATAGACGATGAGATCATCGATCACGCCGCCGCCGGGCAGCAGCATGCAGGAATACAGCGCCTTGCCGAAAGATTTGAGGCGGTCGACGTCGTTCGCCAAAAGAAGTCTCAAAAACTCGCGCACGCGCCCACCGCTCAGGTCGACGATACACATGTGCGACACGTCGAACATCCCGGCGTCCCGGCGCACCGCATGGTGCTCTTCGATCTGCGATCCATAGTGCAGCGGCATATCCCAGCCGCCGAAGTCGACGATCTTGGCGCCCTGCTGGACGTGGGTGTCGTATAAAGGAGTCTTAAGGCCCATCGCAACCTCGCGGAGAACGAACACAGCAGCCTAAGCACCTGCGTGCTTCGCCCCTCTGTCCTTAAGACCTGAGAGATTGCGCGCTTGAGCTCAAGCGCTGCTCCCCTTCGGTGGATCGCTTGGCGCGACCGCTCTCCAGAGATCGCGAGAGTCTGCCGTTCATGTGCCTGAGCGTTTCCGGGCGGTTGCGCCTTCGGCGGTCCTAGTAAAAGGACTCTCTCCAGACAGCTCTTATCGCGATTGGGGCGGCATGATACAGAA
>DASQPK010000023.1:0-4099 GCA_035643995.1 Steroidobacteraceae bacterium | reverse complement strand
ATGCGCGCCGCCAGCCAGGCGACATCGGGAATCTGCCAGGTTTCCAACATTCGCGCGGCAATCAACGATTGCGGATTGACGTAGGCCAATCCTAAAGCCCGGTCGTTGTGCGCCAGCACGCGCACCAGCTCGCCGGCCTTGAATTTGGCCAGCGGCGACTGGCCGGTGTCGACTTCGTTGCTGAAGATCCAAAGATGTCCGGCGTGCAGGCGGCGATCTTCGTTGCGCTTGAGGCGCAGGACAGGCAGTTGCGCCACATTACCGGGGTCAGACATGGAAAGTACTTCGGCTATAGTAAAGGCCATTCTAACCGACCAGGAGCCTCGCAGGCCGTGAACATGCTGCGCAATCACCTCGCCGAGGAGACCAGCCCCTACTTGCTGCAGCACGCCGACAATCCGGTGGAGTGGTACCCCTGGGGCGAGGCGGCGTTGACGCGGGCAAAGCAGGAGAACAAGCCCATTCTCTTGTCGATCGGCTATTCGGCCTGCCATTGGTGTCATGTCATGGCCCACGAATCCTTCGAAGATCCCGCCACCGCTACCCTGATGAACGAGCTTTTCATCAACATCAAAGTCGATCGCGAAGAGCGCCCCGACCTGGATAGGATTTATCAGGTCGCGCAACAGATGCTGACGCATGGCTCCGGCGGCTGGCCCCTGACCATGTTTCTCTCCCCCAAGCAACAAGAGCCTTTCTTCGGCGGCACGTATTTTCCCAAGGACGCTCGCTTTGGGCTGCCGGCGTTCGGCGACCTGCTGCGCCGTGTGGCGGAGTACTATCGCGGCCAGAGTGCGCAGATCGAAGCGCAGAGCGCGCAACTTCAAGCCGCGCTCGCCAGCCTCGTTCCGGAGCCGGCCCTCGGCGTCGTTCTCGATGCGACACCCCTGCCCCAGGCACGTGCCGCGCTCGCGCAATCCTTCGACGCCGATTTCGGCGGCTTCACCCGCGCGCCGAAGTTCCCGCATCCCAACAGCATCGAGCGCTGTATGCGCCACTGGTACCGCACATCGAGCGACACCAATCCCGATTTGCATGCGCTGTACATGGGGAGCCTCACGCTGACGCGCATGGCGGAGGGCGGTCTATACGACCAACTCGGCGGCGGTTTCGCGCGCTATTCCGTCGATGGCGCCTGGATGATTCCGCATTTCGAAAAAATGCTCTACGACAATGCGCAGCTGCTTTGCGAATATTCGCGGGCGCATCTGGCGACCGGCGAGGCGCTGTTCGCGAGAATCTCCCACGAAACGGCCGATTGGGCCTTGCGTGACATGCATTCGCCCGAAGGCGGCTTCTACTCCAGCCTGGATGCGGATTCTCAAGGCCACGAAGGAAAATTCTACGTCTGGACGGCGGCTGAAGTTCAGGCGCTGCTGACCGCGCCGGAGTACGCGGCCTTTGCACCTCGGTTCGGCTTGAATCGCACCGCCAACTTCGAGGGCGAATGGCATCTGCACACTTTTGTGTCGATTGCCGATATTGCCGCCTCGCTCAGCGAGTCCGCGGAAACGGTCGGCGCCAGGATAGAGTCGGCACGTTCGAAGCTATTGAAAGCGCGCAATTTGCGAGTGTGGCCCGCACGCGATGAAAAAATCCTCACCGCCTGGAATGCGCTCATGATCAAGGGACTGGCGATTGCGTCGCGCGTGCTGAAACGGCCTGACCTGGCCGTGGCCGCCGGCGCCGCCGTTGACTTCGTGCAGCACCACCTGTGGCGCGACGGCCGCCTGCTCGCGACTTACAAGGATGGCCGCGCGCACCTGCCCGCGTATCTCGATGACTATGCCTTCCTGGCGGATGCCTTGCTGGAGCTGCTGCAGACCCGCTGGCGCAGCAGCGACCTGATATTTGCGCGGCAGCTGGCTGACGTGCTGCTCGAGCAATTCGAAGATGCCGATGGCGGCGGATTTTTCTTCACCGCGAAGGATCACGAGAAACTCATCCACCGTAGCAAGACCTTCGGCGACGAATCCGTGCCGTCGGGCAACGGCGTGGCGGCTTCCGTGCTGTGCCGCTTAGGGTTCCTGCTGGGCGAGCTGCCCTACCTGGATGCCGCCGAGCGCACCCTCAAGGCCGCGTGGCGCGGAATTCAAGATTACCCTCAGGCACACATGAGCTTGGTGAATGCATTGGAGGATTTCTTGTCCACGATGCAAATCCTGGTGATCCGCGGCGAGGAGTCAAGTGCCAGGCAGTGGGCGATGGACTTGAGCAGGCTGTACGCGCCCACCCGCATGATCTTCGCCATTCCGAAAGATGCCGAGCTGCCGCCCGCTCTGGCGGCGAAGCGCGCGAACGCTGCAACGGTGGCCTACCTGTGCGCCGGCATGACCTGCTCGGCGCCGCTGACGGATTTGCAGGAAGTATTGCGCGCCCTCAAATTGCGGGTCACTTCGGCATCGTGATGTTGATCGGTTGAAGTATCCGTCAGGAGGGGCTTAGCCTTCCTGGCGAGCGCTACACCAACCGCTCATCATCACGATGCCGAGGCGTAGCGCTTGCGCAGCTCCGAACCGACACGGCGCTTGAAATCGCCGTGCAGCCCGTCGGAGTAGAACGGCGCCGCATTCCAATCCAGCGCCCACGGCTGCGCGGTGCGCGTGCTCTCAGGCTCCGCGCTGTCGCGAGGAAAGAGGTGCGCGTGCAGCGCCGGATCCACATTGCCGTAAATCGCATAGTTGATGCGGGAAGCGGCGGTAATTGCCAGCAGCACATCGCCGATGAGCGACATGTCGAACAGAAATTGACTGCGCGCCTCAGGAGCCAGTGCATTCAAGTGCGGCACCACCGGATCGGGCAGCAACAGGCAATATCCCGGCAGCACCTGCCGCTCGCCCATCACCACGAAACCTGAAGGCACCTTGGCAATGGCAGACGGCAGGGTGCCCGCGCGGCAACGCTCGACCAAATCATGGATGGTGGTCATGGCCATTATTTTTCGCGCGCCTTGGCGATCGTTGCGGCATCCACCGGCGGCGCCGAGTTCCCGAAATTTGAACGAATGTACGTGAGCAATGCGGCCGCGTCATCATCCTTCATCCAGCCGAACAACAACATCTGGGTGGGATAGCGGCCCGCCGGAATCGTCGCAGGCCGCTTCTGGCTCAATACCCACTGCGCAAGCTCTTGTGGGTCACCCATCACCGCCGCCGAACCGGCCAGACTTGGATACACATTCGGCACCCCCTCGCCTTTTTCGCGATGGCATGACACGCAGATTTGCACATACAGGACTGCACCTCGATCGGCGGGTCCTGCAGGGGCACCGGCGCTCCTCGCCGCGGTGGGGGCCGATGGCTGGGAGCAGGCTCCCACCATCATCAGCAACGCCGCAGGCAACAGGTGTCGCAGCCTGGCTGCTGCTGGTTTCATCTCGGCTTAACCGCGCCAGGTGCGAAACGCACCCGTGTCCAAATGCACGAAATTCGACGCGCGGTAATACCCGACGCCGCCCCGCTTCAAATCCTGCGCGCGCATCGCCAGGTTCGCGCAATCGACGCCGGTCATGCGCACATCGATGGCGCGTCCCTGCATGTGCAAACTGTGCTGCGAGACGCCGCCGCTGCGCTCGTGCAGACGCTCGTTGGTTTCCGGCGACCGATAGCCTGAGATGACGCTGTATACGGGCGGCGCACTTACCTCAGCGGCGACATCGACCAGGTAGTCCAGCAGCTTGGGATCGATGGCGTGCTTCTCACCGCTGCGAAAATCCCGCAACAGGACATCGATTGCCGCAAGCGCGTCAGGCGCGTATGCGTCATCGCGGAAATACTCGGTTTCCAGCCGCTCGCCGGTATGCAGATTGACCAGCGCAATTCGCCGGGGCTTAAGGTTGGGAGCGCGGACGCCGATCGAGGAACGCGCCCAGAGCGCCGCCGTGTAGCCCAAGGCTCCCGTGGCCAGGAGCATGCGGCGTCGAGAAATCATCCCTGGCCTCCGTCCAGCAGCCGGCCATGATCCAGCGCCAGCACGGTGGCGCGCGGGAAGAAATTAAATTCCGACGCCGAGGCCCAGGTGTAGGCACCCATCACGCGGCCTATGACGAGGTCGCCCATGTCGAGCTTGGGCAGCTCCAATCTTTCGCGGATGACATCGA
>DASQPK010000022.1:0-26223 GCA_035643995.1 Steroidobacteraceae bacterium | reverse complement strand
AACGGCAAAGAACAATGCGTGACTGGTGCTGCCCCACAGCGTGCCGACGGCGCCCGCCGACAGTGAACCGGTGAATATTGCGAAGAACCACGCGGCCACCGTGGTGGCGCCAAATCCGACGGGCGCGAGGCGCGCAAACAGACCCAGTCCCGTCGGCAAAATGTACAGCTCACCCAAGGTAAAGATGACGAAAAACACCGCCAGCCACACCCAACTCGCGCGCGTCGCGTCCGCAGCAAAAGCCACGACCGCGAGCAGCAGATAAGCCGCCGCAACGATGAGGGCTCCGAACGCCATTTTCTTCATCGACGAGTCGGCGCGTCCCGCGTCCGCCCGCCGCCGCCAGCGCGCCAGCAGCATGGGTGTCATGAGAATCACCAACAGCGGGTTCAAGGCCTGGAACCAGGTCATGGGAATGCTCATCACGCCGGCGGCGCGATCGATGCCGACGTCGGCCCACAAGGCCACCGTGTTGCCAACCTGCTCATAGGCGCCCCGAAACACCGTCACGGCGAGGCCGACCACAAACAACAGCATGAATGTCGAGCGGAAGCTCTCCGTCGGCGCCGCAGGGATCGCCGGCGCCGCCGCTTTGCGAGCCATGCGTGCCTGTTCCGGCAGGTACTTGCCGCCGAGAACATAGATCAGCAAGCCGGTCAGCATCCCGATTCCGGCTGCACCGAATCCCCAGTGCCAACCGTAAAATTCACCCAGCGTGCCGCAAATCAGCGGCGCTAGAAATCCGCCGATGTTGACGCCGACGTAGTACACATTGTAGGCCCAGCCGCGGCGTGGATCGTCGGGACGATACAGACCGTCGATTTGGCTGGGCAGGCTCGGCAGAAACAATCCGTTGCCGAGCGCAATGGTTGCGAGCGCGAAGTAGAACAGCGGCTCGAACGTCATCATGAAATGGCCCGCCGCCATGATGACGGCACCGATGATCACGGCGCGCCGCCTGCCCAGCCAACGATCCGCAATCAACCCGCCGAAGATCGGTGTGAAGTACGCCATCGCGGTGTACACACCGTAAATGATGGACGCCTTTTCCTGACCGATCAGCAATTGCTTGGTCATGTAATAGACCAGCAAGGCGCGCATGCCGTAGTAGGAGAACTGCTCCCACATCTCGGTGAGAAAAAGAATGGTGAGGCCGCGCGGCTGACCGAACCAAGTCTGCCGGTTCGCGCTCATCGCCTTAAGCGTGTGTCCCGCCCCACACTTGCTCACTGCTCCACGCGCTGCCCTTCGAGTACGTCATGCCCGGCGTTCGATCCTTGGCCAGAAAAATCGGCCCGTCCAGATCCACGACGTCGCACAATTGTCCGAGTACAAACGCCGGCGCCATCGCCAGGCTCGTACCCACCATATTGCCCACCATGACGCGAAGCCCGATGCGGCGTGCCGCGTGCGCCATCGCCAGCCCCTCGGTCAGACCGCCGCACTTGTCCAGCTTGATATTGACGACGTCGAAGCGCCCAACCAGACCGGTGACATCCTTCAAACTGAGCACGCTTTCATCGGCGGCAATGGGAATCGGTGACTTGAAGCCGTTAAGATCGGCCTCGCGGCCGCGTTTCAGCGGCTGCTCGAGCAGTGAGACATTGGCGGGCCTAAGACCGGCGATCAATGCGTCCAGCGTGTCGATGCCATAGCCCTGATTGGCATCGACGCCCATCCACACCTCGGGACGTGCTTCGCGCACCGCGCGCACGCGGGCGAGGTCCACCGCCAGCTCGCCGGTCAATTTCAATTTCAGCGATTTGGCCTCTGCATACTTGCGCGCTCCTGCCGCCATCACGGCCGGCTCGTCGGCGCCCAGCGTGAACGTGGTGACCAAGGGTTTCGGTGCCGGCACACCGGCAAGTTCCCACACCGTCGTGCCAATGCGGCGCGCATCCAATTCCCACAAGGCGCAATCCACGGCGTTGCGCGCGCCGCCGGGCTGCAGCAATTTCTGCAGCGCGGCGCGATCGATGCCCTGTTCAATGGCGGCGCGCGCCGCCTCGATGGACGCAACCATCGATTGCGCCGTATCGCCCAGGTAGTACACGCCTGAAGCTTCGCCGCGGCCTTGATGCCGACCATCGTCGAGCGTCACAAGAACGACGTCCTGTTCCTCGAAGACGAAGCCCGAAATGCGAAACGGCGCCGATAGCCGCAGTTTTTCAACCGCGACATGCATCTTCAAGGGCATCAGTAATATATTCCGAAGCTGAGCAAATTGAACACGAACGCCACCCACAACAGGGCGAAGGCGGAAATCACCAGCACGATGCTCCACGCCTTTGCCGGCCAGCGGCGCTGGCCGCCCCAAACCGTGCGCAGGTTCCACAGAACCAGGGCCAATCCACCCAAGAACCCGATCACGCCGAAAACCTGCGCGAAGCGCACGGTCAAATCGAACTTGGCACTGAGATTATTGAAATCCTTGAACATCAGTACCAGCGTCACCACCCATACGCACAAGGCCGCGAGGCTCAGGATGGCGCCCACTTTGCTGAGTCGATAGGCGCGCAATTCGACCGGACTCAATGCCAGCTTCGCGCCGTAGCTGCGGCGCACGATCGCTGTGATGGGCCAAAACAGCGTGGTGAGCAGCAGCGCCGTCAGGCTCACATACAGCAGCGGCAACAGCCATGCAGAGTTCGTGTACCAAGGAACGCGATCGAATACCATGAATGGGGAAATCTCATCGATGCTGAACCGCACCACCTTGCCGTCAACGACTTTGGCGGCGAGGCGCTCATGGCTGTCCGGATCGATCCACAGGAAAGGCGCTGTCTCCGTCCAGTGGCGCGGCTTGCCATTGAGGCCCTTGAATTCCAGCACCAATTCACCCTTACTACCCACGCTGACCTTTGATTGCCCGGCCAATCCGAGCAGCGCCAGAAAACTTGACTGCGATCCGCGTGAATTATTCCAGTTGCCCTTGAGCATGGCCGCGTGAGCGGCGGCGGTCTTCTCGTCGATGCCGCCGTTTTTCTCGGCGACCGGGAAGTAGCGGTCGGCAAAGTCGGTGAACAAAGCACCGCGCAGGCCGCCGACGGCGCCCGCCTTGCCGGGGCTGTTGAAGGAGACGTAGAAACCCACGCCTTCCTTCAAGAACAAGTGCAGCGAGGTGTGAAAGCTGCCGGTGTCGCCCAAGTGCGCGATCACCTCGCGGCCGTTCACATTGGTTTCAAAGAAACCCAGTTCCATGCGATTGAGCGGCGGCAATAGGGTGAGCGGGCTGTTGTGCATCATTTCCGCGGTCTCCGCCTTCAAAATGCGGTTGCCGTGATACTCGCCGTTCTGCAGATGCGCGATCATGAAATGCGCCATGTCCTCGCCGGAAGAGGCGAGTGAGCCTGCCGGCGCGGGTCCAATGAATTCGTAAGGCTTGGGCGGATCCGAAGCCTCGGTGTATCCAACGGACATCAACGGCGCCAGGTTATCCGGCAAGGGCTGGCGGAAGCTCGAGTGCTGCATGTCGAGGGGCGCGAAAATATGCTTGTCCAGGTAGTCGTCAAACGACTCACCGGAGACGCGCTGCACGATGTATCCGGCCAGCGAGGCGCCATAGTTCGAGTACGCGGGCGTGGTGCCGGGGGCGAACACCCGCTGCGGCACCCATTGCTTGAGCAGCGCTTCGAATCGCAGAAATTTCGGATCGTTGGACAAGATGCCCTTCGCCTGCTCTTCGAATCCGGCGACATGCTGCATGAGGTTGCGCATCGTGACGGGCTTGCCGTCGCGCGGCGGTATCTTGAAATCGAGATATTGATTCACATCGGCATCGAGATCGATCTTGCCCTGCTCGACCTGCTGCATCACCGCCGTCCATGTGACCAGCTTCGAGACGGATCCGGGCCTGAACAGGGTCAGCTTCGGATCGACGGGCGTGCGCTTGGCAACATCCGAGTACCCGTAGCCGCGCTCCGTCACGATCTGACCGTCTTTGACTACCGCGACGACGGCACCGGCGATATCGCCGGTATGCAGGGCGTAGGGCATGTAGCCATCGAGCCACGCGCTGAGGTCTTCCGCGGTTAGAGGGGACGCTGCGGCTGCGGCCGCAGGCGCCGTTGGCGCTGCCGGAGCCGCGGGCGCGGCGGTCGGCGCCGCGATGGTTGCCGCCGGCGCAGCGGTGGCTGCGGCAGGTTTAGGGGCACTTTGTGCCGCCGAGATCGCGCCCAGGAACAGGGCAGCGGAAAGCATAGTGAGGGTGCGCATAGGTTCTCTTTGAGCGACTGGGCCGCTGGTTCTAGTTTTTAAGACATCCATCCACAAGCCGCTCGAACGCCGCGCCCGCACGCATGGGATCCGCCACCGGCAATCCCAGCCGCGCGCTCTCTTCGGCGAACATCTTGTTCGCATCGCTCACATTGAGCCGTGAGGTATTCAAGCTGATGCCGGCACATCGAATCGCGGGGTTGGTGCGGCGGCCGAGGCGCAGGTTCATGTCAATCGTCTCGGCGATGTCCGGCAGCGGGAAGGGATGACCGAGAAGGTATTTGCGATCAGGATCGTGGCAGACGACGATCAGGTCGGGTTGACTGCCGTGCAATAGTCCGAGCGAGACCCCGGCGTAGGCAGGATGGAACAAGGAGCCCTGCCCTTCAATCACATCCCAGTGCTCTGCCGATGCATCGGGACTCAACAACTCCGCGGCTCCGGCTTCGAAATCCGCAATCACCGCATCAATGGGAATTCCACCGCCGGCGATCAGAATGCCGGTCTGCCCGGTGGCGCGAAAATCGGCGTCGAGACCGCGCGCCTTAAAGGCGCGTGCCAGCGCAAGGGCCGTGTATTTTTTCCCAATCGCGCAATCGGTGCCGACGGTGAGCAGGCGCTTTCCGGATCGCTTGACACCGGACGCAATCGGAATATTCAGGGGCGGCGTCCGCACATCGATCAGCCTGCGGCCACAGCGCTCCGCCGTACTCTTCAATAGCGGAACCTCCCCGAGCTTGGCGTGCATGCCGCTGATCACGTCGAGACCCGATTCGAGCGCTTCGACGAGCGAGGGGATCCAGCTGTCGCTGATCACGCCGCCGGTATTGGCAACGCCGACGACGAGCGCTCGCGCGCCGCGCGCGCGGGCCTCCTTGGGTGTCAGTCGCGGCAAATCAGTGGTGACTGTCGCCCCGCCGCACGACCACTCGCCGACACAGCGATCCGCGGCCCAATCACGCAGACCGAATGCGGTCTTGGCGTAGCCCTTTTCCGTGATGTCGCCCAAAAACAGCAGATACGGGTGAGGTAGATCCATCACCTCCGACATTGAAGCCTCCGACACGCGCAGTTCGCGTTTTGTGTTCATTCCTGCGATGGCCTTCAGAACTTCGCAGACAGTGTGACACCGAGTGTGCGCGGTTGAATGACGGCGATCTGGCCGTTCAATCCCGGCGCCCCGCTGGAGACGTAGTTGGTAATGCCGCGAGAATCGCCCAGATTCTTGGCGTAGAACGTCACGCTATAGTGATCGTTTTCGAGACCTACACGCGTACCGAAAGTATTATAGCTGGGCAAGCTCTTTTGCGTGAGTGCGGTTGGGTCGCTGCCGAAATCGGTTTTGCGGGTGCCGACATAGCTCCAAGTGGCGCCGAGAAAATACTTGTAGTCCGCGAACGCGGGCAAATCGTATTCGCCGTCGAACGATGTGCCGTATTTTGGCGCGTACGGCAGGGGGTCGCCGGTGGCGCCGTGGACCGCGGGCGCGGCCGTGGTCAGTTTCGCGTCCGTGTAAGCAGCCGTCCATTGCAGCGTCAGGCCGTGGACCGGTACATAGCCCAAAGTCCATTCGAGGCCCTGGCTTCGCGCCTTGCCGCCGTTACCGTTGACCCCATTGGCGTCGACGATCTCGAGTAGTTGAATGTTGGTCCAATCGACATGGAAGAGCGCGGCGTCGATGGACAGCAGCCCATTGAGCAAGCTCGACTTGATTCCGAGCTCGAAGTTGCTGGTCCTATCGGCGCCGAACTGACGCGGCACATCAGGCGGAGCGCCCGGTGGCAATGCATTGGGTCCACCCGGCCGGAAGCCCGTCGCCCAGCGGAAATAAAGCATATTGTTCTCGTCGATATGCCAGCGCGGCGCCGCGGAATACGTCCAGACGTGTCCCGCCGAAGGTGTGCTGAAGGATATCGGCGGGGTCGCAAGCAGCCCGGAAAGACTTTCGGTGGCGGTTTGCTCGTTCTTCGAATAGCGGCCGCCCGCCTGGATGTCGAACTGCGGGATGATGTGGACGGTCACATTGCCGAACCCGGAAGTTTCTTTGTAAATGGAATCCAGGACGGCAAATTCCAGAACCGGAATGCCCACGGTGGGCGTACCGGCCGGCACATCCATCGCGACCAAGTGCTGAAACAAATGGCCCGTTTCCCGAGTGAAATAGCCGCCAACCTGCCACTCCAAGAAGTTGTTCACCGCAGAAGACACTCGAACTTCCTGAGTGAATTTGTTCAGATCCACGAGATTGTCGAGCGTGGCTCCCAGCCCCCCCAGCGCGGCCTGGAAGGTTACGCCCGGCACAAGTTGAAGGTTGGTCTCGTCGGTGAACAAATCCGAGTTCAGAATGCCGTAGGTCGTTGTCGACAAGATGCTGAACGGCCCTGCATCCCAGTTGATGGTCGCGTTGTAGTTCTTATATTGGAACGAGCTGGGTTGATTGACGAAGCGCTCCTGGTTCAGATCGCCGGATGCCGGCTTCAAGGTCGCCGGGTTGACGTCCATCTCGGGAGTTCCATTGTACTTGGACTCTTGTGAAGACGCGGTCAGGCGAATGGTGAGGCTGTCGACGGGCTGCGCCAACAGTGAAAGTCGTCCGCCGTACTTGTGGCCGTCATTCTCATCGAGTTTGTGACGCACCGGATCGTTGATGTAGCCGGCAACATCCTGATCAAACCCGCTGATTCGCAACGCCATCTTGTCGCCGAGCGGCAAGTTCAACATGGCTCGCGCATCGGCGCCCAAGCCGCCATGAGCGACGCTTTCACCGGACACTTCCGCGGCGCCCGAAAAGGTGCCGAGCACCGGGGGTGCGGTGACGAATTTCAGAAGTCCACCTTCGCTATTGGCTCCGTACAAAGTACCCTGAGGACCGCGCAGCACTTCAATGCGCTGCAGGTCCCAGGTGTCGAAGTCGCCGCTCAAAATAGCGCCGTTGAGCAGCGCGCTGCTCGAGCCGAAGGGCGATTCGTCAATATAGACAGCCACGGTAGAACCGACTCCGCCGGCATTCTGTCCCCGCAAGGTCAGGGTGGTGATGCCCGGCTGGGCGCTCACCAGCGACAGGCCCGGCACCATGGCAGCGTAGTCGCTGAAATCCCGATACTGCAGCTTGTCGAGTGCGCCTCCGCCGAGGGCCGTGATGCTCATGGGTACGTCTTTGAGCTTCTCTTCCCTCTTCTCCGCGGTCACCACGATGGTGGTCAGCGCGTCGCTGTCCACCGGCGCAGCCGCATCGGCCGCTCTGCCTTGCTGCGATAAGAAAGGTGCGATTACACCCAGTGAGGCGAGCATGGCGAGTTTGAAGATCGAGTTCATGATTTATCCCCTGTCTTGTTCTTTATATCGATCCAAGTGCTACCCAATAGGCGGCGGAAGTTTCCGCCGAGCACGGCTTGAATGTTGGCATTGCCGTAGCCACGGCGAAGCAACGCGGCCGTCAGGTCGTACATCTTTCGCGGGTGATCGAAGCCATCGGTGTCGATCTTGTCGCGAAATGCATAGGAGGATTTGTACCCGGCTTTCAGCTTTTCGTACTGGTCGGGCGGCATGTGGTCATAGCCCATGAGATCCGAGTCCGTGCCGATGCCGACGTGCTCGATGCCGACCAGCTTCACCACGTGATCGATGTGATCGACGATGTCCTCGACCGTCGTGGGCTCCTTGTCCTTGACGAAATTGCGCACTCCCGTGATGCCCATCACGCCGCCTTTGGCCGCCAGCTTGCGGATGGCTTCATCGGTCTTCAGCCGCGGATGATTGTTGAGCGCCCGGCAGTTCGAATGCGTGAAGGCGATGGGCTTGGGCGAGAGCTCGATCGCATCCAGCGTGGTGCGATCGCCGCTGTGCGAGACGTCGATGAGCATGCCCACCTCGTTCATCGCCTTGATGATTTGCTCGCCGTAATCGCTGATCCCGCCATCCACCCGTTCGGTCGAGCCGCTGCCGAGCAGATTTTGGGTGTTATAGGTGAGTTGCGCGCAGCGCAATCCCACTTCGTAAAATGCTTTTACGTCCTTGGGCTCGCGAAACTCGTCGGCGTTCTGCAAACCCATGATGACGGCAATTTTTTTCCTGGCCTTCGCATGCTCGATGTCCTCGGCCCTGCCAACGAGGCAAAACACATCGGCGGCGCGCCCCACGAAGCCGCTCCACGCGGCGATGAATTGCAGCGCGTCCTCATAGGCGCCGGCGCCGCCGACGCCGACCGAGTTATGAAATGCAGTGATGCCGCTCGATAAGAACATGGCCGCGTCCGCTTCGGTCAGCGGCGCGGAATAGGCCTCGGGCCTGAAATCGATCTTGAGCGGCGCGAGCATGTCGATGACCACGGAGCGCCCGACCAGATCCAAGACCTTCGCGGGATAGCGGTTCTTCACGGCCGCAGGCTGCGCGAAATCGATCCGCGGCAGAGCGAGCGTGGCGACAGCGCCGGCCATCGTGGCGAGCGTACGGCGTCGGCCCAATTGAAAACCTGATTCAGACGACATTTGCCTCACCCCAACACGATGTCGCAATCGAGACAGAGTAGTCCTGATTAGAGAATTGTCAACGATATTCTCTGTACAGGCGCATAGCGGCGTAGAATGCAGCGGCAGCCGGGCCTGCCCCGCCGCGCGGATTTGGATCTCGATCGCGGCGGAGATTCCCCGGCTGAATGGTTGACCTGCGGCAAGCCATAGGTATGCTTCATGCGGCAAAACACTTGGGACCGGAGATTCAAAAAGCGATGCCGCTGAACTTATGGACGTGAAGACGCGTCACCCGACGCTGGGAAGCTTGCTGCGCTCGCTGCGTTCGCGAAACGGGTGGACACTGAAGGAAATGAGTCAGCGCACCAGCATCCCCGTATCGACGCTGTCGAAAGTCGAACATGACCGGCTTACCCTGAGTTACGACAAGCTGGTGCAATTGAGCCAGCGGCTCAATATCCGAATTTCGGAGTTATTTGCCGATCCCGCCGATACGATCGAGCCGGCCGTGACCGCCAGGCGCAGCATCGGCCTGACCGGCGATGCCGTCCGCGTCAACACCAAGAACTACGACTACTACTACCTGTGTCCGGAGTTGCGCAGAAAGCGCATGATTCCGATATTGACGCGTATCCGCGCCAAGAGCGCGCAGGAGTTCGGCGATCTGGTGCGCCATTCCGGCGAGGAATATATTTATGTCCTGAAAGGGGGCATCAAGGTTCTCACCGAATTTTACGATCCTGTGAATCTCACCGTCGGCGAATCGATATACCTCGACAGCAACATGGGACATGCCTACGTCACCGCGGAAGGCTGCGACGAAGCCACGGTGCTCGGCGTGTGCTCGAGCACGGACGAGAGTCTGCTGGACTCGTTGATGTCGCTGCACGGCGATGTCAGCCCGGCAATGCCGCCTAAATTGGCGGAGCCGGTGCGGCTGCCTGCCAGACTTGCCAAGAATCGGCGGCGCTAGCCTTTCGCGGGAATTTTGCGCCTGTGCAATTGCCGCACGCCCAAAGTCATGACGGGCAGCACAAATATGGCCAGAAACAAGTAGGCGAGTCCGCGGTAGCCTCGGGCGATCAGCGTCACCAATCCGAACCGCGCCGCCAAGAATATCGAGCCTAGGAGCAACGCGCCGGTGATGCTCAGCCTGGCGATCGTCGAGAGACTGCGTCCCTGCCGGGCCGCATAGGCCTCCGCCACTCTTTCGTTGAACGCGTGAACGCAGCCTGTGCCGCTTTCCAGAAGCGCCAGAAAGATCATGAGTTGAAACAGGTAGTGGAAGGCGGGAAAATTCAGGCGGCGCAGCAGAAAATCCGAGGGCAGCGGTTCGCCGCCGATCTGCGGATAGTAGGCGATCATGCAGACAAAAAAGAGCAGCGCGGGAAGCATCGCAAGAGGCCCGGCCAGCGCTCCGGCCACCAGCGCATCTTTGCGGCTCCTCAGGTGGCGCAGCACCGGGAGGATGATCACGGCACCGACGACGTTGTAGCCGGCGTAGGTCAATCCGCCGAGCACCCAGCCCTCGCTTGGGCTTGGCGTGGATAAATTGGCGAGAATCCGATCGCCGAATGCAAAGAACGAGAGCGCAACAAAGATGCCGTACACCCCGTAGAGGAATATCGAGACCCACTTGAACAATCGCTCTACCGAGGTGCTGCCGTAGGCCGCCACCAAACTGATGCAGACGATGAGGCAGCACGTACCCGCTACGGGCGGCCAGCCCAACACCGCGGCGCCGATCGCACCGGCGGCGGCGCCGAACACCGCCAGAATCAATATGATGAAAAGCAGATAGGCTGCTTCGAAAAGCACCCAGAACGGACCCAGCAGGTTCTTGAAAAACGCCCGGTAGTTCCAGCTTTTCGTGGTGTAGGCCAAACAAAACGTCACGGCGCACACCAGACTCCAAATAACTAAGGCCAGCAGGATGGCGAGCAACCCACCCTGCGGTCCGCTGGGGAGAAAAAACTCGGCCAGCTCGCGCCCGGTTGCATAGCCGCCGCCGATGACGACGGCTTTGAACGCAAAACCCGGCAACAAGTAGCGTTGGAACCACGACGCCTTCGACGCCGTCAAGGTGTCGGCCTCAATCACCTCGGACGCTCGGGCGCTGCGAGTCGGCGCCGGCGCCACGCAGCACGCTGCCGGGCTTTGCGCCGGTGTGGTGCCCCTGATCGATCACCAGTTGTCCGTTGACCAGGACATAATCGATGCCGGCCGGATAGCGGGTGGGGTTCTCGTACGTCGCGACATCCTCGATGCGCTCCTCGTTGAAAATCGTCACGTCCGCTTTTAGTCCCTCGCGTATGGCGCCGCGGTCGTAAAGCCGCATGCGCGTGGCGGGCCATGAGGTCATTTTTCGAATCGCGTCCTCGAGACTGAGCACGCGGCGCTTTTTCACATATTCTGCAATGACGCGAGGAAAATTGGCGTACGCGCGCGGATGCGGCAGCCCGATGGCATCGATGGTACCCGGCCCTTCGTTCGCACCGGCATCGCTGCCGATGCTCATCCAGGGCCAGCGCAGCGCCGTTGCGATGTCCGGCTCGCTCATCATGAAGTACAACCCCATGGCACGATGCGGCTGTGCGCCCAGAACGATATCCCAAGACACATCGGCCGGGTCCTTGCCCAATTGCTTGGCGATGTAGTCGATGCTTTTAAATCGATAGCGGTCGTATTTGGGATTGAAGGCGTTGGCAAGCACGATGTGCTCCCAGCCGCCGCTCGCCTCGACCAGATTGGACCACCCAGGCATCGAACCGGCGGCGATTTCCTCCTTGAGGCGAACACGCACAGAAGGGTCCTTGAGCCGCTCGAGGCCGCGTTTTGCACCCTGCTCCCAGACCCAGTTCGGCACGGTGATGTCGAGACCGGTGCCGCCGGCCGTGTAGACATACATATCGGCGGCAATGTTCACGCCGCGCGCACGCGCCGCTTCAATGAGTTCGCCTGCTTCGGGGACCAGCTTTCCCCAGCCCGGTGCATAAGCGCCCTTGAAATGAAATATTTCGACTTGAATCCCTGCCTTCTCGCCGATCTCGATGGATTCACCGATGGCCTGCAGCAGCTTTGCGCTTTCATCACGCATGTGGCTCGCGTAAATGCCGCCATACTTTGCCGCCACGCGCGACAGTTCGATCAGATCTTCAGTGCTCTGAAAGCTGTCCGGCGGGTAGATCAGCGCCGTGGCAATCCCCATGGCGCCGGCACGCATCGCTTCATCGACGTGCGCCTTGATGGCCTCCATTTGCGGCGCGCTGGGGTGTCCGGCCACATCGCCCATAACTTCCACGCGGGCTTGTGCACTGCTGTAGTACGTGCCGAAGTTCAGCGAAATGCCCTGGGTTTCAAGCTTTTTGAAGTAGTCGGCGATTTGCGCCGAGGGCACCGGCGTGCCGCCCTCACCCGCAATCGCCGTTGTCACTCCCTCGCGCAGCTTGTTCTCCGCCAAGCCGTTCTTGAGCAGCACTTCTCCGGATTGATCCATCATGTCGATCCAACCCGGCGACACGTACCGGCCTTGCGCGTCGATCTCACGCGTGCCCCGCCCCTCGACCCGGCCGATTTTGGCGAAGCGCCCGTCCTTGATCGCCACGTCGGCACGCACCCAGGGATTCCCCAATCCATCGAGGAGACGGCCGTTGCGAATCACGATGTCGTAGATCGGCGCGGGTTGGGCCCGCACGCCGCCGGCAGCCAAACTCAGCACGACAGCCAGCGTTGCGGTGGCAACTCCAAATTTCATTTCTTAGGCCTCTTCGATTTTTTCGCCAAGTGGGCACTGCCGAATGCCGGACGGAAGAATACAGCACGCCGGGCGAATTGCCGACCCGGCACCGGCGCGGTGCGACGAAACGTCTGTAGGACTAGGCTGACTTGCCAAATGCAAGTCCGATCCCACAGAGTAATGCCGCTACTTTGCAGTAGAGAGTTCGATTGCGGTCAATCCAAACTGACAATGGTCAAAGCCATCAGCGACAAATCGTGCCATTGATTGTCCATCGTGCGGCCTGCGTGGCATTGCTGATCTGCGCGTTTGCACCGCGAGCGGCATTCTCGCAAACGCCATCGCCCATGCAGGAATGGCAATATTCCGGGGGAATAATCCTTTCCAGGCTCTTCGAGCCGAGCATGCCGGAGTGGCGGGACATTCTCGGGTTGGCGGCCGAGGCTCAGCCGGCCTACGCCGGCGCTCACGCGTATCGCGTGCAGGGCGGTCCGGTCATCAACATTCAATACAGCGATATTGCATTCGTTTCCACCGGCGATGGTATCGGCTACAACTTTCTGCGCGGTGACCATTATCGCGTCGGCGCGGCTGTCGCTTATGACTTCGGTCGCCGCGAAAGAGACGACTACGCGAACCTGCGCGGGATGGGGGACATATCGGCCGCGCCGGTGGCGAAACTGTTCGGAACCTTCGTACTTTCGAAGAAATTTCCATTGATTCTTCGCGTGGATGCCAGGCAGATCCTGGGTGGCGCCAACGGCACGGTCGGCGACGTCGGCATCTATATGCCGCTTCCCGGGAGCTCGAAGAAATTCGTCATGTTCGCCGGGCCATCGATCACACTCGCCACGCACCGCTATTTGCAAAGCGAATTTGGCGTCACCCCGGCACAATCCCTGGCCTCAGGCCATCCGGTCTTCGATGCACATGCCGGCATGGAATCGGTCGGCGTGGGATTCAGCGCCACCCGGTTCCTGACGGATCACTGGATGGTCAATATCGACGCTGCCATATCCAAGTTCAAGGGCAGTCCCGATGTCAGTCCTGTGACGGAGACCAGCACGCAGCGCGAAATCGCACTGTCGCTCAACTATCAGTGGTAGCCGGCTGGGTCAGATCTATCTTCGTCGGCAACGTGTCAGATATATTGTGCCTCCGAATTAGGTTAGCCTCGCGTATGAGGCGTTACGACGCGTTTGACTGCGTAGGAGCGCGTCTTAGCCGCATTCTGGGGAAACGGCACTGGACCGCATCGACCTAAAAATCTTGGATCTCTATCTGTCCTTACCCGTCGATGCGGGCGCCCCGCATGCCTGATCAGTCGCGCCCGTGGGTGTCGATCAGTTCCGACAATCTCATCGCCGAGATCGATCCTCTCGGCGCGCAGTTGTCTTCGTTGAAAAACCGCGCGGCGCTCGATCTTTTGTGGAATGGCGACCCCAAGGTGTGGGCCGGACGCGCACCGCTGCTCTTTCCCATCGTCGGCGTGCTCGAAGGCGGCACTTACCGGTTGGGGACGAAGCGCTACCCGCTTGCGAGGCATGGTTTCGCGCGCGGCAAACTCTTTTCGATCGACAGCGCGAGTCCCTCGGCCGCGGTATTTAGATTGGTCGCCGATGAGTCGAGCCTGCAGGTTTACCCGTTTAAATTTGAATTGCAGGTGCGCTACGAGCTGAAGGGCGCGACGCTTTCCGTCACCGCGTGGATTCGGAATTGTGGCAGCACGGCGATGCCGGCGAGTTTCGGCTATCACCCCGGATTCCGTTGGCCGCTGCCCTTTGGACAGGGGCGTTCCTCGCATTTTATCGAGTTCGAATCCGAGGAGCCTGCGCCGGCCAGACGCATTGATTCTGCAGGATTGCTGACCCCCGAACGCCATCCGACGCCCATCATTCAGCGGCGGCTGGCGCTCGCCGATGCGCTGTTTCAAGACGATGTGCTGATCTTCGATCAAGTCAACAGCCGATCGGTTATCTACGGGAGCGACGATGGGCCGCGCGTCAAAATCGGCTTTCCCGACGCCCCTTATCTTGGCGTCTGGACCAAGCCCGGGGCGCCCTTTATCTGCATCGAGCCCTGGCACGGTGTCACGGACCCTGAAGGATTTTCCGGCGATTTCAAGGACAAACCGGGCGTGTTTGTCCTGAAAGACGGTGGGTCTTTTTGCGCGAGAATGGACATAACGCTGATGGAATCGTAAGGCCGCCGCGGGGCGGCGTGGCCGTTCGCGACCCCGGAGCGCCGTTCGCGCCGCCGGACCGGCGATTTGCCGCAATTCCCGCGCGCCGGCGTGCCGTTATCTACAGTGTCTCCGCGGTACAACTTAACGGAGATGCTCATGAAAACCCTCACCAACTTAGCTGCCCTGTCCCTCTCGCTCATACTGGGATTGATGCCCTTTGCGGTCATCGCAATGAATGATTTTGTCGCCACCAAGGTCTAAGTGCTCACCGCGAACGCCCTGAAATTCCGGTCATGCACTCGGGATGGAAGGGCGATAGACTTAAAGTTGGGCGCAACCTCAGGACTTGAATGAAGACCCAGCCGCACATCGAGGGCGAGCGATTTTCGCCTTTTTTCGACGAGACCCAGGACACGGTGATTGATTTTTTGCGTCGCCGGCTGCCCATGGTGCTGGCGATCAACACCGTCATTGCCCTGCTCATCGCATTGCTGCTGCGTTCGTGGGACGCGGTCATTCCGAATCTCGTCGTCTCTTACTGCATCGGCTTCACGATTCTGGCCCTGATCGCCTCGGTGCGCTGCACCGTGATGCAGCGGTTTCGCGGCAGTTTCGCCCTGCGCTTCGTCATCTACTTCGTACTGGTCGCGGCCGGCGCCATCGGCGGCGAACTGCTGTCGCAGATCTTTTTGCACCAGCCCTCGAACTTCTTGAGGGACCGTTACACCTGGTTGGTCGCGATTGGTTTCTCGCTGGCCGCAGGCAGCATGGCACTCTTTATAAACTTCAGCTGGGTTCGGCTGGCGCAAAGCAAACGCGATGTGGAACGCGCCGAACGCGCCGCCATCGAAGCGCAGCTGCGGGCTTTGCAGGCGCAGATCGAACCGCATTTCCTATTCAATACCCTGGCGAATCTCGATGCGCTCATCGCGGTGGACGCGGGAGAGGCGCGCAATCTGCTCGCCAACCTGATTCGCTATTTACGGGCGGCGCTCACGCATGCGCGCAGTGAGGCTGCCACGCTGCAGACTGAAGTCGAACTATTGAAGGCATACTTGGGCATCATGGCGCTGCGCCTACCCAACCGCTTGACCACTGAATTCGATTGCGATCCGGACTGCCTGCGCCTGAAATTTCCCGCGATGCTGCTGCAGCCGCTGGTGGAGAACGCCATCACGCACGGCATCGAACCGGCGTGCTTCGGCGGCAACATCCGCGTCAGCGTGCAGCGCACCGGCGACACCTTGAAACTGTCGGTTGACGACACCGGCGTCGGCCTCGGCAACGCGAAGACTTCCGGCACCTGCGCGGGCCTGCAAAACATACGCGACCGCCTGCAGTCGCTGTTCGGCGGCTCGGCGCGATTGATTGTCGAGCCCGGCGCGTCGCGGGGAACTCATGCCGCGATCGAGGTGCCGCTGAATTTGCTCTCCAGACCCGCCGGATGAGCACGCCCTACAGCTACATCATTGCCGAGGATGAGCCGCTCCTGGCTCGGGCACTTGCGAGGCAGCTGGCAGAGCATTGGCCGTCGGCCCGATGCTCAGGTTTGGCCGCCAATGGTGCCGAAGCGCTGAAGCTGGCCGATGAATTTGCCCCGGATGTTGCATTTCTTGATGTGCGCATGCCGCAACTCGACGGTCTCGAAGCGGCCCGGCAACTGTGCTTGAAGGATCATCCGCCGCTCATCGTCTTCGTTACCGCCTACGATGCCTATGCGCTCGATGCGTTTGACACAGCCGCGATCGACTATCTGCTCAAGCCGGTCGAGACTGCGCGCCTGACCAAGTGTATCGAGCGATTGTCGAGCCAACTGGGGCGCGGCAGCAACGATGGTTCGGTCGGCGAGATGGCGACGCGCATCGCCGAACTGCTGGGGAGCGGCGCGGGCCGCCGGGAAAAGCTGCGCTTCGTGCGGGCGGGCGCGGGTACGACCGTCAAGCTCATTCCGGTGGATGAGATTCTTTGGTTCGAGGCCGAAGACAAATACATCACCGTGGCCACGCGCGAGGGCGACAGCATCATTCGCATGCCGTTGCGAGAACTGTTGGAGCAGCTCGACGATACGATTTTCTGGCAGGTTCACCGCGGCACCGTGGTCAACTCGCGGCACATCGCACTCGCGAAGCGCGACGAGCTGGGACATTTGACCTTGACGCTCAAGGGCCGCAAAGACGAGCTCGCCGTCAGCCGCCAGTTTGGGCACCTGTTCAAGCAGATGTAGGACACCGGCGCGGATGCCGTCGATCTCAAAAGTGCAATGACGCCGGGACTATACTAAACGCGCGCCGCTGCTTCGGAGTCCTCATATGCTTTCAAACCGTTCGCTGTCTTGGTGCGCCATGGCGCTGTGCGCCGCGGCGCCGGCCTTCGCCGCGCCGTCCGCGCCCTCCCGCGACGCGGTCAAGTTGAACGAAATCCAGGTCATCGGCACGCACAACAGCTACCACGCCGGCCTCCCGCCCAGCGAGGCCAAGCTCTTTCTCGACAGGAACCCGCAGGTCTACCAGTCGCTCGAGTATCGGCATGCACCGCTCGATCAGCAGCTGAACTCGGGCGTGCGCCAGATCGAACTGGACATCTTTGCAGACAGCGAAGGCGGACGCTACGCGCACCCCAAAGGACCCGATGCGGTCGCGGCAGCGAATTTGCCGAAAGATCCGGACTTTGATCCTGCAGGTCTCATGAGCAAACCGGGCTTCAAGGTCATGCACCTTCAGGACTTCGACTACCGCAGCACCTGTCAGCAGTTGATCGCCTGTCTTAAAATCGTCCGCGCCTGGTCGCACTCAAATCCAAAGCACGTGCCCATCTTCATTCTGCTCGAGACCAAGCAATCCGACCTGCCGCCGCAGTATCACGCCACCACTCCGGAAAAATTTACGGCGGCGGCCTTCGATGCTCTCGATGCGGAAATCCGCTCGGTGTTCGCGCCGAATGAAATGATCACACCGGATCAAGTGCGCGGCAAGCACGCGACGCTCGAGGAAGCCGTTCTAGATCACGAATGGCCGACGCTCGATGCCGCACGCGGCAAGGTCATTTTTCTCATGGACCAGCGGCCGGTCGGGCCGGTGTACCTCGAGGGACACCCGAGCCTGCGAAATCGCGTGATCTTCACCAATGCCGAACCGGGCCGGCCCGACTGTGCCTTCACCGAACAGAATGACGGCGCGCAGGAAACCATCGCGGCGCTGGTGCGCAAGGGTTATCTGGTGCGCACCCGAACGGACGCGGACACGAAACAGGCACGCAGCAACGACACCACCCGCCGCGAGATCGCGTTGGCCAGCGGCGCGCAGCTCTTGAGCACCGATTACCCCGCCTCGGAAGCCTCGCACTGGACCGGTTATTCGGTCAGCCTGCCCGGCGGCGCCGTCGCCCGGTGCAATCCTATCGACGCGCCCCCGTCCTGTTCCAATCAGGTCATCACCACCAATCGGCCATTCGCACCGAATCGCGGCCCCTAAATCCTCACGGCATTTGGAAAACGCTGTAGACGGGCCCGCCTACCGGTCGCTGGGAACTACGCCGATTCGGCGCAAGGTCCCGGGCGTTTCGCCGACGATCTGCAGCGGTTTGACGGCCAATCGCATCACAAAGAGCGGCCGTGCTCGGACCGACTGTAGGGCCTCGGGAAGCGTGTGGAACAAAGTGGACGTGATTCCTCTCAATGGCATGGGTGTAATATTGCAAAATCGGAGCCGTATATTATGGTGGCGAAGTGACCCTCAAGAAATCAAGATTGGATCCGGCTTTTCTCGATCGGCAAAAGCGCCGACTCACCGAACTGCGCAAGCAGATTCTGCAGGTCAGGCGCGGGCAATCGAGCGAGCAGGACGCCGTCAATGCAGAATCGAATGATGGCGCGCGCGAATTCGAGGACGATGCCCAAAAGTTGACGACGCTCGAGCTCGAGGGCAATCTGGCCGCGGCGGACGATAGTCGATTGAGCAACATCGAACGCGCCTTGCAAAAGATTGCCGATGGTACGTATGGCTTGTCCGACGGCAGTGGCGCGCCGATTTCCGTCGAGCGCCTCGAGGCCTCCCCGGAAGCGCTCTATACGCTGGACGAACAGAAATCGCGCGACATCGCGCGCTGATGCACCGCTAACGGAGTTACATACATGTCCGAACCTACGATGCGCGCGATTCTTGCGGGTGGCTGCTTCTGGGGCGTGCAGGATTTGTTGCGCCGTTACCCCGGCGTCGTTTCCACACGCGTCGGCTATTCGGGCGGCGATGTGCGAAATGCCACGTACCGCAACCATGGCACCCACGCCGAAGCGATCGAAATCACCTTCAATCCCAAGGTGATCAGCTACCGCCGGCTGCTCGAATTTTTCTTCCAGATTCATGATCCGACCACCCTGAATCGCCAGGGAAATGACCGGGGCTTGAGCTATCGCTCGGCCATTTTTTATACCAGCGACGAACAGAAGCGCATCGCCGAGGACACCATCGCGGACGTCGAGGCGTCAGGTCTGTGGCCCGGAAAGGTCGTGACGGAAGTCGCGCCGGCGGGTGATTTCTGGGAAGCGGAACCTGAACATCAGGACTATTTGGAGCGAATTCCTAACGGCTACACCTGCCATTTTATTCGCCCAGAGTGGACGCTTCCGGTTCGCGCCACCGCCAAACAGGCATAGAACAGACTGGGACGCGCGCCTGGCCCCGCGCGTATCCTATTGTATTCAAAGTAATTATTTCGCCGGCCGCGAGGTTCTCGCGGCACCAGCCGCGCCGCGGTCAACCGCCCGCCCGCCCATAGGAGCGTCCGCCCCGCTGACACGTTTTTGGGCTGAATTCGCTTGAAAGCCTCGTATTTTGTTCCTAGGCTGGGAGCCTGTCTGAGCATTCCACATGGTATAAACCGTAAGTAATCGAAGGTCTTGCGCACGTTTATTCAATAGAATTCAGAAAGAACGGCATTCATTTTGGCTTTGAGGGATTAAGACAATGGCTACACAGGCTCGATCAATCGCTTCGCTGACAATCTCATTCGGGCTTGTCGCCATTCCCGTGAAGCTCTATTCGGCGACCGTCTCCTCCGAAAGAATCTCCTTCAATCTGCTGCGGCAAAAAGACGGCTCACGCGTGAAGCAGCAATACGTAGCCGTCAATGATGGAAAACTCGTTGAGCGCTCCGAAATGGTCAAGGGTTATGAGTTCGCCAAGGACCAATACGTGATGTTCAGCCCGGAGGAATTGAAAGCACTCGAGGATACAACCAGTCACGCCATCGACATCGGCCAGTTCGTGCCGCTGGAATCCGTGGACCCGCTGTATTTTGACGGCACCTATTATTTGGCTCCCGATAAGGGGGGCGCAAAGCCCTATACGCTCCTCGCGACCGCGCTGCGCAAGGCGCGCCAATGCGCGGTGGGACGATGGATCTCGCGCGGCAAGGAGCACATCGTGGTGATCAGGCCCATCGAGGATGGCCTGGCATTGCATCAGCTGCATTTCAAAGCCGAAGTTCGCGATCTGAAAGATTTGGGGATCGAGCCCGCGGTTGTGTCAGAGCCGGAATTGAAGCTGGCAAACCAGCTGATCGATCATCTGGCGGCAAAGCGTTTTGACCCCAACGAATACGCCGATGAACACCGGGCGCGTGTGCAGGCGGCCATCCAGAAGAAAGTCGAAGGCAAGGAAGTGTCGATTGCCGAAGGTCCGGTCGCCGCGACAAGCGGCAATGTCATCGACTTGATGGCGGCACTGCGCGCCAGCATCGATGCGCGCGGATCGAAGACGGCTGATCTGAAGGAGCGCAAGCAACCGAAGCGTGCGGCCGCGCAGGGGTCTGCCCGCAAAACCGCCCGACGATGAGATGCATGCCTACGACACCAAAGATCTCGAGCGACTGTTCGGACTGCCGGCGTCGGCAGTCCGTGCCTTAAGCCGCGCAGGCCACATTCACCCGGTCAGGCGCGCCGGCAAGCTTCATTACTCCTTTCATGACCTGGTGGTGCTGCGCACCGCCAGTGCGCTGCGCGCCGCGAAAATCTCATCGCAGAAAATCAACAAGACGCTGCAAGAACTGCGTTCGGCATTGCCCGCGGATTCAACGCTCAATCAGATCTCGCTGACCGCGCTCGGCAATCGTATCGCGATCCGCGAGGGAACGACCCTGCGCGAGTCCGAGTCGGGCCAGTATGCATTGGCATTGGAAATCGTCGAAGAGAAGGGCCGTCTGCACGTAATCACGCGGCAAGACGCCGCTGCAGCGCCCGACACCTCCGCCGAGGAGCACTACACGAAGGGATTGGCGCTCGAGGAAACCGATCCGTCGGCGGCGCGCAGCGCCTACGAAGCGACCCTCAAAGCGGATCCGAATCATCTGGAAGCGCGGATCAATTTAGGGAGACTGTTGCATTTGGACGGCCGCCTGGCCGAAGCGGAACAGGTCTATCGATTCGGCGGCCAGGCGGAGCCGTTTCTGGTATTCAATCTCGCGGTGCTGCTCGAGGATCTGGGCCGCGAGCCCGAGGCCATCGTCGCGTACCGTGAAGCGCTGGCTCTCGATCCCCAGTTCGCCGATGCCCACTTCAATCTGGCTCGTCTTTACGAGCGCGCCAGAGACGCGAAGTCCTCGTTGCGCCACCTGTTGGCATACCGGCGCATGATGGATCAGGGCGCGTGATGGCGAAGAGCGCGCTTAACCCCTATCAAACCAAACGCGATTTTTCGAAAACCGCCGAGCCTTCCGGCGAGCGGCGGGTGGCGCCGTCCGCGCGATTGCGCTTCGTGGTGCAAAAGCACGCGGCCCGGCAACTGCACTACGACCTGCGCTTGGAATGGGACGGCGTGTTCAAGTCCTGGGCGGTCGCGCGCGGCCCGTCGAACGATCCGGCCGACAAGCGTCTCGCCGTGGAAGTGGAGGATCACCCGCTCGACTACGGCGATTTCGAGGGCACCATCCCGAAAGGCGAATACGGCGGCGGGACGGTGATGGTATGGGACCGCGGTTACTGGACGCCCGAAGGCGCCAAGTCGACGGACGACGCCTTGCGTGGCGGCGATCTGAAATTCACGCTGGAGGGCCAAAAGCTTCAGGGCAGCTGGGTCCTGGTGCGCATGCGCGGCGACAAGTTCGGCGGCAAACGAACCAACTGGCTGCTGATCAAGCACCGCGATACCAGTTCAAAGGCCGGCGGCGCCGAAGCGCTGCTGAATGAGGACCGCTCGGTCGCCTCGGGCCGATCCATGGAACAAATTGCAGCCGGCGCGGGGAAACCCCCGAGGCCTTTCATGCTCGCCACCACCAAACTTGGGCGAGCCAACGCAGTCTGGATCGGCAAGAGCCCCGAGGACGAACCCTTGCCGCGCGCGCCGCCAACGCCCGAAGCGTCGGCGACTGCCGCGACAGCGAAATCCGCGCGAGCCGCGAAGGCGGCAACAGCGGCGACAGCGGCGAAGCCGGTTCGCGCGAAGCCCGTGATGGTGCGCGCGATGCCAAAGTTCATTGAGCCGCAATTGAGCAAACTGGTTGACCGGCCGCCGGACCAAGCCGGTTGGGCACACGAGGTCAAGTTCGACGGCTATCGAGCGCAGATCAGGATTGAACAGGGCCGCGCGGTGATCCGCACGCGCAAGGGTCTTGATTGGACCGACCGATTTAGCGCCATCGCCAAGGACGCCGGCGAGTTGCCCGACTGCATCATCGACAGCGAAATCGTCGCGCTGGATGAGCGTCAATTGCCGAAGTTCGCCGCGCTGCAGGCCGCGCTCTCCGGGGAGAACACCGACGAGTTGGTGTGCTACGCCTTTGACCTGTTGTTCGAGGCCAAAGAGGATTTGCGCACGCTGCCCCTCGCTGAGCGCAAGGCCCGGCTCGAAAAATTGTTGAGCGGGCAAGGCCCGGACAGCCGCATTCGCTACGTGGCGCACCTGCAGTCGAACGCCGAGGCCGTGCTGGCCTCCGCCTGCAAGATGGGACTCGAAGGCATCATCTCGAAACAACTCAGCGCGCCCTACTTCTCCGGCCGCGGCTACAGTTGGGTCAAAGCCAAATGCCGCGCAGGACAAGAAGTCGTGCTCGGCGGCTGGACGACGGAGGAAGGCACGGTGCGATCGCTGCTCGCGGGCGTCAACCGTGACGGTCGCTTGGAGTACGTTGGCCGCATCGGCACCGGGTTCGGCCGCGAGGCGGTGAAAGCGCTGCTGCCCAAACTGCAGAAACTGACGCGCGAGACGAGCCCCTTCAGCGGGGCGAACGCGCCTCCCAAGGAAAAAAACGTCCGCTGGCTCAAACCTGAGTTGCTCGCGGAAATCGAGTTCGAGGGCTGGACCGGATCGGGCATGATTAGGCAGGCTTCCTTCAAGGGCCTGCGCGAGGACAAAGATGCGGAAGATGTCGTGGCGGAATCAGCATCACCGGCGCCTGCGGCGGGCGCGGCGCCTGTGAAGCGCGCGCACGCTAAAACGACCGGCGCGTCGGCCAGGCCTAAGTCGACGCCCAAGGCCGCGGGGCCTGCGTCGGTATTCGGTGTGACGATCTCCCATCCCGACAAGGCGCTGTGGCCTGATGGCGGCGACGGCAAGCCGGTCAGCAAACTCGACCTCGCTCATTACTATGAGCAGGTGGGAGAGTGGATGCTGCCGCACCTCGCCGGCCGGCCCTGTTCGCTGGTGCGGGCGCCGAACGGCATCGGCGCTCAGCAGTTTTTTCAGCGCCACGCCATGCCCGGCATGTCGGAGCTGTTCGACTTCGTCAAGGTGCGCGGCGACAAGGCGGCGTACGTGCAGATCGACCGCATCGAAGCGCTCGGCGCCGTGGCGCAATTTGCCGCGCTGGAACTGCATCCGTGGAATTGCGCGCCCAATGATCCTGAAGTTGCCGGCCGTTTGGTGTTTGATTTGGATCCGGCGCCGGACGTGAAATTCGATGCCGTCATCGCTGCCGCCAATGACATCCGTGAGCGGTTGGAGAAAGTCGGTCTGGTATGTTTCTGCAAGACCACCGGCGGCAAGGGCCTGCACGTCGTCACGCCGTTGCTCGAGGGCAGGAAGGCGGTCGCCTGGCCTGTCGCCAAGAATTTCGCGCATCTGATTTGCGCGCAGATGGCGCAGGACAGCCCCACCCGGTATCTGGACAACATGTCCAAGCTCAAGCGTTCGGGCCGGATCTTCTTGGATTATCTGCGCAACGATCGCACCGCGACGGCGGTGGCCGTGCTCTCGCCGCGGGCGCGGGAAGGCGCCACCGTGTCGATGCCGCTGGAGTGGAGGGATCTTAAAAAAGGGCTCGATCCCAAGGCCTTCACGTTGAGGACTGCGCCGCAGCGGCTGGGCAAATCCAAACCGTGGAAGGATTACGCCGCCGGCGCGCGCGCGCTGACCGACGCCATTAAGCGGGCCACCCGCGGCTAGGGCCGCGGTCCAGTGACGGCCGTACAGTGAGCACGCCTGATTCGCAATCCGTGAGCATCGACGTCGGCGATACGCGCGTCTCCGCACTCTTGATGTCTGCGCCTACACCTAAGGCCTGTTTCGTCCTGGCGCACGGCGCGGGCGCGGGCATGCTGCATCCCTTCATGGCGACGCTGGCGAGCGATCTTGCGGCACGCCAAATCGCGACGCTGCGCTATCAATTTCCGTACATGGAAAAGCGCAGCCGAAGACCCGATCCGCCCGCGCTTTGTCACGCCACGGTTCGCGCCGCCGTGGCTGCGGCCCACGCGCTGCTGCCCGCACTGCCGCTGATTGCAGGCGGCAAGTCCTTCGGCGGACGCATGACCTCGCAGGCGCAGGCGGCCAATCCGCTCCCCCACGTTCATGGCCTGGCCTTCTTGGGATTTCCTCTGCATCCCCCGAAGGAACCTTCCGATCAGCGGGCTGAGCATCTTTCCAAGGTCAAGATCCCGATGCTGTTTCTTCAAGGTGCACGCGATGAATTCGCGCAAGGCTCACTGCTGAATCCGCTCATCGCGCGATTGGGAGCCCTGGCCACCTTGTGCGTGCTGCCGGACGCGGATCACTCCTTTCACGTACCTGCGCGCAGCACGTTCAGCGCCGCTCAAATCAACGAACGGCTGCTAAGCGCACTGTCGGAGTGGACCGACGCGGTCGCTCGCGCGTGACCTTGCTCGCCGAATTGGTTCGCGCGTCGCAGCGGGTGGGAGCCAGCGCGGCGCGCAAGGTCAAGGTGCGAGAACTGTCCTCATTGCTGCGCACCCTTGCGCCGGATGAGATCGATACTGGCGTGCATTATTTGTCCGGTGAGATCCCGCAGGGAAAAATTGGCGTCGGGTACTCGGCGGTGCGGGCGGCGGCGTCCGCGCCGGCTGCGGATGCGGAAACGCTGTCGATCGCTGCAGTCGATCAGCGGCTCACTGAACTCGCTGCCGTACGTGGTAGTGGATCCGCGGCGCGCCGCGCGGAGATGCTCAAGGAATTATTCTCACGCGCCACCGCTGATGAGCAGCAGTTTTTACTGCGGCTTCTGATCGGCGAGCTGCGCCAGGGCGCGCTGGCGGGAATCATGATCGAGGGCATAGCGGCGGCGGCTGATCTGCCGGTGCCGGAAGTGCGCCGTGCGGCCATGTATGCCAAGAACTTAGGGAAGGTTGCGCAGGCCGCCCTGTGCGGGGGAACCCCTGGAAGTGCTGCCCTTGCCGCCTTCCAACTCGAACTATTCTCGCCGGTGTCGCCCATGCTGGCGCAGACGGCAGCCGACGTCGGCGAAGCGCTGAAGGAAATTCACGGCGAGGCGGCGTTCGAGTGGAAAATGGACGGTGCGCGAATTCAGGTGCATAAACTGGGTGATGACGTGCGCATCTACACGCGCAGCTTGAACGAGATCTCCGCTGCCATCCCGGAAATCGTCGAGCTCGTGCGTACCTTCCCGGAACGCGCTCTGGTGCTCGACGGCGAGGCGATTGCTTTCGATTCCTTGGGACGGCCGCATCCCTTTCAGGTGACGATGAAGCGATTTGGCCGCAAGCTCAATATCGAAGCATCGCGCACGGCACTGCCCATCCAAGCGTTCTTCTTCGACTGCCTCAAAGTAGGCGATGAGAGCATCGCGAGCCGCCCTACCCAGGAGCGCTTCGAGGTCCTGGCCAAGGCGGTTCCGGCACCGCTGTTGGTTCCTCGCCTGATCACCTCATCCGAGCTTGAAGCCCGGGCCTTCTACGATGCGGCCATCGCGGCCGGCCATGAAGGCGTCATGGCCAAGGCACTGGATGCCCCGTATGAGGCCGGCAATCGCGGCGCAAGCTGGCTCAAGATCAAGCGCGTTCACACCCTGGATCTGGTGGTGCTCGCCGCCGAGTGGGGCTACGGCCGGCGCACGGGCAAGCTGTCGAATTTGCACCTCGGCGCACTCGATCCGGCAACGGGCGATTACATCATGCTCGGCAAGACCTTCAAGGGACTCACCGACGCCATGCTCGCCTGGCAAACCCAGGAGTTCCTGGCACGCGAGGTGAGGCGGGATCAGGGCACGGTGTATATCCGGCCGGAGCTGGTCGTGGAAATCGCCTTCAGCGATCTACAGGCCAGTGTCCGCTATCCGGGCGGATTGGCGCTGCGGCTCGCCCGGGTGAAGCGCTACCGGGATGACAAGCGCGCCGACGAGGCCGATACCATGGATGCCGTGCGCAAAATTTACGC
>DASQPK010000021.1:0-2329 GCA_035643995.1 Steroidobacteraceae bacterium | reverse complement strand
TGCACGGCGAAACCCCCGGTACGGAAGTGGACGTGTTCGATCGCGAAACGCATTTTATCGATGCGGTGCTGATACCGTTGCTCGACCGCTTCCCGGCATTGCCGGTGGTGTTCGAACACATCACGACCGCCCGCGCCGCCGACTTCGTCCGCGAAGCGCGTTCCGGCGTGGCGGCGACGATTACGCCGCAGCACCTGCTTCACAATCGCAACGCGATATTTTCCGGCGGCATCAAACCGCACTACTATTGCCTGCCGATTTTGAAGCGCGAAAGCGATCGGCAGGCGCTGCTGCGCGCGGCCACCAGCGGCGATCCGCGATTCTTTCTCGGTACGGATAGCGCGCCGCACGAACGTGCGGCCAAGGAGAATGCCTGCGGATGCGCGGGTATGTTCACCGCGCATGCGGCGATCGAATTGTACGCCGAAGCTTTCGACGAGCTCGGACGGCTCGATCGGCTGCAAGGTTTTGCCAGTCATTTCGGGGCGGACTTCTACGGCCTGCCGCGCCACGACGATGTCATCACGTTGGTCAAGGAGCCTTGGGTGCCCCCAGTAACTTACGATTTCGGCAACGGCGCTCTGGTGCCGTATCGCAGCGGCGAAAATGTCGCATGGCGCCTCCTGTCGGCGGGAACTGCATGACGCAGATCGCGCCCATCACATTTGCCACGCGCTTCCGCGGCTTCCTTCCGGTAGTCGTCGACGTGGAGACCGGCGGCTTCAATTCAACGACCGACGCGCTGCTGGAGATCGCCGCGGTATTCCTCGAAATGCGCAGCGACGGCACGCTGGCGCGCGGTGAAACGTTCCGCTATCACGTCGTTCCATTCCCCGGCTCGAATATGGAACCCGCATCAATGGCGGTGAACGGAATCGATCCTCATCATCCGCTGCGCCCCGCGATTTCGGAAGAAGACGCGCTGCAACGCATATTCAAAGAAGTGCGCAATGCGATCCGCGCCGCGGAATGCACCCGCGCAGTTCTGGTCGGGCATAACGCATTTTTCGATTTGAATTTTTTGAACGCCGCGGTCATGCGGACGCAGATTAAACGCAATCCGTTCCACCCATTCACGAGCTTCGATACCGCCACCCTGGGCGGCGTTGCATTCGGTCAAACCGTGCTGATGCGCGCGACTCTCGCGGCGGGTTTGGAGTGGGATACTTCGTCGGCGCACTCGGCCGCCTACGATGCGGAGCGCACCGCCGATCTGTTCTGCATCGTGTGCAACCAGTTCCAGAATGTATTCGACGCCAGCCGCAGGCGCTTGGCGTCGATGGGACCGCTGGAGATCGAACAGGAGGCGCCGCCCCAGCCGGAGGCGCCCGCCGATCCGTGAGTGAGCCGGGCGGTTACCTCGGGGGCGTCTGTGCGCCGGAACCGCCGCCGCTACGCCCTAAGCCGGGACTGCGCCGGCTTCCGCCAACAGCTGCTTCAATTCGCCGCTCTTGTACATTTCGATCACGATATCGCAGCCGCCGATGAGCTCGCCGTTCACATAGAGCTGCGGAAACGTCGGCCAATTCGAATAGGTCTTGAGCGCCTCGCGCACTTCAGGATCTTCGAAAATATTCACATGTTCAAACTTTGCCTTGCTGGCACGCAACGCACCCACGGTTTGGGCCGAAAATCCGCATTGCGGGAAGTCCGGGGTACCCTTCATATAGAGCACCACCGGCGCGCCGGACAGCTGGCTCTTGATTCTTTCGATAGCATTCATAGGTCGACAATCTCCAAAATGATTCACTTGAGCCTGAGCGCCCGCTCGCTTGCGCGATCAGCCGCCCAATGCAGCACTGCCCACCGCTCGGTGGGGGTCATGTCTCCCCAGCGGGCTATTTCGTCGATTGTACGATAACAGCCGACACAGTACCCGTGCACGTCGTCGAGGGAGCAGATGTTGATGCACGGAGACGCGGGCGCCGTCTGGGACATCGTTGAGTTGTTGGGACGGCCCCCCTATTCTTCCAGCCCCCGGGCCAAGGTAATTGAAAGATGAATCCACCCGTTCCCGCCCCGATTGACCTGTCCGCTCAGGTCGACAGGGCGCTGGCAGAGGATATCGGCAGCGGCGACTTGACCGCAGCCCTCATTCCACCCGGGCGGGCCGGCCGCGCCTCGGTCATCACCCGTGAACCAGCCGTCGTATGCGGCATACCTTATGTCAACGCGAGCTTCGCCGGCGTGGACCCCGCCGTGCGCGTCGATTGGAAGGTGGCCGAGGGGGACAGGGTGGCCGCAAACCAGCTGCTGTTCACGGTCGAAGGTCCGGCTCGGGCCCTCCTGACGGCCGAACGCACGGCCCTCAATTTTTTGCAATTGCTGT
>DASQPK010000020.1:0-5372 GCA_035643995.1 Steroidobacteraceae bacterium | reverse complement strand
ACTGCATTTCTTTGTTCCCTTTGGACGTGCGCGGTTGTCTCAAGTATCTTAACAAGGTGAAGGGGCGCAGGACGAACGCCTCAGGATGGATCTCAGGAGCGGGATGAAACATCTAAAACCTTTGTGGGTGGCGGTGAGTGTTGCTGTGCTGATCAGCGCCTTAAGCGTTGCGCGGGCGACGCCCACCGACTTGCAATTCAACCAAGTCGTGGAAGATTTCGTGTTCGGCACATTAAGCCTGTCGCCCACCACGGCGACCGGCATCGGCTACCACAAACATCAGGGGGCGGTGCTCGATGACCTGCTGGAGGATTTCAGTCCGGCCGGGATCAAGGCCTCGCTCAAGTTGCTGAGCGACATCGAGATTCGCATCGCCAAGTTGGATGCAAAATCCTTGAACGCCGAGCAGCGCGCCGACATCGACATCATGCACGACGCCATCGAGGCGACGCGGCTCGATGTGGAGGAAATCCAAAGCTACCGGCACAACCCGACGACTTACGTCGAACTCATCGGCAATGCCCTGTACACACCTTATGTGGTGCATTTCGCCGCGGCGGATGAACGCTTCAAGCACATCATCAAGCGCTTGGATCTCATACCGGAGCTCATCCGCCAAGCGGAAGAAAATCTTCAGGACTCGCCGGAGATCTGGAACAAGGTGGCGCGCGAGGAGAACGCCGGCAACGTCGATCTGATCGACGGCGTGCTGCGCACCAATTGCCCGGCGGCCTTGGTGCACGACTATGGACAAGCCGCCGCGCCGGCGCTGGATGCGCTGCGCGGTTTCAATATCTGGCTCGACGCCTCGCTGTCGAAAAAGACCGCCGACTGGCGCTTAGGGACCAGGCGCTACGCCAAGAAATTCCGCTACGTACTGGCGACCGGCAAGACCCCGGAGGCGCTGCTCATCGAGGCGGAAGCGGATCTGGCGAAAACGCGCGATGAGATGGTGCAGCTGGCAGCCCCTAAATCGGTGGAGCAGGCGCTGGCCGATGTGGCACTTCATCATGCGACGCCCGCGACCTACATGAGCGCGGCCAGGCAGTCGCTGGCGACGGCGACGGCCTTCGTCAAACTCAAAGACCTGGTGACGCTGCCGCCGCATGCGAATCTGCAAGTCATCGAGACGCCGGTGTTCATGCGCGGCATCTACGGGGTGGGCGGCTTCAATCAAGCCCCGGCGCTCGAGCCGAAGTTGGGCGCGTTTTATTGGGTGACGCCGATTCCGGCTTCCTGGCCGCAGTCGCGCATCGATTCGAAGCTGCGCGAGTACAACGATTCAGGCCTGCAGCACCTGACCGTTCACGAGGCCATGCCCGGACATTATGTGCAGGCGGAATACGCCAACAATGTTCAACCTCGATCGCGGCGCCTGCTGCGCAGCATCTTCGGCAACGGCCCCTATGTCGAGGGCTGGGCCGTGTACACGCAGCAGCTCATGGCCGAGCAAGGCTACTTGAGCGACACGCCGGGTTACCGCTTGACGCTGGCGAAGCAGAAGGCGCGCGTGCTCGCCAATACGATTCTGGATGTGCGACTGCAAACCTTAGGAATGACCGACCGGGAGGCGCTGGACCTCATGACCAAGGGCGCGTACCAGGAAACGGAGGAAGCCACCGCCAAGCTGCAGCGCGCGAAACTCTCGTCCTGCCAATTGCCCACGTACTACGCGGGATACAAAGGATGGCTCGGCGTGCGCGAGCATTTCAAGGGCACGCACGGCGATGCGGCGACCTTGAAGCAATTCCACGAGGCATCCTTGCGCGAAGGCGCGGTGCCGCTGCCGGTGTTGGATGAGCTTTTAAACTAGCCGCTTACCACACGCGCACGCGATCTTCGGGCGCGAGGAACAGCGCCTGTCCGGGCTTGACCTGAAAGGCGCTGTACCAGGCGTCTAAATTTCGCACCGTCTCGGCACGATACTGCGCCGGTGCATGCCCATCGGTGATGATTTCATCGCGCAGCGCCGGCTCGCGCAATTTCTCCCGCCAGCTCTGTCCAAAGCTCACAAAGAACAGCTGGTCGGCGTTGAACCCGGAAGCCTCCACCGGCTCGCTGCCCTTGGCGCTCAAGCGATAGGCGTCGTAGGCGGCGTTCAAGCCGGCCACATCGGCGATGTTCTCGCTCAAGGTCTGCTTGCCGTTCACGGCCAAATCGGCAAACGGCTTGTAGCCGTCAAATTGCGCCGCCAGGCGTGCGCCCGAGGCGCGGAAATGCTCGAAGTCATCGGGCTGCCACCAGTTGTTCAAGCGGCCGTGGGCGTCGAACAGGGCGCCCTGATCATCGAAGCTGTGGCTGATCTCATGGCCGATGGTGGCGCCGATGGCCCCGTAGTCCATGGCGAGAGGCTGGTTCGGATCGAAATACGGCGGCTGCAACACCGCGGCGGGGAAATTGATGGCGTTCATCGCGGGCAGGTTCACCGCGTTCACCAATTGAGCATTCATCACCCACTCGGAGCGGTCGACGGGATGCCCGAACTTGGCGAGGTTTCTTTGGTACTCAAAGAGTTCCGCGCGCTGAAAGTTGCCGAGCGCGTCGCCGCGAATGACCTTCATGCCCGCGTAAGAGCGCCAGTGATCCGGATAGCCCACCCCGATTTTCAAGGACGCGAGTTTCTCCTTGGCGATCGCCTTGGTTTGCGGCGCCATCCACTCGAGGCCGTCGATGCGCGCGCCGAACGCGGCCAGCAGATTGCGCACCATGGCCTCGGCGCGCGCCTTCTCCGCCGGCGAAAAATACTGCTGCACATACAGCTTGCCCACCGCGTCGCCCAAGGCGTGGTCGGCAGCGGAGACGGCGCGCTTCCAGCGCGGGCGCAATTGCGGCGTGCCGTACAGCACCCGGCCATAGAACGCGAAATTCTCGTCGACGAACTTTTTAGGCAAGTAAGGAGCGGCATCTTCGATCGCATGGAAGCGCAGGTAATCCTTCCAGGCGTCGAGCGATTCGGTGGCGGTGAGTTTGGAGAGACCGATGAGCGCACTGGGCTGCCACACCACGAAATCGCGCTGCTTTGCCAAGCCGGCGGCGGCGAAGAATTGTTGCCAATTCAGGCCCGGCGCCAGGGCGTCGAATTGCGGCCGGCTCCAATGATTGTTGCCTGCCGCGATCTGTTCCGAGGCGGCGCGAGTCCAGTGCACCTGCGCCATGTGAGTCTCGAGCCCGAGTATCCTTGCCGCGCGTGTCGGGCTGTCCTTCACGCCGGCCAGGTCGAGCACGGCCGCGACATGCGCCTGGTATTTTTGCCGAATGGCCGCCATCTGCGGCGCGGCACTCAGGTAGTACTCCCGGTCCGGCATACTCAATCCGCCCTGCAGCAGGAAGGGGGAGTAGCGGTCAGGATCGTTCAAATCCTGGGCAACCCACAAGCCGAACAGGTTGCCGGTGTACAGATTGGTGGAATTCAGCACGTCCACATCGGCGCGCAACGTGGCACCCAAGGCGGCGCTCAGCTGGGTTCGATTGGAAATCGCATCGATGCGCGCAAACGCGGGCGCCAAGGGCTTGAGACCCTGCGCCTCGATGCCGGCCTCATCCATGAAGCTGGCGTAGGTGTCGGCGAGCTGCTGCGCTTCGGACCCGGGCGGCGCGTTCTTGGGTAAGTGTTCCAGCAATTCATTGACGTGCCGCGTGGTCAGGTCGCTCAAGATCGCGCTGGTGCCATAGCTGCTGCGGTCGGCCGGGATTTCCGTGGACTTGAGCCAGGTGCCGTTGGTGTAGGCAAAAAAATCGTTGCCCGGTGCGATCGCCGGATCCATGCCGGCCAAGTCCGGGCCGCGCCACACCGCCACGGCCATCGTTGCAAAAAACCCCAAGGCCAACAGTAGTAATTTGTTCATGGTTCATTACCAGTTCGGATTGGGCAGTTCGCTGAAAACTTCCTGCAGCGCGAATCCCCAGCGCTCGCGGATCATCCTGAAATATTCGTTGTCCATGTCGATGCTGATGTGCGTCGCCAGCCTGAACTCGTCGCGCTTGATGATGGCCAGATCCAAGGGCGGCCCGACCGACAGATTGGAGCGGATGGTGGAGTCCATCGAGACCAGCGCGCATTTGGCGGCCTGCGCCAGGCTGCTGCTGCGGGTGATGACGCGGTCGATGATGGGCTTGCCGTACTTGGATTCGCCGATTTGAAAGTAGGGCGTATCGATGGAGGACTCGATGAAGTTGCCCGCCGAGTAGATGTGAAACAGCCGCGGCTCTTCGCCCTTGATCTGGCCCCCTAAAATAAAGGTGCCGTTGAACTCGTAGCCATGTTCCTTCAAGTCCTCGCCATCGCGCTCATGGATGGTGCGCAGCGCATCGCCGACCACGCGCGCGGCCGCGAACATGTTGGCCGCGCTCATGAAGCGCGTCGGCCGGCCGGGATCGTCCGCCGTCTCCAACAGGTTCACCACCGCCTGGGTGATGCCTAGGTTTCCGGCCGACAGCAGCACCAGCACCCGATCTTGAGCGTGCTGAAAGGTCGCCATTTTCCGAAAGGTATTGATTTGATCGACGCCGGCATTGGTTCGCGAGTCCGACAACATCACGAGACCGGTGTCGACCAACAGGCCGACGCAGTAAGTCATCGCGCGATTCTACTACGGGGAACCCGCGGACAGGGCTTACTGCTGCTGGGCCGATTCCGCCACCAGCACGTTGGCTTCCATTTTCTCGCCGCCGCCGCCTTGGCGCATGCCGCGCACCGGCGCCGCATCCAGGTAGTCGCGGCCCACGGCGAGCCGGCAATAGGTGCGCACCGCGGGCCGCTGATGCGTCACATCCATGCTCTGCCAGCCGATTTCCGCACCCAGCCAGACATCGACCCAGGCATGGCTGGCGGCATCGTTGGCATCGCCGGTATACAGATACCCGCTCACGTACCGCGCCGGCATGCCGACCGCGCGCGCCGATGCAATGAAGACGTGGGCCTGATCCTGGCATACACCCTCGCCGCTCTTGAAGGCCACCGCGGCGCTGTCCTGCACATCGCTGGTGCCGGAGCGGTAGCGAACCGCGCCGTAGACGGCCTCGGCCAACGCCTGGGCGCGCAGCTGCGGCTCGACCTGTGACACCGCGTTTTGCGCAAAGGCCTTCAGATCCTCGTTGGGCAGGGTCAATTGCGTGGGCGCGAGATACGCCAGCGGCGATAAGGGCCCGTCATCCAGGCGTGCGTCCGCGTCGGCGGTTTCCACCACCCCATGAACGATGATGCGGATTTCACGATGCGGCTCCTCGATGGTGAGCAGGTGCGAAATATTGCCATAGGCATCGATTTGCTCGAGGCGCCGGCCGGGCGCCACGATGTTCCAGGCCAGCGCGCGCTGGCTCAAGTCGCGGCGCGGCGTGAGATGCAGGCTTTGCACGCTGTATTTGACCGGGCG
>DASQPK010000019.1:0-6995 GCA_035643995.1 Steroidobacteraceae bacterium | reverse complement strand
GGATCACTGGCTCAGCTCGGCGTGTTGACTGCGTGCGCATCCTGGTCCTTAGGCACGCTGTACTACCGCAACATCACGACGCACTTGGGTTCGATGATGTTCATGGCGCTGCAGATGCTGATGGGCGGCCTGATGTTGCTGGCTTTTGCGCTCGCCCGCGGCGACTCGATGCACTGGCCTCCCAATGCGCCGGGCCTGATCTCGCTGTGCTACCTGACGTTCTTGAGCTCAGGACTCGCCTACACGGCCTATGGCTGGCTCACAATGAACACCACACCCACCATCATCAGCACTTACAGCTACGTCAACCCTGCCATCGCCGCGCTTTTGGGGTGGCTGGTACTGCATGAGCATCTTACCGGTGTGCAGCTCATCGGCATGGCAATCACCATCATCGGTGTAAGCATATTGACCGTGCCCGGCGGGAGCCTCACGGATCCTAAGACCTTGGCAGAACCGAAGACCCAGTAAGCGCCATCCCCTCAGTGAGCCGTCGCCCCAGCGAGCCGTCGCCGCGTTAGCCGCGCTTCCGGATCACCTCGAACCGGCCCTTGCCGCCCACAAACCATGAGCCGACAAAGCTCACCAGGCTCACCAGAATCGAGGTCCAAAAGGCCGCGCCGAAGGTCGTCACATGCATGCCCGGCAACATCCACGCGACCAAAGCCACCATGCCGGCGTTAATGACGAGCAGAAACAAGCCGAGAGTGAGGATGGTCATCGGCAGAGTCAGCAAAATGGCAATGGGCCGGACGATGGAATTCACCACGCCGAGCAGTATGCCGGCGAGAACCAACGTGGAAGGCGTGTCGATGGAAACACCGGAAACCCAGTCCGTCGCCAGCCATAGTCCCAGAGCGACCAACGCGGCGCGAATGAGGAACCCAAGCATCGTCCCCTCCTTACTTGATTTGTCCCACCTGACGGACATAAGCATAGCAACTCCGATTCTCGGCGCTACCTTAATCATCAAGCCCGGGGAGAGGCGGATCCTTGGGTACCAGTTTTACGGGTTTTTTCGCGACGGGTGGACTTTCCAGCGTCACTTTGATGCGCCCCATGAAGCGTTCCCAGCCCATGCGAATGCTCGCATAGCTTCGGTCCCACTCCGGCGCGTCAGGGATTCCGGACCCCAAAAGCCGCAGCGACGTCTTGCCCTCGCCCCGGCGCGTATCCAGGATGAAATCGTCCACCGCGGCGCTGTCGCTCCGCGGTGAATCCTTGCCGTTGAGATAAATGAGCCTCAGGCGCCGATTCACCTCGAAAATATCGATGTGTGCTTCCCGCGCGCTGCCGTTGCGCTTGCCGATCCGGTACATGCCGCCTTGGCGCGGATCTATCTCAGACTCTTGACCTGACCAGATACGAATCAAACCCGGCTCGGTCAATGCCCGCCAAACGCGCGCGACAGGCACATCGATCTCGACCAAGTGGGCATAGCCACGAGTACCGTTTCGGGTGGATTTTCGGGGTAAACTCATTGCGGACTGCGGACCTCGTGTCATGACGATAATCTGTAGCCTGACGGAAAGCGGCCGGCGACGGAGTGCTAGAATCCAATAACAGGGGGACAAGATCCATGGCTTATGTCGATATCGTGACTGCGCTCGCAGTTCTGCAGTTCATCGTGTTCGGCTTCAGAGTCGGCTCGGCCCGGGGACGCTACGGCATCAAGGCGCCGGCTATTACCGGCAATGAGATTTTCGAGCGCCTTTTCCGTGTTCAGCAAAATACTTTGGAACAGTTGATTGCTTTTTTGCCGGGAATATACCTTTTCTCCCGCTATTTCAGCCCCCTGGTTGCGGCGGCCCTGGGTGTGGTCTATTTGGTCGGCCGGGAACTATACGCCTACACCTATGTCAAGGACCCCGGCAAGCGCGACGTGGGCTATGGCATGACGTTCCTACCCATGGTGATCCTGGTCGTGGGTGGGTTGGTTGGTGCAGTGCGCGCGCTTTTTTTAACTTAAGATATAATTCGACAAACGCTGGGGTGGCCTTTAGGGCCTGAGATGCTGGCAGCCTCAAAGGCCCACCAGCAAACCCATTGAACCTGATCCGGTTAGTACCGGCGGAGGGAGCATGGGTAGTCATCATTCCGCGCCAAGTATTCTGTTCGCCGTACTGGTGCTTGCGACCGGGGCGAACGCCGCAGACGGCGGCAGCAATCAACCGCTGGACGAAATCGTCGTCACCGCGACCTTAAGATCAGTGTCCCTCGAGGAAATGCCGGGCAGCGTTTCGGTGCTGACGGGCGCGACATTGCGTGACGCCGGCCAGCAGCATTTCGAGGATGTGCTGCCGCTGGTGCCCAATCTAAATTGGGCCGGCGATACGTCGCGGCCGCGGTATTTTCAGATCCGCGGCATCGGCGAACTGCAGCAATACCAGGGAGCACCGAATCCGTCCGTGGGATTCCTGATCGACGATATCGACTTCAGTGGCTTAGGTGGAGCGGCAACGCTGTTCGATGTCGATCACATCGAAGTGCTCCACGGCCCTCAAGGCACGCTGTACGGCGCCAACGCCCTCGCCGGCCTCATCTACGTGAAAAGCGCCGATCCCTCCGACACCTTCGGCGGCAGCGCGGAATTCGACGCAGGAGACTACAACGAGCGTTCCTATGGCGCCGTGCTCACAGGTCCCGTGAGCTCGCTGGATTCCGCATTCAGGCTCGCTGTACAGAAATACACCAGCGACGGTTTCTATCACAATGCCTATCTTGGCCGCAGCAACACCGATAATCGCGACGAGCTGACCTTGCGCGGCAAGTGGAAATACCAGCCGAATGACGCCTGGCGCGTCGACCTGACCTTGCTGCGCGCGCAAATCGACAACGGCTACGATGCATTTGCCATCGACAACAGCCGCACCACGGAATCGGACCACCCCAGCGTCGATCGGCAATATTCCACCGGACTCTCGGCTCGATCGACGTACTCAGGATGGGGGCCGGTGACGCTCACGACCATCGCCTCGTATGCAGACACGAAGGTCAACTACGGTTTTGACAGCGATTGGGGCAACCCCAAGCTGTGGGCGCCATACACCTATGACTTTACCGAGTATCAGGTGCGCTACCGATCGACTCGCAGCTTGGAGATTCGGTTGAGCGATACGCCGGCGCGCGAAGCGGCGCATGGAATCTCCTGGCTTGTCGGCGTCTATGCCTTCGAGCTGCGCGAGTCCTTGACGGACACCATTGCCGGGACCTATGTGGATCCCTTCGATGCGACCCAGAACCTGGACAGCTTGAGCGTGGTGTCGAGCCGCTACCGCTCGCGCAACGCTGCCGTGTACGGACAGCTGGACGGGAATTTCAGCGAACGCGCGCGCTGGTCCGTGGGCTTGCGCGGCGAGCGCCACACCAGCAGCTACAACGACAGCACCACGAATCTCGATGCACCGACGACCGCGAACACTTTCGGTCCGGCCGACAATCTGTGGGGAGGCCAGGCGTCCATCGATTACGCAGTCGCCGATGGTCAGCACGTGTATGCACTCATCGCGCGTGGCTACAAGGCGAGCGGCTTCAACCTAAGTCCCGGGCTGCCCGCCAACCAGCTGCAATTCACACCTGAATCCGATTTGAACGTCGAAATCGGCCACAAAGCACAAATGAGCGACGGCCGGCTGCGAATCGACACCTCGCTGTTCTACATGATTCGCCACAACGAGCAACTGCTGACCAGTGAACAATTGGATCCAAACGATCCCAACACGTTTATTTTATTCACCGGCAATGCGAAGTCCGGTTTCAACTACGGCTTGGAGAGCACGCTCAGTTGGGCTGCCGCGAAAAGCCTGGAGTTTGGCGGCTCGCTCGGCCTGCTGCAGAGCAAGTATCACGGGTTCGTGCAAAACGGCGAGACGCTGCCCGATCGCGCCCTGCCGCATGCGCCTCCCTGGCAGGCCGCTGTCAATGCAACGTGGCGCGACCCGCGCGGACCCTACGCCCGCCTCGACGTCACCGGCATGGGCGCTTTCTTCTATGACCTGCCGCCGAACGATACCCGCTCCAGCGCCTATGGATTGGTGAATGGAAAACTGGGCTGGGATACGTCGCGGTGGGAGGTGTACTTCTGGGGCCGCAATCTGCTCGACAAGAACTACACCGTGCGCGGCTTCTTCTTCGGCAATGAACCGCCGGACTTTCCGAATAAGCTATACGTGCAATTGGGGGAGCCGAGAAACTGGGGGGTTCATTTCACCGCGCGGTTCTAGCCGCGCAGGCCGACTCTCGCCAGTCGCCCTACCTTTCGCCCGCTTTGATCCCGCCCTCGGCAATCTTTTTCGGCTGGGCGGCGGCATCATCGGCCAATAAATACGAGTCGATCACTTTGCGCGCAATGGGCGCCGCGGCAGTCGCTCCGAATCCCGCGTTTTCCACGAGCACGGATATCGCGATCTTCGGATCATCGGCGGGCGCGAAGGCGATGAACCACGCATGTTCGCGCTTACGCTCATCCACGTCCTTGTGCTTGGTGCTTTCGGTTTGTTTGACGGTCACCACTTGAGCCGTGCCCGTCTTGCCCGCCCATTTGTACTTGGCGCCCGCACCGGCCACATGCGCCGTGCCGGTGGTCACCGCCGACTCCATGCCATCCAAGATCACACTCCACTGCTCATCGGTGGCGATGCTGACCGGTTTGGTGAAGCTCGGACTGCGCGGGACGATCGTCACCGATCCGGGCGCGCGCGTGGCCGCGACCAGACGCGGGATGGCGATGACCTGACCCCGCTCGGCGATTTCCGCGGCAAAGTGCGCCTGTTGCAGCGGCGTGACGGTAATCGGGCCCTGGCCGATTCCCATGCTGATGGTTTCGCCGGGAAACCATACCTGATCGGCCTTGCGCTTGAACACCCGCCGCTTCCATTCGGGTGAAGCATACAGGCCGGGTTTTTCGCCCGGAATATCGATGCCGGTCAACTCCCCGTAGCCAAAGGCGCTCATGAACTCATGCATATGATCGATGCCCAACTTTTCCGCGAGCCGGTAGAAGTAAACGTCGCAGGATCTGGAAATCGCGGTACGCATGTCCACGTCGTGATGAACTTCATCATCCCGATACTTGTTGCTGCTGCCGGGCAGCGTGAAGTAACCCGGGCAATATTGAGTCTGCAGCGGTGTAATAACCCCATACTTCTGGGCGGCCAACGCATACAGGGGCTTCACGGTCGATCCGGGCGGATAGGCGCCGCGCAAGGCGCGATTGAGCAGCGGCACATCGATGCTATTTGATAGCGCGCCGTACTGCGCGACCGACAGGCCGCGGACAAAATCGTTGGGATCGAAGCCCGGCGTGCTGGCGAGCGCGATGATGTCGCCGGTCTTCGGATCGAGCGCGACCACCGATCCACGCTTGCCCACCAGCGCTTCCTCGGCAACTCTTTGCACACGCACATCCATGCCCAAGATCAAGTCCTCTCCCGCGACGGGTGGGCGAGTATTGAGCTTGGAGGCGTAGCCCCCCTGCTTGTCCACCGGGCGGCCGGCGGCATTGACTTCCAATTCTCGAAAACCCGGTTTGCCGTGCAGCTTCTGTTCGTATGCACCTTCGACGCCGAGTTTGCCGATCAAGCTGGTGCCGGCGTATTCCGCGCTGTCAATTTGTTTCAAGTCCTGTTCGTTGATCGCGCTCACATAGCCGATGGCGTGAACACCCATCTCCCGCAACGGGTAGTGGCGCGCCAGCCGCGCACGGATGTCCACACCGGAAAATTGATAGCGATGCACCGCGAACCGCGCCATCTCTTCCTCGTTCAGGAGCAGCTTGACCGGCACGCTCTCGTACACTTTGTGCAGCAGAATCGTGCGCCGGATGTTGCCGACCTCTTCGCTGCGCAGTAACCCAATGCTGACCAACTGAGCCAGCGTGACGTCCAGTGCCTTGTTGTCGCCGATTTGTTCACGAACGAGTTCGACATTGAAGGCCGGCAGATTATCGGCCAACACCACGCCGTGACGGTCCAGAATCAAGCCGCGGCTGGGCGGGATGGGCTCGGTGCGAATGCTGTTGCCCTGCGACAGATTCGCGTAGTAGTCGTGCTTGAGCACCTGCAGGTAGAACAGGCGCCCGGCAACGGTAAAGAGCAGCACCGCGGCGATGACGCCCGCGACGATGCTGCGAATGGTGAACAGCCTGTTTTCCGCGAAGTAGTTCTTGATCCGCGATTGGCGGCTTCTCACCATTGCGGCCCGGCTTTTTGGGTAAGGTGTTCCGGCATGCGGCAATTGTAAGCTAGTTGAGAGGCCGCCAACCGCTATGGAGTACGCAGAATTCCATCGCCGATGCCCTGGGTTTGAAAGCGCACCGCGACCGTTTGATTGGCGGGTACCTTGAAGCGGAAGATAGGTCTGCCGTTCTTGGTCCCCAGCGGATGATCGGTGCGCACGACGCGCGCGCCTTCCGGAATTCGCAGTCTCAACTCAAAGTCGATTCCCGCGGCGCGGGCATTGCTGACCTCGACGCGCTGAACATTGTCGACTTTGACGGAACGCAGGGACACTCCCGGCACCAAGGGCAACACTTTCGCGTGCGCGGAGTCGATGTGGGTTTCCTCCACCTCCCCCGAAACCTGGACGTCCGGGCTCTCGCCTAGGTCGATCTCGACCTCTTCATCGACGGCGACATCGCGCAGTTCCGATTCGTGCTGCAACAATTGCTCGCCGTTGTACGGGCCGAATACGGCGACAGAGCCTGATGGCAAAGGCAGCCCCAAGTGATTCGCGACGGTGTTTTTCGTCCGAACCCAGCGATGCGCCGGGCCCGTGGAATCCGCGTCGTCGTCAAGGTCCAGGCCATAGATCGTCGTGACCGGAATGCCCGACTGATCCATCAGCCGCACCTGCTTTGATTGGCGGCTGGCAAGCGTCGTGCGCTCAGGTACGCGATAGAGTTTCAAGTCGCCTAACTGCTCTTGCTGCACTTTGTTTGCGCCGGTAACCACGATTTCCTGGAGCACGCCCATCGCGGCCGGCGCCGGCGCGGCCAC
>DASQPK010000018.1:0-2510 GCA_035643995.1 Steroidobacteraceae bacterium | reverse complement strand
CAGACAGGGCCACGAATAAAATGGCCTTACCCGACGTCAACAGCGAGTCGCGCGTGGCGGCGAGCAGGTTGCCGCTGCGGGCGAGCTCCTCACGGAATCGAAACAGCAGGTAGATCTCGTAATCCGCTCCGATGCCGATGGCCATGGCAGCTGAGGACATGGCGGTGATGTCGAGCGTGATATTGAGCCACCCCATCAACCCGAAGTTTGCGAGGGTCACCGCGATGAGCGGCGTGACGACGAACAGGCCCCCCACCGGCGAGCGGAAGATGATCGAGCCCAGAATGAAGACAATAAGGGCCATCTGCGCCATGTTGCGGAACTTGTCGCGAACGATGACGCTGTTGAGCGCAATTATCTCCGGGAGCGAGCCGCCCATCTGCACGGTGGTGCCGGGCGGGAAGCTCTTGGCAATGACCGCCTGCGCTTTTTGCGCGACTGAATCCGCATAGCTCGTGCTCTCATTCTTGAAATATGCCCAAACGCTCGCCCGCTGATAGTCGTTGTCCACGAAGCTGTCGAAGTCCTGCGGATCTCCGGACAGCGAATACAGGAACAAGTACTGGGCGATCAGGTCACGACTCTCCGGAATGGCGTAGAACCGCGGATCATCCGCATGCATCGCCTGGTTCATGCGTTTTGTCAGATCCGCCAGTGACTGCGTCTTGCCCACATCGGGCTGACTTTCCAGGAATGCCTGCAGGTCGGCCATGCCCTGCAAGACCTTGGGGTCTTTGACGCCATCTTGTGCTGGGGTCTGGACCAGAAACTGCAGCGAATCGGTGCCGCCGAAGCTACTGTTGAGTGACCGATCATCGATGCGCACCGTACTCATGGGCTTAAAGTAGAGCCTGAAGTTGTTATCGACCCGCACGAAGAGCAGTCCCACACCCGCGAGCGCCAGGACGGCAAGGCCGCCTGCAACAATCCACGGCGCCCGGCCGCCCACCAGATTGTTCGCCAGTCCCAACAGGAGGCGGTCCACTATCCCCGCCTTGCGTTCGCGCGCGGTTTCACGCTTCTTGGGCGGGCGCAGCGCCGAGCGCAGCACTGGAATGAGCGTCAGCTCGAGGATCATGGCGGCGAGCACGCCGCAAGCGGAAAAGACCCCGAAGTGCTGGACCGCGGAGCTGCCGGTCGTGGCGAGGGAGAAGAAGGTCAAGGTCGCGATCGAACCCGCCGTGACCATGACCGGACCCACGCGCGCGATCGATTCCACTACCGCTGCTCGGTTGGCCTCGCGCATCGGCATACCGGCGCCCTGCAAGCGGTTGTATTCCTCGTAATAGCGCTTGAGCACCTGGATCGCATGTCCTGCGGCGACCGCCAAAATCAGAATGGGCGTTGTGATGCTCAAGGGATCCATGTGAACGTGCAGCAGACCCATGCCACCCAGCGCCCACAGGACGCTCAAGATGCCGGTGATCATCGGAAGCAGCATTCCTTGCACGCTGCGGAATGACCAGTACTGGATCGCCATGATGATGAGGAGCGCCGCACCAAAGAACGCCGGCATCGTAGCGAACTCAACATCCGCCGCTTCGGCAACGATCGGCGTTCCACCCAGGTGGATGTCGACCGAGTTGTCGCGCTCGCGGTCGACAATTTTGCGCATGCCCGCCAAGAGCGCGATCCAGTTCGGGAACCTTTTTACGTCTTGCTTGAAGTCCGCGATCACGGCCGCCGACTTACCATCCGGCGACACCAGGGAGTTGATGTAAATGGGCATCGAGGCCACTGCGCTCTTCAACTTCGCGATGTCTTCCGGCGTTTGGGGCACTGACTCCATCATCGGGCGCACTTCCATGCCCTCAGCGCGGCCTTTGATCGTCTTCACCTTGCGCGCGGCCAAACTCAAAATGTTATGCCGAACCGCCTCGGGGAGTTGCTCGACGCCGTCCTGGATGCGCTTGATCTTTGCGAGCACCCCCGGCTGATAGACATCGCCCTGCTTCGGCGTGATGCCGATCACGACGACGTACTTGCCGCCGAAGACTTGTTCCATCAAATGCGTCGTGACGACGTACGGATGTGTCTGCGGTGCAAACAGCTCAACATTGGAGTCAAACTGAAGGACGCCGATGCGGCTCACCAGAAAAACGGTGGCGCCCAGAATAGCCAGCCCGACCAGCACGCGGTGGGCAATCAACCACCGGGCGTAACGGCGGAACACACTAGATTCGCTTTCCATTGGGTGTCTTTCCATGGGGGTCTGCCTACATCTTCGCTCGCTGCTCATGGCATGCCGCCGCAGTCACCTTCAGGGCGCCGCAGAGCCCTGCGGTCGTCTCCCCGCCGGTAACCCGCGCGACGAGTTCAACTCGAGAGCCGCTCATCGAGGTTTCTCCTCCGCGAGGCGTGGCGCAGGACTATCCGGCGTTGGAGGCGTCGCCGCGCTCTCCCGCGCGAACACGGCCTCTTCGAGGCGGCGCATGCGGCTGTGCATGTATTCCCACGGATCCGGATCCATCGCGAGCAACCAGCTGTTGATCACGCGCCAAATCCGCGTC
>DASQPK010000017.1:0-5767 GCA_035643995.1 Steroidobacteraceae bacterium | reverse complement strand
TCGCCACCTTCGGCGCCGGGTTCTTGACGCGGCCCCTGGGAGCCATCGTATTGGGCCGCCTCGGCGATCGCATCGGCAGAAAGCCGGCCATGCTCGCCTCATTCGCCTTGATCGGCATCGGCGTCGTGGGTCTGCCGCTGATTCCCTCGTATGCGTCCATCGGCATGCTGGCGCCCATACTTGCCGTCGGGTTCCGCCTGGTACAAGGTTTCGCGCTCGGCGGTGAGGTGGGTCCCAGCACCGCCTTCCTGATGGAGGCCGCCCCGCCGCTGCGCCGCGGCTTGTACATCTCGCTGCAGGCCATGAGCGCCGATATGGCCGTGATGGTTGCAGGCGTAGTTGGTATCGCCCTGGCCGGCGCATTGAACACCCAACAGCTCGACAGCTGGGGGTGGCGCGTCGCGCTGCTGGCAGGCGCGGTGATCATTCCGGTGGGCTTTGTGCTGCGCCGGACCTTGAGCGAAACATTGCGGCCGCCGCACGCTGCCGGCGAGTCGCCGACACTGCGCAGTTATGGGCGCATCGCGGCTGCGGGATTGGCACTGCTGGCGGCGGCCACCACGACCAACTATTTGCTGCAGTACATGACGACCTACGCCGGCTCGACGCTCGGCATGCCCGCCCAGATTGCCTTCGGTGCCACGGCCATCGTCGGCCTGTGTGGCGTCGTCTGCGATCCCTTGGGCGGCTGGCTCTCCGATCGCTTCGGGCGCAAACCCGTCATGATCATTCCGTGGCTGTGCCTGGCGATCGCCGTTTTTCCGTGCTTCGCACTGCTCGAGCGTGAACGGAGCGGCGTTGCGCTCTATGTCGCATGCGGGGTACTGGCGAGTGCATCAACGCTCTCCACGTCCACCTCCTTGGTGGCGATCACGGAGTCGCTGCCGCACCGGGTGCGTTCCGGCGCGCTGGCCATCATTTACGCACTATCGATTTCCATCTTCGGTGGATCCACCCAATTCATCGTCGCCTGGCTGACCCGCTTGACCGGCAGTCCGCTCGCGCCGGCGTGGTACATGATCGGCGGCGTGGTGGTGGGCCTGATTGCTCTGTGCGTCATGCCGGAGTCGGCGCCGATCAAGGTTGGAATCAAGGAATCGCGGGCGTGAATGAACCTTCAACGGCCGGGCAGGAAGGCCGGCTGGACTCGTGGAAGAAAATCGCTGCGTATCTCAAGCGCGACGTCAGCACCGTGCAGCGCTGGGAACGGCGCGAGGCGATGCCGGTTCATCGCCACCTTCATGACAAGCAGGGATCCGTCTACGCGTTCCGCTCTGAGCTGGACGCCTGGTGGGGTGGTCGCAGCGCAAGACTTGCGCGCGAACAAAGCGGTGCTGCCGAGACGGTGACAGCGGGCGAACAGGATGCGCCGCGCGCGCCTCGATACCGTTGGCTGTGGTGGGCCGGGGCCGCCGTGCTGGCCTGCGCGAGCATCGGATGGTGGCAGCTGGTGCGCACCGAGTACTTCTGGAAGAACCCGCTGGCCAACGCGCAATACCGATCGCTCACCGACATCGAGGGGACGCAAAACGCGGCGGCGATGTCGCGCGATGGAAGCCAGGTGGCGTTTCTCTCAGATCGGGACGGACCGATGGATGTGTGGGTGACCCAGGTCGGCAGCGGCCGCTTGCAAAATCTGACCCGCGGCAGCGTGCCCGAGCTGGTCAATCCATCGATTCGCACCCTCGGCTTTTCTCCGGACGCGTCGCTGGTCTCCATCTGGACGCGCCAGCCGGATGGCTCGAGACCTGAAGACATCAGTCTCCAAGCGGCACCGACCGCGGGCGGTTCGCTGCGGCCCTATCTTGGGCAGACCGCCGAGTTCGATTGGTCGCGTGATGGGCGCCTCGTCTATCACACGACGGCGCCGGGCGACCCTTTGTTTGTGCAGGAACCCCAGCAGACCGCCGTTCGGCAGATCTACGTGGCACCCTCCGGCGTGCACTGCCATTTTCCGATTTGGTCGCCCGACAGCGCCTTCATCTACTTCGTGCGGGGCGTGCCGCCGAATGAGTGGGACATCTGGCGGGTCAGCACGCGCGGAGGCGCGCCCGAGCGAATCACCTTTCTCAACACCCGGGTCACTCACCCGGTTTTTCTCGATGGGCGAACACTGCTCTACCTTGCCGCCGATCGAGATGGTTCGGGGCCCTGGCTCTATTCGATGGATGTCGAGCGGCGAATCGCGCATCGGCTGACATCGGGCATCGAGCGGTATACCTCCCTTGCCGCCAGCGAGGATGCCGCCCGTCTCGTGGTGACGGTTGCGAGGTCAAAATCGACGCTGTGGCGCGTGCCGATTTCCGATCGAGCGCTGACGGAGACCGGCGTTACTCGCGTCGCGCTCCCGGGTTCGCACGCGACGTCGCCGCGATTCGGCCCGGACAAACTGTTGTACGTCAGCTCCGAAGGCGGACGCGAAGGGATTTGGAAACTGGCGGCGGGAACATCTGCAGAAATCTGGAGCGACCCCCTTGCGCGGATCACCGGTGCTCCGTCGATCTCACCGGACGGGCGCATCGCATTCGTCACGGAAACGGATGGCCGCACGCGGCTGCACGTGATGCATGACGACGGAAGCGATCCGAAAGTCATCAGCGACGCGCTCGAATTGCGGGGCTCGCCGGCATGGGCACCGGACGGACAATCGATTGCCTGTGCGGTGAATCAGAATGGCACGCCGCGGCTATTCAAATTTTCCCCCAACGGCGGCTCTCCGGTGCTGTTGGTGTCGGAGTACTCGATCGATCCGGTTTGGTCCCCCGACGGACTGTTCGTGGTTTACTCAGGGGCGGATGTGGGCACGACTTTTCCCTTGAGGGCAGCAGCCGCGGACGGCAGGGTTCACCCGTTGCACAGTCTGATCCTGACCCGCGGTGCGAGACGCGTGAGTTTTTTGCGCGGATCGAATACGTTGGTGATATTGCGCGGCGAGATCGGCAACAAGAACCTGTGGCAGGTCGATCTCGACACCGGCATGCAACGGCAGCTCACCAGTCTTTCCCGCAATTTCGTCATCAAGGATTTCGACGTCTCCGGCAACGGTCAAGAAATCGTGTTCGATCGGGTGCAGGAAAGCTCGGATCTGATGCTGATCGATCGCGTCCACCATTGAGCGGAGTTCAAGGAAACCACTCCATAAAATATCGCTCCGGCGTAGTTTCAACCACGATAAACCCAAGCCGCTCATAGAACGCACGCGCCGGATTGACCGCCAACACACGCAATCGGATCGGCAGCTTCGCCTCCCGGGCTGCCACGAAGAGACGCTCAACCAACTGCGTACCGAACCCCCGCCGCTGAAACTCCTTGGTGATATACAGCTGCAACAATTGAATGTGCGTTCTCTGACGATCGACGAGCTGCACGCCGATCGGGACCTGACCAAGCTCGATCACCTCCGTCCTACCCGCGGCCACCTGTTCAGTCGTCTCATACCGCGACTTCTCTTCCCGCCATGTGCCCCACGTTGCGATCACATAGTCCCGCATCGTTTCCTTGAGCACCCGAAACGCAAAGTCCAGGTCCTCCACTTCTGCCCGCCTGAGTGTCAAATGGTTTCTAGAATCCATTTCTGTTCCGAGAAAGATTCCAGTGTTCAGCTTCAATGTCTTAAGGCGTCCCGGGCCTCACCGGAGTTGTCGCGTCCTCCCCCACCACCGTGGTCCACTCGCGAATATGCCATCGCGTTACTAGACCGCCTATGACGTAGGGATCCGATGCGACGAAGCGTTCGGGAACGGCCTTTGAATCGCATCGAAACAGCAGGGCCGCGCCATCCACGGGATCGGCATACGCACCGGCAAGAATCAGTTCCCCCCGCTCCTGTGCCTTCCAGGCTGCCAATAGGTGCGCAGACCGAAACGCTGCGCGACGCGCGACGTAGTCAGTCACGAACTCGTAGAAAAGCAAGTAGTGCATGCACCCCTCTCTTTGACTCAGCTCGTCGGAGCACGGCGCGCCACGACAAAACACGAGCGCACGTTCTCCTCACGACACATCAGAAATTCGTTATACCCATCGCCGAAGCGCAAGTAATTAGTGGCAACGTCTCCCACCGGCATAACGTTTCCAGAACAGTCGGGCAGCCCGTTGGTTTCCAATACAACGTCCACATACTTGTAGAAGCCCTTCTCGCTCGGCTCGGAGGAAATAGTATATTCGGACACGGATATTTCCTGACCGCTCGTAGAGCGGTAGCGACCGTCGGCGCCGAATATACCTCTCTCAACGCATGATGAGTATGGAGAGCTCGGAGGGGTCAGGTTCCAGGCGCCTAGAATTGGGTGATCCGAGCGCGGCGGCTCCGCAAACACGCCGAGCGAAAGAAATAACGCTGCCACGGTTGCGGACACTCGAAACTGCCTTGTTCCAATCATTATCGCTCCCTTCCTTCGCGACCCAGCTAACACTCAGCTAGACGGTGAAAGTGGCGAATAAGCATCGCAGATTTGCCGATTTCCATCAATTTGGGCGCCGGCTGGCGCGAGCGGGTGCGCAGGTGGATAACTCAACAGTTGGTGTTGGATTATCCAACACCCGTTTACCACGGAGCGAACGGAGCCACGGGCGCCTACCAGCAGCAGTGCACGGTATTGCACGGCATGCCCTCTGATTCCGCCGCTTGCCGTGCTTTGCAGCTTGCCCGAGCGCTTCACGGGCCCGAAGGTGCGTTATCGGTGCGCTATTCGCACCGGGAACAATCCAAAGGGAGAAGCCATGAAGGTCAAACAAGTACTTATCGCGCTGACAGCGGGCGCCGCATTCGCCGTGCTGGTTGGCGCTGGATCATTGAGTGGAATCTCGCGTGCGCTAGCCGATGACGATGACGCGTACCGCGAGCAGTCTAAAATTCGCCGAGGTTTCGAAATCGCGCCGGTTCCATTGAATCTGCGGCACAAGGATCCGGAGCTCGTGGGACTGGGCAGCTACCTGGTCAACGCAGTCGCGACTTGCAACATGTGCCACTCGGGCGGTACCGCGACGGAATTCGCACCGAACGAGAGTCCCTACTTCAAGGGAAGTGAGCCTGCCGTGGTCAATCAGGCCACTTACTTAGGAGGCGGCAGAGTCTTCGCGGCACAGGTCGCCGGGGTTACACCGCCCATTACGTCTCGCAATCTGACACCCGACAAGACCGGCCGGCCTGTCGGCGGGCGCACATTTCAGGAGTTCCTTTACATAATTCGGACAGGCGCAGATCTCGATCACGTGCATCCGAACTGTTCAAGCCTCGTGACCACCGGCTGCTACCCGGCCAGCGTGCCTTTCGACGGTGATCTGCTGCAGATCATGCCTTGGCCATCGCTGCGGCACATGACGGAGCGCGAGTTGCGCGCCATCTATGAATATCTCGGTGCCATTCCCTGCATTACGGGGCCCACCACCGGTGTGCTGCACAACGACTGCATTTGAAATCGCGCCACAACTGAGCAGGACCCGACCAGGAGCCCGGTGCGAGCCGGGCTCTTGATTGCCCCCCTCGCCATGGGATTCGCAGGGTCGTTATGCGCCGCAAGGGCACTGATAGACCGCATCGGGTCAGAAACAACGTACTTCGAGCAGAGGTCTAGACAGAGCGAAAAATAGGCATATCTTTACGGTCAAATAGCCACTGCCCCCGAATTGGAGTTCCACATAAAATGCACGGCACTCTTGCGTTTAGTCGTTGGGATATCCTCAAGGCGACCGGTGTGGCGGTGGCCTTAATCGTCCTGCCGATCACAGCAAGCATTGTCAACGCAGCCGACACCCAGAAGATGAAGAT
>DASQPK010000016.1:0-5098 GCA_035643995.1 Steroidobacteraceae bacterium | reverse complement strand
TATGTTTCTATTCCCACTCAATCGTCGCCGGCGGCTTTCCTGAAATGTCGTAGACCACGCGGGATATTCCCGGCACTTCGTTGATCACCCGGTGCGCGACGCGATCGAGAAATTCGTACGGCAGTCGCGCCCAACGCGCGGTCATGAAGTCAATGGTTTCAACGGCACGCAGTGCGATCACATAGTCATAGCGCCGTCCATCGCCCATGACGCCGACTGATCGTACGGGCAGAAAAACTGCGAAGGCCTGGCTGACCTTATCGTAGAGATCATGGGTGCGCAGCTCTTCAATGAAGATCGCATCGGCGCGGCGCAAAAGATCCGCATGTGACTTGTGAATTTCCCCCAAAATTCGCACGCCGAGTCCGGGCCCCGGAAAGGGATGGCGATGCACCATCTCCTTGGGCAGCCCCAACTCAACGCCCAGCTTTCGGACTTCATCCTTGAACAGCTCGCGCAGCGGCTCCAGCAGTTTGAGCTTCATGTGCTTCGGCAAGCCGCCCACATTGTGGTGCGACTTGATGACATGCGCCTTGCCGGTCTTGGCGCCCGCCGATTCGATGACGTCCGGATAGATCGTGCCCTGCGCCAGCCACTTGACGTCCTTGAGTTTCGTGGCCTCTTCATCGAACACTTCGACGAACACCCGCCCGATGATTTTTCGTTTCTTCTCCGGATCCGCTTCGCCCGCCAGCGCCCTTAAAAATCTCTGCTCGGCATCGACGCGAACGACTTTCACGCCCATGTGTTCGGCGAATGTCGCCATGACTTGATCGCCCTCGCCCAAACGCAGCAATCCATGATCGACGAATACGCAGGTCAGCTGAGTGCCGATCGCTTGGTGCAGCAGCGCCGCCAGCACCGACGAATCGACGCCGCCCGACAATCCCAGCAGCACGCGCTCGCTCCCCACCTGCGCGCGGATCCGCGCGATGCTGTCATCGATTATGTTGCGCGTTGCCCAGCTTGCGGAGCAACCGGCGATCTCCCGAACGAAACGCCGCAGAATCTCACCGCCCTGCAGAGTGTGCGTGACTTCGGGGTGAAACTGCAGGCCGTATAAATGCCGCGACTCGTCGGCCATCGCGGCGAGTGGCGCATTGTCGCTGGCGGCGATGACATGGAATCCGGGCGGCACCGCGACCACGCGATCGCCGTGACTCATCCATACATCCAGCACGCGTCGATCTTGGGCGTCGCGATTGTCTTCCAGGCCGTCAAGCAGCTGCGAGCCATTCGTCGGCCTGACTTGAGCGGCGCCGAACTCGCGGTGAGATGAGCCTTCGACCTGGCCTCCCAATTGCGCAGCCATGGCTTGCATGCCGTAGCAAATCCCCAGCACGGGTACGCCCATTGAGAAAATCTCGCGAGGCGCCTCAGGACCTTTCGCGTCGTAAACCGATTCGGGACCGCCGGACAAGACAATTGCCTTGGGCGAGAATTTCATGATCTCGCTCAAAGGCGCATCACAGGCATAGATCTCGGAATACACGCCGATCTCGCGGATGCGGCGCGCAATCAATTGCGTGTACTGGGCTCCGAAATCGAGTATCAGGACCTTGTCCGCATGAATGTCGGACATCAACCGATCCGGTAGTTGGGCGCTTCTTTGGTAATGGTCACATCGTGAACGTGACTCTCGCGAACGCCCGCACTGGTTATGCGCACGAACTGCGGCCGCGTCCGCATCTCCTCGATGCTGCCGCTGCCGGTGTATCCCATGGCGGCGCGCAACCCGCCAGAGAGCTGGTGAAGTATCGACACTAAACTGCCCTTGTAAGGAACGCGGCCTTCGATGCCCTCGGGCACCAGTTTTTCAAGCTCCGAGGTGAAGTCCTGAAAGTAGCGGTCGCTTGAGCCGTGCGCCTGCGCCATGGCGCCCAACGACCCCATGCCGCGATAAGCCTTGTATGAACCGCCTTGATACAGTTCCACATCGCCCGGGGACTCTTCGGTCCCGGCGAACATGCCGCCGATCATCACGCAATGCGCGCCCGCCGCCAAAGCCTTGGCAATGTCGCCCGAATAGCGAATGCCGCCGTCGCCTATGACGGGCACGCCCGTCCCCTCGAGCGCCTTTGCAACGCGTGAAATCGCGCTGATTTGCGGTACACCGACGCCGGCGATGACGCGCGTCGTGCAGATGGAGCCCGGACCGATGCCCACCTTGACCGCATCGGCACCGTGCTTGACCAGATCCAGCGCCCCCTCGGCGGTGACGATATTGCCGCCGATCAGCTGTATGTCCGGATACTTCGCCTTGATTTTCGAGATCATTTCCAACACGCCGCAATGGTGACCATGCGAGGTATCGACCACGACCACGTCTACTCCCGCCTCACGCAGCGCACCGACTCGATCCAGCGTGTCCGGCCTCGTACCCACCGCCGCGCCGACGCGCAGGCTCCCCACGCTGTCTTTGCAGGCATTCGGGAATTCCGTCGCCTTTTGAAAATCCTTGACGGTGATCATGCCCTTCAGTTCATGGTCACCCGCTACCACCAATACCTTCTCGATGCGATGCTTGTGCAGCAGCGCGAGCACCTGGTCCTTCGGAGCGTTTTCGCGCACGGTAATCAGCCGATCCTTCGGCGTCATTACCGAGGAAACCGGCGCATCAAGCTTGGTCTCGAAGCGAAGGTCACGGTGCGTGACGATGCCGACCACTTTTGTCCCGAGCACCACCGGCACGCCGGAGATGTTCTTGGCGCGCGTCAGCTCCAGAACTTGGCGAATGGTCATGTCCGGGTTGACAGTGATGGGATCGCTGATGACGCCGCTTTCGAATTTTTTCACCCGATCGACCTGGCGCGCCTGATTGTCGATGGACATGTTCTTGTGAATGATGCCGATGCCGCCCTCCTGCGCGATGGTGATCGCCAGGCGCGCCTCGGTGACCGTATCCATGGCGGCCGATACGACGGGAAGATTGACGCGGATTTCGCGGGTCAGCTGGCTCGACAGGGAGACATCGCGGGGCAGGACTTCAGAATATGCCGGCACCAGCAACACATCATCGAAAGTGAGTGCCTCTTCAAGAATCCGCATACGATTTGCGTTCCAGGTTCGTCTAAGAGGCGGCGCATTGTACCTTGCGGGTGCTGTGCGGTAAACCGCAGTATCATGCGTGCATGGAAATGGCCGAAAACCGCGACGTTTATAGCGTTTCACGCCTCAACCGGGAGGTCCGCGTGCTGCTGGAGCGCGGTTTTGGCTCACTCTGGCTGGAGGCGGAGATCTCCAATCTCGCCAAACCCAGCTCCGGACATTGGTATTTCTCGCTGAAGGATGCGACCGCCCAGGTACGCTGCTGCATGTTCCGGCAGCGAAATATGCTGTGTACTTTCGCCGCGCGGGACGGCCAAAAAGTGCTGGTGAGGGCGCGCATCGGCTTGTACGAGCCGCGCGGCGAATATCAACTCGTCGTCGATCACATGGAGGACGCAGGTTTAGGAGCTCTGAAGCGCCAGTTCGAAGAACTGTCGGCGAAGCTTGCGGCGGAAGGCTTGTTCGCGCCGGAGCGCAAACGCCCCCTGCCCATGATCCCCAAGCGAATCGGCGTCATCACCTCGCCCAGCGGCGCCGCGATTCGCGACATCCTGCATGTGCTGGCGCGCCGTTTTGCCGCCGTTCCCGTGTTGATCTATCCCGTGTCCGTGCAAGGCGCTACCGCGGCCGCGGAGATCGCGGCTGCGATTCGCTTGGCCGGCCGGCGCGCCGAGTGCGATGTCCTCATTTTGGCCCGGGGCGGCGGCTCGCTCGAGGACTTGTGGGCGTTCAACGACGAGGCATTGGCTCGCGCCATCGTCGCCTCGCCGATTCCGGTCGTGAGCGGCATCGGCCACGAGATCGACTTCACGATCGCCGATTTCGCCGCGGATGTGCGCGCGCCGACGCCATCCGCCGCGGCCGAAATTGCCGTGCCCGACGGCGAAGAATGGATTGCTTCCTTGGCGCGCCTCGCTCAGCGCCTGCAGCGAGGCTTGCGCCGCAGAGTCGAGGCACAGCGCGAACGGCTGCGTTGGCTCATTGGGCGAGCGGCATTGGTCAGTCCCGCGGCGAGACTATCGCAGCAGACGCAACGTCTGGACGAGTTGGAACAGCGGATGTCGCGGGCCCTGCGGCAGATTCTCGCCGACCGCCGCTCGGTGCTGGGTGAGCGCCGCAGCCGGTTGTGGCAATTGAGTCCGGTGGCGCGGGTTCGCGGGGCGGCTGCCCGGCAAGCGGCCTTACTTGCGAGGCTCAAGGCCGCGGTGCTCGCCCGGCTGCATGTTGCACGGGAGCGGCTCTCCCCTCTGGCGCGCACTCTGAACGCGGTGAGTCCGCTGGCTACCTTGGACCGCGGTTACGCCATCGTCAGTCGCAAAGGCGGTGGAATTTTGCTCGACGCCGCGGATGCGGCGCCGGGAACCATCATTGAAGCGCGCCTCGCGGTGGGAAAAATTCGCGCCAAGGTTGAGGGGTCTTGAGGCGCTGCGCCGTATTGCTTCTCTGCTTGGCGCCGTCGCTTGGCTTTTCCTACGTGTTGCCGCGCGAGAGCGCGGTGCCGGGCGGCGTGAAAATCATCCGCCTCAACTTTCACGGCAATTCAATGCCCTATGTCGAGGTTGATGGGCATCGCGCCATGGTGATTCAGGACGGCGCGGACTGGTTCGCCGTCATCGGCATCCCCTTATCGGCGCCGCTGGCGCCGCGGCAGGTCCTGATACACAGCAACGATGCGCGGCAAGAGGTCGAATTCGTTGTCGGCGAAAAGCTCTACGCCAGTCAGTCCCTCAAGGTGGCGCCGGCGCAAGTGAACTTATCTCACGCCGATCTTGAACGGGTGAATCGCGAGAAGTTGGTCATCGATCATGCCATGAGCAGCTGGACTGACGATCAGCCGCGGACACTGCGCTTGGAACAACCGGTGCCCGGCGTGCGCAGCAGCTCATTTGGCATGCGCCGCATATTCAATGGCGAGTCTCGCAACCCGCATAGCGGCATGGACATCGCTGCACCCGCCGGCACGCCGGTGAAAGCACCGATCGGGGGCACTGTGATCGACACCGGCAATTATTTCTTCAATGGCAATACGGTATTTGTCGATCATGGCCGC